>NZ_JAFAUS010000229.1 GCF_019243155.1 Mycobacterium sp.
TCCTCGCGGGTGCAATCGTTCACCGTCCCCTACACGGCGCAATTCCACAATCCGATGAGCGGCGATACACAGATGTCGTACAACGAAAGCCGCGCCGAGGGCACTCGCGGCATGGTTCAGGCGATGACCGACATGAACAACAAGTGCCCGCTGACCAGCTACGTGCTGATGGGCTTCTCGCAGGGCGCGGTGATCGCGGGCGACGTTGCGAGCGACATCGGCAACGGCCGCGGCCCCGTCGACGACGACCTCGTGCTGGGTGTGATGTTGATCGCGGACGGCCGTCGCCAGCCCGGGGTGGGCAACGACGTCGGTCCCAACCCGCCGGGACAGGGCGCAGAGGTCACCTTGCAAGAGGTGCCGGTGTTGTCCGGGCTCGGGTTGACCATGACGGGCGCCAGGCCGGGTGGTTTCGGCGACCTGAACGGCAAGACGGACGAGATCTGCGCGCCAGGAGACCTCATCTGCGCTGCACCGCCGGAGGCGTTCAGCATCGCCAACCTGCCCAACACGGTGAACACCTTGGCCGGCAATGCGGGCCAGCCGATCCACGCGCTTTACGCCACCACTCAGTTCTGGAGCGTGGACGGGCAGGCAGCGACCGATTACACGCTGAGCTGGGCTCAAGGACTTGTCAGCAACGCACCGCACCCCAAACACGGATGACCGGGCAGCAGGACACAGGCGTCAGGAAGCCGTCAGCGATGGAGATCAGCGGTACCTTGTGATTTGGTCTGCCGTAGGCAGCCCCGTAACATTAAGAAGAATTTAAGAGCAATCAGACTTTTGTCGTGGGCCCAATCGGGGCCTGTGCCGGCGGGATCGGCATGGGGCCGGAGCTCCCTAGCGCGCGTGTGCTGGGGAACGCCTGCACGGAGAGCCTGCACTTAGAGATCGTCGGCGAAGCCGGCCTAAAATCGTTTGACAGGAGAGCGGCATGGTCTACCACAACCCGTTCATCGTGAATGGAAAGATCAAGTTCCCGGAGAACACGAACTTGGTCAAGCACGTTGAGAAATGGGCAAGGGTTCGTGGTGACAAGCTCGCGTACCGGTTCCTGGACTTCTCCACTGAGCGCGACGGCGTCGCCTGCGACATCTCCTGGTCGGAGTTCAGCGCCCGCAACCGCGCCGTGGGCGCCCGGCTGCAGCAGGTCACTCAGCCCGACGACCGCATCGCCGTGCTCTGCCCGCAGAACCTGAACTACCTCGTCGCACTGTTCGGCGCGCTGTACGCCGGCCGGACCGCGGTGCCGCTGTTCGACCCGAGCGAGCCGGGCCACGTCGGCCGCCTGCACGCCGTGCTCGACGACTGCACCCCCTCGACGATCCTGACCACCACCGAGGCCGCCGAGGGTGTCCGCAAGTTCATCCGCGCCCGCGCGGCCAAGGAGCGGCCCCGCATCATCGCGGTCGACGCGGTACCCAACGAGGTCGCCGCGACCTGGCAGGAGCCCGAGGCCGACGAGAACACCGTCGCGTACCTGCAGTACACCTCCGGCTCCACGCGCACCCCGACCGGCGTGGAGATCACCCACCTGAACCTGCCCACCAACGTGCTGCAGGTGCTCAACGGCCTCGAAGGCAAAGAGGCCGACCGCGGCCTGTGCTGGCTGCCGTTCTTCCACGACATGGGCCTGATCACGGCGCTGCTGTCACCCGTGATCGGTCACAACTTCACCTTCATGACGCCGGCCGCGTTCGTGCGGCGGCCCGGCCGGTGGATCCGCGAGATGGCGCGCAAGCCCGAGGACGCACCGGACTGCGAGGTCATCACCGTGGCGCCGAACTTCGCGTTCGAGCATGCCGCGGTGCGCGGCGTGCCCAAGGATGGCGAGCCGCCGCTGGACCTGAGCAACGTCAAGGCGATCCTGAACGGCAGCGAGCCGGTCTCCCCGGCATCGATGCGCAAGTTCTACGACGCGTTCTCCCCGTACGGCCTGCGCGAGACCGCGATCAAGCCGTCCTACGGCCTGGCCGAGGCGACGCTGTTCGTCTCCACCACGCCGATGGACCAGGCGCCCACCGTCATCTACGTCGACCGTGACGAGCTGAACAAGCAGCGCTTCGTCGAGGTCGCCGCCGACGCCCCCAACGCCGTGGCGCAGGTTTCCGCCGGCATCGTCGGCGTCGACGAGTGGGCAGTCATCGTCGACCGGGACACCGCCAGCGAGCTGCCGGACGGTCAGATCGGCGAGATCTGGCTGCATGGGAACAACATGGGCATCGGCTACTGGGGCAAGAAGGAAGAGACCAACGACGTCTTCCGCAACATCCTCAAGTCGCGGATCAGCGAGTCGCACGCCGAGGGTGCCCCCGACGACGGCATGTGGGTGAAGACCGGCGACTACGGCACTTACCACAAGGGACACCTCTATATAGCGGGCCGGATCAAGGACCTGGTCATCATCGACGGCCGCAACCACTACCCGCAGGACCTCGAGTACTCGGCGCAGGAAGCCAGCAAGGCGCTGCGCACCGGTTACGTGGCCGCCTTCTCGGTGCCCGCGAACCAGCTGCCGCAGGAAGTGTTCGACAACCCGCACGCCGGTTTGAAGTACGACCCCGAGGACAGCTCCGAGCAGCTGGTGATCGTCGCCGAGCGCGCCGCCGGCTCACACAAGCTGGACTACCAGCCGATCGCCGACGACATCCGCGCGGCCATCGCCGTCCGGCATGGCGTGACCGTCCGTGACCTGCTGCTGGTGCAGTCGGGGACGATCCCGCGTACCTCCAGCGGCAAGATCGGGCACCGCGCCTGCCGCGCCGCCTACATCGACGGCAGCCTGCGCAGCGGTGTCGCTTCCCCGACCGCTTTCGCCAGTGAAACTGACTGAATCCAGGAACCATGGCTGACACAGAATCTGACCTGCCGGACAACTCTGGGAACGCCGAGCAGGTCCCCGGCGAGACGACCGCTGGAGAAGCACCCGCCACCAAGTCCGATTTGACCGTCCCCGAGATGCGGGAATGGCTGCGCAACTGGGTGGCCAGGGCCGTCGGCAGGTCGCCGGACGACATCGACGAGTCGGTGCCGATGGTCGAATTGGGCCTGTCGTCGCGCGATGCGGTGGCGATGGCCGCCGACGTCGAGGACATGACCGGTGTCACGCTGTCGGTCGCGGTCGCGTTCCAGCACCCGACCATCGAAGCGCTGGCCACCCGCATCGTCGAGGGCGAGCCCGAAATAGACACCGCCGCCGATGACCTTTTGGACTGGACCCGCAACGGCCCGGCCGAGCGTGTCGACATCGCGATCGTGGGTCTGTCGACGCGGCTGCCCGGCGACATGAACACCCCGGACGAAACCTGGGCGGCGCTGATGGAGGGCCGCGACGCCATCACCGACCTGCCCGAGGGCCGCTGGTCGGAGTTTCTGGAAGAGCCACGCATCGCCCAGCGGGTTTCGACGGCCCGCACCCGCGGCGGCTACCTGAAGGACGTCAAGGGCTTCGACTCCGAATTCTTCGCGGTCGCCAAGACCGAGGCGGACAACATCGACCCGCAGCAGCGGATGGCGCTCGAGCTGACCTGGGAGGCGCTCGAGCACGCCCGCATCCCCGCGTCGACCCTGCGGGGCGAGGCCGTCGGCGTGTACGTCGGCTTCTCGAACAACGACTACCAATTCCTGGCGGTCTCCGACCCGACCGTCGCACACCCCTACGCGATCACCGGCACCGCGAGCTCGATCATCGCGAACCGGGTTTCCTACTTCTATGACTTCCGCGGCCCCTCGGTCGCGATGGACACCGCCTGCTCGAGCTCGCTGGTCGCGACACACCAGGCCGTGCAAGCGCTGCGCAACGGCGAGTGCGACGTGGCCGTCGCCGGCGGGGTCAACGCGCTGCTGACGCCGTTGGTCACGCTCGGCTTCGATGAGATCGGCGCGGTGCTGTCGCCCGACGGCCGGATCAAGTCGTTCTCCTCGGATGCCGACGGCTACACGCGCTCCGAGGGTGGCGGCATGTTCGTGCTCAAGCGCGTCGATGACGCGCGCCGCGACGGCGACCAGATCCTGGCCGTCATCGCCGGCAGCGCGGTCAACCACGACGGCCGGTCCAACGGCCTGATCGCCCCCAACCAGGACGCGCAGGCCGACGTGCTGCGCCGGGCCTACAAGGATGCCGGGATCGACCCGCGCACCGTCGACTACATCGAGGCGCACGGCACGGGCACCGTCCTGGGTGACCCGATCGAGGCCGAGGC
>NZ_JAFAUS010000157.1 GCF_019243155.1 Mycobacterium sp.
ACTGCACACTAATCGGGGTCGGGTAGCGGCGCGTCGTAGAGCCGATCAGCGAGCGGAGTCCGCTCGCCAGCACCCCTCGCTTCTCTCTGATCCGCACGGCCGCGCATCGGCGGAACAACTCGCCGCCGTGGTCCGCGAAATCGACGATCACCGTCGCGCTGCCGCGATGTCGTCCGCGGAGGCGCCGCTCAACGAACTGGCCCAGCGCGTCGCCTCGGTCGCCGGATTCCTCCGTCAGCGTTTCATGGGCGACTACACCGTCGACGAATTCGGTTTCGATCCGCACTTCAACAGCGCGATCGTGCGTCCGTTGCTGCGGCTCTTCTTCCGGTCGTGGTTCCGCGTGGAAGTCAGCGGCATCGAGAACCTGCCGACCGACGGCCCGGCTTTGCTGGTGGCCAATCACGCCGGGGTGCTGCCCTTCGACGGGCTGATGCTGTCGGTGGCCGTCCACGACGAGCATCCGGCGCACCGGGACCTGCGGCTGCTGGCCGCCGACATGGTGTTTGACCTACCCATGATCGGGGAAGCGGCCCGCAAGGCCGGCCACACCATGGCGTGCACGACGGACGCGCACCGGCTGCTTGCCGCCGGCGAGCTCACCGCCGTGTTCCCGGAGGGCTACAAGGGCCTCGGCAAGCGTTTCGAGGACCGCTACCGGTTGCAGCGCTTCGGCCGCGGTGGATTCGTGACGGCCGCGCTGCGGACCAAGGCGCCGATCGTCCCCTGCTCGATCATCGGCTCCGAAGAGATCTACCCGATGCTCACCGACGTCAAGCTGCTGGCTCGGCTGTTCGGGCTGCCGTACTTCCCGATCACGCCGCTTTTCCCGCTGGCCGGGCCTGCGGGCCTGGTGCCGCTGCCGTCGAAGTGGCGCATCGCCTTCGGCGAGCCGATCTACACCAACGACTACGCGGCATCAGACGCCGACGACCCGATGGTCACCTTCGAGCTCACCGACCAGGTCCGCGAGACCATCCAGCAGACGCTATACCGGTTGCTTGCCGGCCGGCGCAACATCTTCTTCGGCTGACAAGCGCAAAAGGAAACGCCACCGCGGAAATCCGCGGTGGCGTTCTCTGTGGTGCCGTAGTGACTACTTGACCATGGTGAACTGGCAGACGTTCGTGTAGCCGTCGCGGAACAGGTCCGAGCAGCCCCGCAGGTACTTCAGGTAGATGTCGTAGGTGTCTTGCCCCTTCAGGGCGATCGCCTCGTCCTTGTGCGCCTCGAGGGCATCCCCCCAGGCGGTCAGCGTCGGAACGTAGTTCTTGCCGATGAAGTGGTGGCGCTCGATCTTGAAACCCGCGTCGGTCGAGTACTTGTCGACCAGATCGACCTGGGGCAACTTTCCGCCCGGGTAGATCTCCTTGAGGATGAAGCTGATGAACCGCAGCAGGGTCATATTGACCTGCAAGCCCATCGCCTTGCCCTCCTCGGCGCTGGGCACCACGATGCTGTGCAGCAGCATCCGGCCGTCGTCGGGCAGCAGGTCGTAGTACTTCTTGAAGAAGGTGGCGTATCGCTCGTATCCGGCGTCACCCGCACCGTCGGCGAAGTGCTCGAACGCGCCCAGCGACACGATGCGGTCGATCGGTTCGTCCGGGAATTCCTCCCAGCCCTGGATGCGCACCTCTTTGCGGCGGGGGCTGTCCATCTTCTCGAACTCCGCCATGCAGTGGGCGTGCTGGTTTTCGCTCAGCGTCAGGCCGATGACGTTGACGTCGTATTCCGCGACGGCATGCCGCATGGTCGAGCCCCAGCCGCTGCCGATGTCGAGCAGCGTCATGCCGGGCTCGAGGTTCAGCTTGTCCAGGGCGAGCTTCCGCTTGGCGTACTGCGCCTCTTCGAGCGTCTTGGTCAGATTCTGCGGGTCCGGATTCTCGTCGAAGTACCCGCAGCTGTAGGTCATCGACGGGTCGAGCCAGAGCTTGAAGAATTCGTTCGATTTGTCGTAGTGCGACCGGACCTTGTCGACCGGTGGCTTCAGTTGGGTGCTTCCCTCTTCCCCCTGTGAAGACATTTACTACGCCCCTAACTTTCCTGCGGATATGGATGCCACTGCCGCGGCGGTAGCTTCAACGTCCTCTTGGTTTGAAGACTCTCCCAGCATCGTGACGACACTGGTGACAATCGGTTCCCCGTCGGCATCGGTCACTTCGCTTCGGATCTCTGCCAGCACGGTGCCATGGGACTCGATTACCGAGTCTAGGTACGTATCGAAATACAGCTTGTCGTGGGCCAGGATCGGCCGGTGGAACTTGAATTTCTGGTCACGGTGGATGACGCGAGCGATGTTGATCGGGATGCTGAATTTCGTGAATATCTCCAGCTGAACGCGCCGACCTGCGATGGCGAGGAACGTCAACGGAGCCACCAGCCCGGGATACCCAGCGGCTTCGGCATCAACCTCGTTGAAGTGCGTCGGGTGGTCGTCCTGCAGCGAGGTGGCGAACTCGCGGATCTTCTCGCGCCCGACCAGAAAGTAGTCCGGTGCCCGGTAGTGACTGCCGATAAGTCCTTCGGCTTCTTTTGGGACTGTCATGTCCTGCGCTCCCCGCTTGAATACGTCTCAGCGGCGCAGCCTATCAGCGCGATTGGCGTCGGGACGCCAGAGCGGCGAGCGCGCCGCCGGCCGCGCCGAGCGCCAACGCCGAGGGCACCCCGATCCGGGCCGCCTTGCGCGCGGTGCGGAAGTCGCGGATCTCCCAACCGCGTTCGCGGGCCAGCGCCCGCAGTCGCGCATCGGGGTTGATGGCGACCGCGGTGCCCACCAGCGACAACATGGGCACGTCGTTGTAGCTGTCCGAATAAGCGGTGCAGCGTTTGAGGTTCAGGCCCTCCCGGATCGCCAGCGACCGGACGGCGTGTGCCTTGCCCGGGCCGTGCAGGATCTCGCCGACCAGCCTGCCGGTGAACACGCCGTCGACGGACTCCGCGACCGTGCCCAGGGCGCCGGTCAGGCCGAGCCGGTGCGCGATCGTGGCGGCGAGTTCGTATGGCGTGGCGGTGATCAGCCACACCTGCTGGCCGGCGTCGAGGTGCATCTGGGTGAGTTCGCGGGTGCCGGCCCAGAGCTTGTCGGCGATGATCTCGTCGTAGATCTCCTCGCCCAGGGAGACCAGTTGATCGACCGACCGGCCCTCGATGAACGCGAGCGCCTTGCGCCGGCCGGCGGCGACGTCGTTGCTGTTCTCCTTGCCCAGCAACTGAAACTTCGCCTGCGCGTAGATGAATCCGATGACGTCGCGGTAGGTGAAGTAGTTGCGAGCCGCCAGCCCGCGTCCGAAGTGCACCGCCGACGAGCCCTGCACCAGCGTGTTGTCCACGTCGAAAAATGCGGCGGCGGTCAGGTCGATCGGCGGCTGGGCGTGTCCCTCACCGGCGGCGGCTTCCGCCTGCAGGCCTTCGAGTGCGCGGGCGGCGCTGGCGTTGGCCGCGACGGATTCCAGGTCGATGTGGGCGGTGGGTTCTGCGCCGGCCGGCTCATTCGACTCAGAGGAAGTCATGGCCAAACCTCCTAGATCGCAGTGCCGC
>NZ_JAFAUS010000534.1 GCF_019243155.1 Mycobacterium sp.
GGTCGTCATGGCAGTCCATTCCAAAAGGCAAGCTGCGCTTCCGAACCCACGCCACGTGTTGGCGGCCCAATTCTGTGACAGGTGCCGCGACACCGTCCATGTCGTCGACCATTGCCCGTCCGTACATGACGGCACGCAGTGCAGTGAGAATCGCGTTCATCGAGAGATTCAGCCGCGAAAAGAACACGAAGTCGGCGGGCACCGACATTCTGCGCAAGGGATGGTCCGCCGCGCGCACGTCGAGCAGGAATTGAATGGCGCGTTCGGACGCCTGCTCGGTGTAGGTCGCCGGCTGGGGAGCGAGCACCTCGTAGATGATCCCTTCCCACCACTGATATGTCTCGTCGGCGGTCAGAGCGGAATCTGCTGTGAAGAAACCACTTTCGATCATGAGTTCCCGGACATTGTCCTTCTGGCCGTCAACTGCGGCACGCATCATCTTCACGATGCGCCGGCGCTGATCGCGAGTGAGGACCTTCACGCAACCGAAGTCGACGAACCCGACGGTCCCGTCCTCACCGAAGCGGTAGTTGCCCGGGTGCGGGTCGGCGTGAAACAGGTTGGCATGTCGGTAGGAACCCGTGATAAAGCGCGCGATCGCCTCCGACCATGTGTTCTTCAGTTCCTGATCGGCGTTTTGTGCTGCAGCCCAGTCCAATCCGTCCAGATAGGTCATGGTGATTACCTGGTCGGCGGATGCTTGGGGAATCACGTCTGGCACGCGGATGAATGGATGGCCGCGATAGAGGTCGCTGAATGCGGTGATATTGGCGGCCTCTTGCCGATAGTCGACCTCTTCGGAGATGCGTGCGGAAATCTCACCCGTCGCCTGCTCCAAGTCCGGCATCGTTGCGCCGAATGCACCGGCCGCACCGGCGGCAAACCGGAACACCGTCGCCAGTAGTTCGGTGTTGGAGAGGTCGTCGCGAATCGCTTGCGCCACACCGGGGTATTGAATCTTGACGGCGACCTGCCGACCATCGTGCAAGGTAGCGCGATGCACCTGTCCGATCGATGCCGCAGCCATGGGTTCGTCGGCGAATTCGGCAAACACCTCGTCAGCGGGCTGTCCCAGTTGAGCCCTCAAAACATCAAGAGCCAGATCCGAATCCATTGGTGGGGCATCGGCCTGCAAACGGGTGAGTGCCCGTTGGTAGGGCGAGAGCTCGCCGACACCGAGGGCCGCCGCATCGACCATGGAGACCAGTTGTCCAGCCTTCATCAGGACGCCCTTGGAGTGGCCGAGCAATTCGACGTAGCGCTCCGCGGTGCGTTCGTGAAACCGTAGCAACGCGCCTTCGTCTCCGGCTTTCTCCCGCAGCGAGGCGAGCATGCGTCCCCCGGCGGCGCGAGCGGTGAAGCCCGCCATCGGCATCGTGCGCCGAACCCGTCCGCGCGGCACTGGCCGATCGGTATCCGCCATCGCGGTCCTCCCTGGTGCGGCCTCAATTGATATAGTGGCCTAGTACTGAATATAAGTATTCACTTATAGGACGGTCAAGGTGGAAGCATCGACAAAGGAGCGGCTGGTCTCCGAGGCCATGCGGTTGTTCAGCCAACAGGGCTACCGCGCAACGAGCATCACCCAAATTGAAAAGGCCGCCGGCCTGGTGCCCGGTTGCGGTGCGCTCTATAACCACTTCAAATCCAAGGAAGCGTTGCTGACCGCCGGGATCGATCGCCAGCTCGACCGCCGCCGCGCAATGCACGACATCAGCGCGTTGTTCGCCGGACAGGGCGACTTGCGCACCGAACTCACGCTGCTGTGCCGGTATTTGATGAGCGTCCTGGACCGCGAGAGCGAGTTCCTCCAAGTCGCGGCCAGAACCCCCGCCGACGAATCGCCTCGATTGAAGGACGCGTACGCCGCCCTCGTCGACGGCCTCTACAGCGAGCTGGCCGATTGGATCAAGGGCTGCGCACCGACGCTGGACAAAGTCGAAGCGAAGAGGATCGCCGTCGTCGGGATCAACGCGCTGCTCGGCAAACGGGCGACCCGAATCGTGTTCCATTCGCCGCAGATCGACACGCCCGACGATCAGTACGTCACCGATTGGACCGACATGCTGGTCGGCCGGATCCGATCGGCCGACACCAAGGACTGAAAATGGGCGAAGCGACCGAGTGCGCTGAATGCGGCTTTACCTACGACATCGATCAGGCCCTGGCGGCCGGGGGTGACGTCCAGACGTTCGCCGCGGAGGTCGCGATGATTCTGCGCGACAAAGATATTGATGTGCGCGCCCGCCCGGGACCCGAAGTGTGGTCGCCGCTCGAGTACGGATGTCATCTGCGAGATGTGCTGCAGGTGCAGCGCGAGCGGGTGCTGATGGCGCGACGGGTGAACGGGGCGAGTTGCACACCCATGGGCCGCGAGGAGCGCGTCGAGCACGACGGCTACAACGAGCAGGATCCGGCGGCCGTGGCCCGTCAGCTCACGGATGCCGCAACGCTGTTCGCCAATGCCCTGGCCCGCCTGGTCGCCGACGACTGGGACCGCACGGTCGTCTACAACTATCCGGAGACCCACGAGCGGTCGCTGCGCTGGCTCGCGGTACACACCGTGCATGACGTCCAGCACCACCTGGTCGACATCCGCCGACAGATCTGACCGGGTTCGGGGAGTAGCGTCGTCGAGGTGACCCTCAATGACATCGCCCTGACCACCCTCGACGGCAAGCCGACCACGCTGGCCGAATTGTCAAACGGCGCAACGCTAGTCGTGAACGTGGCCTCCAAGTGCGGTCTGACTCCGCAGTACACGGCATTGGAGAAGTTGGCCAAGGACTACCGCGACCGCGGTCTGACGGTCGTCGGCGTTCCGTGCAACCAGTTCATGGGCCAAGAGCCGGGCACGGCCGACGAGATCCAGCAGTTCTGCTCGACGACGTACGGGGTGACTTTCCCGTTGTTGGCGAAGACCGATGTCAACGGTGACGACCGCCACCCGCTGTACGCCGAGCTGACCCAGGCTGTCGATTCCGACGGCGCGGCAGGCGACATTCAGTGGAACTTCGAGAAGTTTCTTCTCGCCCCCGGCGGTGAGGTGGTCAAGCGGTTCCGCCCTCGCACGGAACCGGACGCGCCCGAGGTGGTCGAAGCGATCGAGGCCGTGCTGCCCCGGTAAGCGGCACTAGGGAACGGTTGCGCTCGTTGCTCCCAGTGATACCGGCAGATACCTGAAACCGTGCAGCCCGATGCTGCCGTTCAGACTCGGTTCGCCGGCCAGGGTCAGCTGGGGGAAGTGCTCGAACAATGACTGCAGGCCGATCTGGAGTTCAATGCGAGCCAGCGCCGCACCCAGGCACGCGTGCACTCCGGTCCCGAAGGTGATGTGGTCGCGGGCGTTGGCGCGGGTGGCGTCGAAGCTATTGGGATCGTCGAAGACTGCCGGGTCGCGGTTGGCGCCGCCCACCAAGAGGAATAGCGTTTCGCCTTCCCGAACCGGGTAGCCGTGGACGTCAACGTCTTCGGTCGAGACTCGCGCGGCCAACTGGCCGGTGGTGTCATAGCGCAGGATCTCTTCGACCGCGTTCGGCCAGCCCTCGGGATTCGCGCGTAGCGCGGCGACTTGATCGGGATGCCGCGCGAGCGCCGCGACAGCCTTGCCCAGGACATGGGTCGTCGTGACGAATCCCGCGCCGAGAAGCAGCCCTGCCAGCAGCCTGAGTTCGACCTCGGTAAGGTCGCTGTTGCGTACGACGTCGGACAGGATGCTGTTGTCGACGTCGTCTCGACGTAGCCGCTCGATGTGTCTGGCGAGGTACTGGTCGAAGTCGCGCAGCGCTTGAATCGCCGCCCGAAAGTCGCGCCAGGAGGGCGCGCTGATACCGATTAACTTCGTCGTCGTGTCGCTGATCGCAAGAAGGTAGGGGGTGTCCTCGCGTCGGACTGCCAGCATCTCGACGATGATCGCCAGGGGGAGCTGGGACGTGTACTCGGCGACCAGGTCGCACCTCGCGCTGCCCTCCAAACCGCGAAGCAGCTCCTCGGTGATTTCGTGAATGCGAGCGCGCAGTGCGTCGAGCGCCCGTGGCGTGAAAGACCGCGAGACCAAGCGCCGTAGCCGCGTGTGCTCCGGCGGATCGGTGACCAACATCGAGGGCGGTTCCAGCGGATTGGGCACATCGGGGGTGGTCCTGGCCATGATCCGCTGGGCGAGACGGAATGGTGACCGGTCGCGCTGTTTAATGGTCCGAAATCGGCTGTCGCGCAATACTTCGCGAATGATTGGTGCGTCAGCGGTGACCCAGCCGACCTTCTTGACCGGCGACATGCGTCCGCGGCGGCGAACTTGCTCAATCAGCGGATAAATATCATCGACGGGGTTGGAATCGATCGTCAGGAGTTGGGACAGCGGATCACCCCGCCGAGCCTGCACATTCAGAAATACGCGTGGGACTGCATACCCCGCCGCCCAATGCGACCACTCCCGGGCCGGCACCGCCATGCGCTCACACTCCCTGGCAATCGGCTGTACTGAGCCTAATTGCACGCCGCTGCCAGGCCTACTAATTGGAGCGCAAGTCGTTCGAATGCGCTTTGGTTGAAACAGCGCGCTAAAACACAACGGTCACGAACTCCTTGAAGTTCGTGACCGTTGTGTATGCAGTTCGTCGAACCGCTCACTGTGGGCGAAGGGGGACTTGAACCCCCACGTCCCGAAGGACACTGGCACCTGAAGCCAGCGCGTCTGCCATTCCGCCACTCGCCCGGAAAAACAACCGATGGACCATACCACTCTAATGGCCACATCCCCCAACCGCGGCGGAGGGCCCAGGGCCGCCGGCCGCCCTGGGCACTGCTGTAGCGCAACGACTCTGAGCTGCGCGGATGCAGTTCTCATAATTCCGAAAGTGCCGCAGCGTCACGCCGGGCCGATACCATGCTGGAGTGATAGGACAGGTGGGCGGATCGTTTGCCGTGCGCTGGCGACATGCCGAGACAAGTGCAGGCGACCGCTAGGGCATGGGTAGCCAACGGGGGCTGATCGCGCGAATCGAGCGCAAGCTCGAAGCGACGGTAGATAACGCGTTTGCGCGGGTATTCGGAGGATCGATAGTTCCCCAAGAGGTCGAAGCCCTGCTGCGTCGCGAAGCTCGTGACGGTATTCAGAAGCTGCAGGGAAATCGCCTTTTGGCCCCAAACGAATACATCATTACCCTCGGTATGCACGACTTCGAGAAAGTAGGCGCCGACCCGGACCCCACATCGGGCGCTTTCGCGAGGTACTTGACCGACTACATCCATGAACAGGGGTGGCAAACGTATGGTGAGGTTGTCGTCCGGTTCGAGCAGTTGTCGAGCCTGCGTACCGGCCAGTACCGCGCCCGTGGTGCTGTCAACCCCGATGTTCAGCCCCGCCCGACGGTCGACCATCCCGTCCAGCCACAATCAAATAATGCGTTCGGCGCAGAACGAGGAGTAGCACCAATGACTGACAATTCGAGCTACCGCGGGGCTCAGGGACCGGGGCGGCCCGGTGACGAGTACTACGACGAGCGCTACGGGCGTCCGCAAGAAGAGTCGCGCGGAGGCGCGGAGCAGCAGGGCGGACCCGACCCGCGCGGTGGATACGCACCCGACCAGGGCGGATACCCACCCCAGCAGGGATACCAGCCTCCCCGCCACCCCGACCAGGGCGGCTACCCCGAGCAAGGGCAAGGCGGCTACCCCGACCAGCGCGGCTACCAAGGACAAGGCGGCTACCCCGAACAGGGGCAAGGCGGCTACCCGGACCAGCGTGGCTACCAAGGCCAGGGCGGCTACCCCGAGCAGCGTGGCTACCCCGAGCAGGGCCAGGGAGGCTACCCGCAGTCGTACGAACAGCGTCCTCCCGCGCCCGGCGGATACGGCGGGCAAGGCTACGACCAGGGCTCCCGCCAGGGTGGCGGTTACCCGCCTCCCGGTGGCGAGCAACCGGCCGGCGGGCAGGGCTATGGCGGCGGCTACGGCGACTACGGCCGCGGGCCCGCTCGTCCCGAAGAGGGGGGCTACGCCCCGCAGGAGCAACGACCCGCTTACCCCGAGCAGGGCGGCGGGTACGACCAGGGCTATCAGCAGGGTGGGGGATACGGCCGCCAGGACTACGGGTCCGGCGACTACACCCAGTACGCCGAGAACGTGCCGGGCGGGGGCTACCCGGGCCAGGCCGGCGGGTACGCGGAGCAATCCCACCACGACTTCGACTACGCGCAGCCGAGCGACTACGGCCAGCCGGCTGAATACGGCCATCAGACTGAGTACGCCCCGCCCGCCGATTACGCCCAGCAGGGCGACTACGGCCAGCCCGCCGGCTACGGCGGCTACGGTCAGGGCGGCTACGGAGCGGCCGGAACCACCGTCACCCTCCAGCTCGACGATGGAAGCGGCCGTACCTATCAGCTCCGCGAGGGCTCGAACATCGTCGGCCGTGGGCAGGACGCCCAATTCCGCTTGCCGGACACCGGTGTGTCACGGCGTCACCTCGAGGTGCGCTGGGACGGTCAGGTGGCCCTGCTGTCGGACCTTAATTCGACCAACGGCACCACGGTCAACAATGCGCCGATACAGGAATGGCAATTGGCCGACGGTGACGTGATCCGGTTGGGCCACTCGGAGATCATCGTCCGCATCCACTAAATCCACTGGGCTCAACGCTGCCATGCTTCGCCCCGTGTCGACCGCCGTCCAAGTATCGTGACGTTGCCGATGTGCTCGGTGTCACGGGCGCCAGGGAAACGACGCTAGGACGGAAAGGACGCCAGATGCAGGGACTAGTACTGCAGCTGACGCGCGCCGGGTTTTTGATGTTGTTGTGGGTATTCATCTGGTCTGTGCTGCGGATTCTGCGGACCGATATCTATGCGCCGACCGGCGCCGTCATGGTGCGCCGCGGGTTGACTTTACGTAGCACGCTGCTGCCATCGCGGCAGCGCCGGCACGCGGCGCGCTATCTGGTGGTGACCGAAGGGTCCTTGGCGGGCGCGCGCATCACGCTCAGCGGACAGCCGGTATTGATCGGACGGGCTGACGACTCGACTCTGGTGCTGACCGACGACTACGCCTCGACGCGGCACGCCAAGCTATCTCAGCGCGGCTCGGAATGGTACGTCGAGGATCTAGGATCGACCAACGGTACTTACCTTGACAGGGCGAAGGTGACGACTGCGGTACGAGTTCCGATGGGAACGCCGATTCGAATCGGCAAGACGGCGATTGAGTTGCGCCCGTGACCCGCGCCTATGACGATGATGCCGGCGCAGCCGGGGTCGAGGAGCTGCGCCCGTGACCTTGGTCCTGCGATACGCCGCGCGCAGTGATCGCGGCCTGGTACGCGCGAACAACGAAGACTCTGTGTATGCCGGCGCCCGGCTGCTCGCCCTGGCCGACGGCATGGGTGGTCATGCGGCCGGCGAGGTCGCTTCCCAGTTGGTGATCGCCGCGCTGGCCCATCTCGATGACGACGAACCCGGCGGCGACCTGCTTGCCAAGCTCGACACCGCGGTGCGTTCGGGCAATGGGGCGATCGCCGCGCAGGTCGAGGCCGAACCCGAACTCGAGGGGATGGGCACCACACTCACCGCGATCCTGTTCGCCGGCGACCGTATTGGGTTGGTACACATAGGTGATTCGCGCGGTTACCTGATGCGCGACGGCGAGCTGACTCAAATCACCAAGGACGACACCTTCGTTCAGACCCTGGTCGACGAAGGCCGGATCACCCGGGAAGAGGCGCACAGCCACCCGCAGCGCTCGTTGATCATGCGGGCACTCACCGGTCACGAGGTCGAGCCGACGCTGACCATGCGGGAGGCGCGGGCGGGCGACCGCTATCTGCTGTGCTCCGACGGACTTTCGGATCCGGTGAGCGACGAGACAATCTCCGAGGCGCTCCAGATTCCCGACGTCGCCGAGGCCGCTTACCGGCTCATCGAGTTGGCGCTGCGCGGTGGTGGGCCGGACAACGTGACCGTGGTGGTCGCCGACGTCGTCGACTACGACTACGGCCAGACTCAGCCGATTCTCGCGGGTGCGGTATCGGGTGACGAGGACCAGATGACCCTGCCCAACACGTCCGCGGGACGCGCGTCGGCCATCAGGCCCCGCGACGAGGCCGCCAAACGCGTAGCGCCACAACCGGAGCCGCAGAGCCGCCCGCGCTGGTCGCCGCGACGGATGTTCTTCGTCGTCACCCTGGCGGTGCTGTTTGTTTTAGCCGGCCTGGCCATCGGCTGGTGGGTCATCCAGCGCAACTACTACGTCACCGAATACGACGGCAAGGTAGCCATCGTGCGGGGCATCCAAGGCTCGTTGCTCGGAATGCCGCTGCAGCAGCCATATTTGGTTGGCTGCCTGGGCTCCGGCAATGAGCTGTCGCTGATCAGTTACGGCCAATCCGATGGTCATCCCAACTGCCAGCTGATGACGCTCAAGGACCTGCGCCGTCCCGGTCAGGTCCAGGTTCAAACCGGACTACCGGGCGGCAGCCTGGACCAGGCCGAGTCGCAGCTACGCCAACTACTGGCCGCGTACCTCCTGCCGACCTGTCCGCGCGCCACGTCTCCACCGGGGTCCACGAACACCCGGAGCGGAACACCAGAGCCATCTGTGACAGCATCGCCCCCAACGACTTCCATCTCTCCCGGCGCCAGCCCGCCGCCCTTCCCCAGCGCCACCAACGGCCCCGCGAACACATCGCCGGCAGGCCCGACGACTTCTTCTCAGACGCTGACCGCGCTTCCAGCCCCGCCACTTCAACCGGGTATCGACTGCCGGACGGTGGCATGACGACGCAAGTTCAGCCACCCGTCACGGTCACACCCCCGCTGCCCACCCGGCGCAACGCCGAACTTCTGCTGCTGTGCTTCGCCGCAGTGATCACCGTCGCCGCGTTGCTGATCGTCGAGGCCAACCAGGAGCGGGGTCTGGGCTGGAACGTGATCACCTATGGCCTGATCTTCCTGCTTGTGTTCGGCTCGGCGCACCTGGCGATCAGACGCTTCGCGCCCTACACCGACCCCCTGCTGCTGCCGATTGTGGCGCTGCTCAACGGACTTGGCCTGGTGATGATCCACCGGCTCGATCTGGTGACCAATCAGCTCAGCGGTCGCCATCACCCCAGCGCGACCCAGCAGATGCTGTGGACCCTGATCGGAGTCGTCGCATTCGCCCTCGTGGTCACCTTCTTGAAGGATCACCGGCAGCTGGCGCGCTACGGGTACATCTACGGGGTGGCGGGTCTGATCTTTTTGGTGATTCCCGCGCTGCTGCCGGCGTCGCTGTCCGAACAGAACGGCGCGAAGATCTGGATACGGTTCCCCGGCTTCTCAATTCAGCCCGCAGAGTTCTCCAAGATCTTGTTACTGATCTTCTTCTCGGCGGTGCTCATCGCCAAACGTGGCCTGTTCGGCAGTGTGGGCAAGCATTTCATGGGCATGACCCTGCCCCGGCCGCGGGACCTCGCACCCCTGCTGGCGGCGTGGGTGATCTCGATCTGCGTGATGGTCTTCGAAAAGGACCTTGGCACTTCGCTTTTGCTGTACTCGTCGTTTCTCGTGGTGGTCTATCTGGCCACCCAGCGCTTCAGTTGGGTGATCATCGGCCTGGTGCTGTTCGCCGTGGGAAGCGTTATCGCCTATTTCGTCTTCGCGCACGTCCGGGTTCGCGTGCAGATGTGGTGGGACCCGTTTTCGGACCCCGACGGCAGCGGCTATCAAATTGTGCAGTCGCTCTTCAGCTTTGCCACCGGCGGCATCTTCGGCACCGGCCTCGGTAACGGGCAGCCGGACACGGTGCCCGCCGCGTCGACAGACTTCATTATCGCCGCGTTCGGCGAGGAGCTCGGGCTGGTCGGGCTGGCCAGCATTTTGATGCTGTACACGATCGTCATCGTGCGCGGTCTGCGCACGGCGATCGCCACACGCGACAGCTTCGGCAAGCTACTGGCCGCGGGCTTGGCGTCGACGCTGGCTCTGCAGCTGTTCATCGTCGTCGGCGGCGTCACGCAGCTCATTCCGCTAACCGGGCTGACCACCCCTTGGATGTCCTATGGCGGTTCGTCATTGCTGGCGAACTATGTCCTGCTGGCCATCCTGGCGCGCATCTCGCACAGCGCCCGCCGGCCCCTGCGCCCGCGCCCGCGCAAGAAGTCGTCGATCGCATCGGCGGGCACCGAGGTGATCGAAAAGATATGAACACCTCTCTGCGCCGAATCTCCATGGTGGTCATGGCGCTGATCGTGCTGCTCTTGCTCAACGCCACGATGACGCAGGTCTTCGCCGCCGACTCGCTGCGCGCCGACCCGCGCAACCAGCGCGTGCTGCTCGACGAGTATTCGCGCCAGCGCGGTCAGATCGTCGCGGGCGGCCAGCTGCTGGCCTACTCCGCGGCCACCGACAGCCGCTACCGGTTCCTGCGGGTGTATCCCAACCCCGCGGAGTACGCGCCGGTGACCGGCTTCTACTCCTTGAGCTACTCGAGCACCGGACTGGAGCGGGCCGAGGACGCGCTGCTGAACGGCTCCGACGAGCGGTTGTTCGGGCGCCGACTGGCCGACTTCTTCACCGGTCGCGATCCGCGCGGCGGCAGCGTCGACACGACGATCCGTCCGCGCGTGCAGCGGGCGGGTTGGGACGCGATGCAGCAGGGCTGCGGCGGACCGCCCTGCAAGGGCGCAGTCGTTGCCCTCGAGCCGTCCACCGGCAAGATCCTGGCGATGGTCTCGTCGCCCTCCTACGATCCCAACCTGCTGTCGTCGCACGACCCGGACGTCCAGGCGCAAGCGTGGCAGCGGCTGCGCGACGACGCCGACAATCCGATGACCAACCGTGCCATCTCGGAGACCTACCCGCCGGGATCGACGTTCAAGGTGGTCACTACCGCCGCGGCGCTGACCGCCGGCGCCAGCGACACCGAAGAGCTGACGGCGGCGTCCTCCATCCCGCTACCCAACAGCACAGCAACCTTGGAGAACTACGGCGGCCAGCCGTGCGGTGACGCGTCGACGGTCACCCTCAAACAGGCGTTCGCGCTGTCGTGCAACACCGCATTCGTCCAGCTCGGCATCCTCACCGGATCCGATGCGCTGCGCAGCATGGCGCATTCGTTCGGCCTCGACAGCACCCCGAGCGTCATCCCGCTGCAGGTTGCCGAGTCGACCGTCGGGATCATCCCCGACGCCGCCGCCCTAGGGATGTCCAGCATCGGGCAGAAAGACGTCGCGTTGACCCCGCTGCAGAACGCCGAAATCGCCGCGACCGTCGCCAACGGCGGGGTGTCGATGCAGCCCTATCTCGTCGACAGCCTCAAGGGTCCAGACCTGGCAAACATCAGCACGACCATTCCCTACGAACAAGGTCGCGCCGTGTCACCGCAGGTCGCCGCTAAGCTAACAGAGCTGATGGTCGGCGCCGAGAAGGTCGCACAGCAGAAAGGGGCCATTCCCGGCGTGCAGATCGCATCAAAGACGGGTACCGCAGAGCATGGCACCGACCCGCGTCATACACCGCCGCACGCGTGGTACATCGCCTTCGCGCCCGCCCAGACCCCGAAGGTCGCCGTGGCGGTGTTGGTGGAGAATGGCGCCGACCGCCTGTCCGCGACGGGGGGTGCACTCGCCGCGCCGATCGGACGGGCTGTGATCCAGGCCGCGCTACAGGGAGGACCATGAGCCCGCGAGTTGGTGTGACGCTGTCAGGCAGATACCGCCTGCAGCGCCTGATCGCCACCGGCGGCATGGGCCAGGTTTGGGAGGCCGTGGACAGCCGGCTGGGCCGGCGTGTCGCCGTGAAGGTGCTCAAGCAGGAGTTCTCCCAGGACCCGGAGTTCATTGAGCGGTTCCGCGCCGAGGCGCGCACGACGGCAATGCTGAACCACCCCGGGATCGCGGCGGTCCACGATTACGGCGAGAGCCAGCTGGACGGCGAAGGCCGCACGGCCTACCTGGTGATGGAGCTGGTCAACGGCGAGCCGCTGAACTCGGTGCTCAAGCGCACCGGCCGGCTGTCGCTGCGGCACGCGCTGGACATGCTGGAGCAGACCGGGCGCGCCCTGCAGGTCGCGCACGCCGCGGGTCTGGTGCACCGCGACGTGAAACCCGGGAACATCCTTAACGCGCCGACGGGTCAGGTGAAGATCACCGACTTCGGTATCGCCAAGGCCGTCGACGCCGCTCCGGTGACCCAGACCGGCATGGTGATGGGCACTGCCCAGTACATCGCACCCGAACAGGCCCTCGGCCACGACGCGACCCCGTCCAGCGACGTCTACTCGCTGGGGGTCGTCGGCTATGAGGTCGTCTCGGGCAAGCGGCCGTTCACCGGCGATGGCGCATTGACGGTGGCGATGAAGCACATCAAGGAGCCCCCGCCGCCGCTCCCCTCCGAGCTGCCGCCCAACGTGCGCGAGCTCATCGAGATCACGCTGGTCAAGAACCCCGCGATGCGTTACCGCAGCGGAGGGCCGTTCGCCGACGCCGTGGCCGCGGTGCGGGCCGGGCGCCGTCCGCCGCGACCTAGCCAGTCGCCACCCGCCGGCCGGGCGTCGCCCGCGTCCATTCCGTCGAGCCCGACCACACGGGCGGCCGCCGTGTCCAGTCCGCGTACCCCGGCGCCGCGTCGGTCGAGGCCGGCAACCGGCAGCCACCGACCGCCTCCGGCGCGACGCACGTTCTCCTCGGGCCAGCGTGCCCTGCTGTGGGCCGCGGGGGTGCTCGGAGCGCTCGCGATCATCATCGCGGTGCTCATCGTCATCAACTCCCGCGCGGACAACGAGCAGCAACAGCCTCCGACGGTCACCGACACCGGCGGTCCTCCGCCCTCGGCGCCGCCACCGGCGAGTAAGACCCCCGGCGGTATGGCGCCCGGACTAGGCCGGCGTCCCAATTGGACGGATCCCGGTGAGATAGGGAATTCTGGACCCCGAAGCGGGCCGGCCGACTCGGGCCCGGTCGACTATGCGAGCCCCGACGGCCCGCAGGCGATCCGGGTCGTCGGAGCAGTGGGGGGTGTCCGTCCGACACCCAGCACGCCGCCGGCCCGACACGAGACACAGCAATGACCACCCCTCAGCACCTGTCCGACCGTTATGAACTGGGCGAGATCCTCGGCTTCGGGGGTATGTCCGAGGTTCATCTGGCCCGCGATGTCCGGTTGCACCGCGATGTCGCGGTCAAGGTGCTGCGCGCCGATCTTGCCCGCGATCCCAGCTTTTATCTCCGCTTCCGCCGCGAGGCGCAGAACGCAGCCGCGCTGAATCATCCATCCATCGTCGCGGTGTACGACACCGGCGAGGCCGAAACACCGTCGGGCCCGCTGCCCTACATCGTCATGGAATACGTCGACGGCGTCACCCTGCGCGACATCGTGCACACCGAGGGGCCGATGCCGACGCGACGCGCCATCGAGATCATCGCCGACGCCTGCCAGGCGCTGAACTTCAGTCACCAGAACGGCATCATCCACCGCGACGTCAAGCCGGCCAACATAATGATCAGCGCGACCAACGCGGTCAAGGTGATGGATTTCGGTATCGCCCGCGCGATCGCCGACAGCGGCAACAGCGTCACCCAGACAGCGGCCGTGATCGGCACCGCGCAGTATCTGTCGCCCGAGCAGGCCCGCGGCGACACCGTCGACGCCCGGTCCGATGTGTATTCGCTGGGCTGTGTCCTCTACGAAATCCTCACTGGCGAACCACCTTTCATCGGCGACTCGCCCGTCGCGGTTGCCTATCAACATGTCCGCGAAGACCCGGTTCCGCCATCGCAGCGACACGAAGGCATCTCCGCCGATCTCGATGCCGTCGTCCTCAAGGCGCTGGCCAAGAATCCGGACAACCGCTACCAGACAGCGGCCGAGATGCGCGCCGATCTGGTTCGGGTGCACAACGGCGAAAGGCCGGAGGCGCCAAAGGTTCTCACCGATGCCGACCGGTCGTCGCTGATGTCGTCCACGGGCGGAAACATCCCCGCCCCGCGCACCGATCCGCTGCCGCGCCAGCCCCTTCGCGACGGCGGTGAGGAACGCGGTGCCGGCTCAGTTGGCCGCTGGATCGTCGCGGTGGCCGCGCTGGCGGTGCTGACCATTGTCGTCGTGATCGCCTTCAACACGTTCGGCGGCTCGACCCGCGACGTCCAGGTTCCCGACGTGCGGGGCCAGGTGTCCGCGGACGCCATTGCCGCACTGCAGAATCGGGGCTTCAAGACGCGCACCCTGCAGAAGCCCGACTCGTCGATCCCGCCCGACCACGTGATCGGGACCGACCCCAGCGCCAACGCGTCGGTGGGCGCGGGCGACGAGATCACTATCAACGTCTCTACCGGCCCCGAGCAGCGCGAGGTGCCCGACGTCTCGTCGATGACCTATTCCGACGCCGTCACCAAGCTCAAGAGCGCGGGATTCAGCAAGTTCAAGCAGGCGAATTCCCCGTCGACTCCCGAGAGCCTGGGTAAGGTCATCGGTACCAATCCGCCGGCCAACCAGACGTCGGCCATCACCAACGTGATCACCGTGATCGTTGGCTCCGGGCCGGAGACCAAGCAGGTTCCCGACGTCGGGGGCCAAACCGTCGACGTCGCCCAAAAGAACCTGACCGTCTACGGATTCAGCAAGTTCAGCCAGACGCAGGTCGACAGCTCCCGCCCGGCCGGTGAGGTCATCGGCACCAATCCGCCCAAGGGACAGACGGTTCCGGTGGACTCGGTGATCGAGTTGCAGGTCTCCAAGGGCAATCAGTTCACGATGCCCGACCTGAGCGGGATGTTCTGGACGGATGCCGAACCGCGGCTACGCGCGCTGGGTTGGACGGGGACGCTGGACAAAGGCGCCGACGTCGACGCCGGCGGCTCCCAGTCCCACCGGGTGGTGTATCAGAACCCGCCGGCCGGGTCCGCTTGCAACCGGGACGGCATCATCACGCTGAAGTTCGGTCAGTAGCAGCCGGATCCGGGAAGTACGGCCGCACTGCGGTACGCACGTCGTTCTCGAGCCGACGCACCAGCGTGTCATCGCGCGCGAACCCGCAACACTCGAGCCAGTTCGCCAGCATTCGGTGGCCGCCCTCGGTCAGGATCGACTCCGGGTGGAACTGGACACCGTGAATGGGCAACTCCCGGTGCCGCACACCCATGATCACGCCGCTGCGGGTGCGCGCCGTCACCTCCAGCACGGACGGCAGCGACTCGGGCAGGATGGTCAGCGAGTGGTAGCGGGTCGCCGTGAAGGGGTCCGGAAGCCCTTGCAGCACACCGATATTGGTATGGAATACGCTGCTGGTCTTGCCGTGCAGCAACTCGGGCGCCCGATCGACCGTGGCCCCGAAGGCGACACCGATGGCCTGATGTCCCAGGCAGACCCCGAGGAGTGGGGTGCGCTCGGCGGCACACGCGCCGACCAACCCGATCGATCCGCCCGCGCGTTCCGGCGTTCCCGGTCCCGGGCTGAGCAGCACCCCGTCGAACTCCCGCGCGACGGCGGCCTCATCGGAGAGTCGAGCGTCGTCGTTGCGCCACACGTCAGCCTCGACGCCCAACTGGCCCAGGTACTGCACCAGGTTGAACACGAAGCTGTCGTAATTGTCGACGACGAGGATCCGCATCGTGCCAGGTTACCGTCCGAGGAAACCCGGGAGCTGGTCAGTAGCCGACGGTGCCCGCGGGCTGCGCGTAACGCATCCGGTCGGGTTCGGAATGACCGACCACCGAGACGTCGGCCTTGACGTCTTCGGTATAGCCGAGACCGAACCGGACCACGTACTGCTTGTACAGGGTCACCAGGGGAGCGGCGGTCAGGGCGGCTTGCATGGTTGCCGCGTTGCCGATCGCGGTGATCGTGTAGGGCGGGCTGTAGGTCCGGCCGTTGAGCAGCAGCGTGTTGCCGACGCACCGCGGCACCGAGGTTGCGATGATCCGCTGGTCCTGCATCTGGATGGCCTCCGCGCCGGCGCTCCACAGCGCGTTGAGGACGGCCAGGATGTCTTGCTGGTGCACCACCAGGTCGTCGGGGGAGGCGTCGCGCGGGAAGCGGCCGTTGGCGTCGCGTTGTGCGTCCTGCAGGGTCACCACGAGGCCCGGACCGTGCACCGGGCTCATGCCCGCGTCGCCGGCCAGCTCGGCGGCGCGCCTCCGCATCGCCGCCAACGCGGCATCCGGTGACCGTCCGTGCGCGGCGTCGATCTTGCTCGACAGCGCGTCGCGCTGGGCGTTGAGGTGGTTCACCTGCGCTTGTGCCTCGCGGACCAGGTCCACCAGCCGCGGTGCATCGCTGCGGCGAATCTCGGCGCCACCGGACACCCCGTGCGTGGCGGCGAGCAGCAATCCGGCCAGCAGACAAACCAGCGGAACACCGAAGCGCCAGGGTGAACGGCGCGTATCGC
>NZ_JAFAUS010000105.1 GCF_019243155.1 Mycobacterium sp.
AACAAGTGTTGACATTGACTCACCGCCGCGCCAGCCTGGAGTCATGCCAACAAGCGTTGGCATACCGAGGCCGAAGGGAGCCGACCAATGAACGACATCGATGTTTTGGTGGTAGGCGCAGGTCCGACCGGCCTCACGGTGGCCGCCACGTTGATCGCCCGCGGAGTCCGCGCGGTGGTGGTGGACAAGCTGGCGGAGGGCCAGAACACCTCGCGCGCCGCCGCGGTGAATGCCCGCACCCTGGAGGTGCTCGAGGAACTCGACGTCGCCCGGCGGATGGTCAACGCGGGCCTGATCGCACCCCGGTTCACCATGCGGGAAGGCTCCCGCATCCTGATCCCGGTCGACTTCAGCGAGTTGCCGACGGAGCACCCGTACACACTGATGCTCTCCCAGGCCGACACCGAGCGACTGCTGCTGGAGCGGCTGCGCGAACTGGGCGGTGACGTGATCCGCCCCAAGACCCTGAGCCGCATCACTCAGGACCGCAACGGCATCACGGCAACTTTCGATGACGGCGACACCATGACAGCCGACTACCTCGTCGGGGCCGATGGCATGCACAGCACGGTTCGCGAGCAGGCCGGAATCGGTTTCACCGGAGGCGAATTCGCCGAATCCTTCACGCTTGCCGACGTTCGGGTGGCGGGCGAAGCGCCCAGCAACGAAGTGACCCTCTTCTATGCCAACGAGGGTCTGACCGTGCTTGCGCCGCTGCCCGGCGACATCCTGCGCGTCGTCGCGCCGACCGCGGACACGCCGGAGCACCCGTCGCCGGAATTCGTGCAGGCGCTGCTGGACAGGCGGGCCTTCGGGCCCGGGCGCACGGTGGTCACCGAACTGGTCTGGGGGTCGCGGTTTCACATCCACCACCGCGTCGCCGACAGCTACCGGGCCGGGCGCTTGATGCTGGCCGGCGATGCCGCCCATGTGCACAGCCCCGCGGGCGGCCAGGGCATGAACCTCGGTATCACCGACGCAATCTCGTTGGCGGGGGCGCTGTCCGAAGTCCTGCGCGGCGCGCCGGATGCGGCGCTCGATGCCTACGCCTGCGCCCAGCGACGACGGGCCCAGCGAGTGCTGAAACTGACCGGGCAGCTGACCCGGGTCGCGACCCTGCCCCGCCCACTGCGCCCGGCGCGCAACACCGCGATGCGGGCGGCCGCGCAGATTCCCGCCGTACGACGGCAGTTGGCCTTCCGGCTGAGCGGCCTGGCGAACCGGTGACCTGACGGGCCGCGCGACCCGGCGAGTCGCCTCCCACCTACACGGGCAGCAATCAGGCAAAATGGCGGACATGGACACAGGAGCTTCATCACCGCGGGTCTTGGTCGTCGACGACGACTCTGACGTGCTCGCGTCGCTGGAACGCGGCCTGCGGCTGTCCGGATTCGAGGTGTCGACGGCCGTCGACGGCGCCGAAGCATTGCGCAGCGCCACCGAGACGCGGCCGGACGCGATCGTGCTCGACATCAACATGCCGGTACTGGACGGCGTCAGTGTGGTCACGGCCCTGCGAGCCATGGACAACGACGTCCCGGTCTGCGTGCTGTCCGCCCGCAGCTCGGTCGACGATCGGGTGGCGGGCCTGGAAGCCGGGGCCGACGATTACCTGGTCAAGCCGTTCGTGCTGGCCGAGCTGGTCGCGCGGGTAAAGGCGCTGCTGCGTCGTCGCGGTGCCACCGCGACGTCCTCCTCGGAAACCATCACGGTGGGGCCGCTGGAAGTGGACATCCCCGGCCGGCGGGCCCGGGTGAACGGCGTCGACGTCGACCTGACCAAGCGAGAGTTCGACCTGCTGGCGGTGCTCGCCGAACACAAGACCGCGGTGTTGTCCCGCGCGCAGCTGCTGGAGCTGGTCTGGGGCTACGACTTCGCCGCGGACACCAACGTGGTCGACGTGTTCATCGGCTACCTGCGCCGCAAGCTGGAGGCGAACGGTTGCGCCAGGCTGCTGCACACGGTACGAGGAGTCGGGTTCGTGCTGCGTATGCAGTAAAAGCTCGTTGTCGGAGCCGTCATGAACTTCCTGTCGCGGATCGTCGCCCGCACCCCGTCGCTGCGGACCCGGGTCGTGGTCGCGACGGTCATCGGCGCCGCGATCCCGGTGCTCATCGTCGGCATCGTCGTCTGGGTCGGCATTACCAACGACCGCAAAGAGCGACTCGATCGCCGCCTCGACGAGGCCGCGGGGTTCGCGATCCCGTTTCTGCCGCGCGGACTCGAGGAGATCCCGCGCTCGCCCAACGATCAGGACGCGATCATCACGGTCCGCCGCGGCGATCTGGTCAAGTCGAATTCCGATGTCACGCTGCCCAAGCTTGACGTCGACTACGCCGACACATACGTCAACGGGGTGCGCTACCGGGTGCGGACGGTGGCGATCCCCGGTCCGGAGCCGACGTGGCTCGCCGTGGGGGCGACATACGACGCCACTATCGCCGAGACCAACAACCTGCATCGGCGGGTGCTGCTGATCTGCGGCTTCGCCATCGGTGCGGCCGCGGTGTTCGCGTGGCTGCTGGCCGCGTTCGCGGTTCGCCCGTTCAAGCAGCTCGCCCAACAGACGCGTTTGATCGACGCGGGAGACGAGGCACCACGGGTCGAAGTGCACGGGGCCAGCGAGGCCGTCGAGATCGCCGAGGCGATGCGGGGCATGCTGCAGCGCATCTGGGACGAGCAGAACCGGACGAAGGAGGCGCTGGCTTCGGCCCGCGACTTCGCGGCGGTCTCCTCTCACGAGTTGCGCACTCCCCTGACCGCCATGCGGACCAACCTCGAGGTGCTCTCCACGCTGGACCTGGCCGACGACCAACGCAAAGAGGTGCTCGGCGACGTCAGCCGCACCCAGTCGCGGATCGAAGCCACGCTGAGCGCGCTCGAGCGGTTGGCTCAAGGCGAACTGTCCACCTCCGACGATCATGTGCCGGTCGACATCACCGAGCTGCTCGACCGGGCCGCCCACGACGCGATGTGGATCTACCCCGACCTCGACGTCTCCCTGGTGCCATCGCCGACCTGCATCATCGTCGGGATGCCGGCCGGGTTGCGCCTCGCCGTCGACAACGCGATCGCCAACGCCGTCAAGCACGGCGGGGCGACGCGGGTCCAGCTGTCGGCCGTCAGTTCGCGCGCCGGGGTCGAGATAGCCGTCGACGACAACGGCGGCGGCGTGCCTGAGGATGAGCGCCAGGTGGTGTTCGAGCGGTTTTCCCGCGGGTCGACGGCCTCGCACTCGGGGTCGGGCCTCGGACTGGCACTGGTTGCTCAGCAGGCTCACCTACACCGCGGCACGGCCTCGCTGGAGAGCAGCCCGCTGGGCGGTGCGCGGCTGGTGCTGCGACTCCCCGGACCCGGCTGAGGCTCTAGCCCCGACGGGGGTTCTCCGGACTCGCGCGCCACGGCGTGAATCCCGCTTGCGCCGCGGATTTCTCGTCGGAGAACCAGATTTCGGCGACGGTCGCGCCATAGGCGGGGTCGTCGGGCGTGTAGTACAGCCGGGTATCGGAACGGCCCTTCACCAGCCATCCCGCCGGACGGCCGCCGTCGGGTGTAACGCGGGCCGAGCCGGGGCCGAATGGCGCCTCCGGGGTCACGGGAATCTTCGTCGTCGGCGATTCCTTGGCGATCGGAATCTTCGTCGTGCGATGGTCGGTGACCGCAATCTTGGTCGTGCGTCGTTCGGTCACCGGAATCTTCGTCGTGCACTGTTCCGTGGCCGCAATTCTCGTCGTCGGCGGCTCGACGGGGATCCTCGTCGTCGACGGCTCCGGCTCGGGCTTGGGCGCCGCATCTACCGAATTGCGCACCGGCGCCGCCGGTTTCACGGGATCGATCGTCAGCGCGAGCGTCAACACCAGCCCAAGCACGAAGGCCAACCCGCACAGCCACCAATTGATCATCGCCGCGCGCCCGTGCGCCTACGGTTGATCAGTGTGGCGATCGCCCACGCAACGGCCGAGCCCGCCACGAAAGCGGCGATGCACCACAACCACTGGAACACGAACGCCATGGGCCAATCCTCCTTAGCTGAACACGATTTCGACGCGGCGGTTCTCGGCGCGACCCGATGCGGTGCCGTTATCGGCGACCTGCGTCAGGGTCTGCTCGTCGACCGAAGTCAAGTTGAAGGCGTTCTTTTCGAAGGTAACGGGCGTGGCGTTGATGGCGGATTGCAGGTCGGTGCACGACGCAGCGGCCGGCGGGGACGGCGGCGTCCCGTTAACCGCAAGATTGTCAACGATATTCAGGTTGGACCAGATGTGTTTGGCGTCGTTGTCGATCCTGTTCTTCTGGTCGGTCGACGCGGCGGTACCCGCCAAGGTGATGGTGTTCCCATTGACCGTGAGCGTGAAATCGGCAATCGACGCGCTGTCGGTGAAAACGGGCTTCGCCTTGGAGAAGTCGAGCGCGTCGACGTTGGGATTGATGCGAATCTGGTCGACGACCTTGACGCCGGGAGCCAGTGAACCGTTGAGCGCCTTCAGCAATGCCGCTTTCGCCGACCCGTCGGGGAAGTCACCGTTCAGCGTGATGCTGGTGCCGTTGCGGACCAGGGAAAACGCCGCCAGGGAAAGCCCCGGCGGACCGGATGTGGTTGACGGCGTCCGCGAAGGGCCTGCCGCCTTGGGTAGGCCCGACGCGCCGTAGCCGATCTCGGCTATCAGCAACGGGATGACAAGCAGACCGATCAGCCAGGGAAGGCTCGGTCGCTTGACGGACATTTCGGCCCTCCCTCACGTCGTTCACCTGCACCTGTCCGCCCGGCAGGCGATATGCAGCCTACCTATTCGACCCCCGTCGGGTCGGGCACACTAGAGCGATGGGCAACGGCAAGAAACCGAGCGACAACGACACCCTGGCATACATCCGCGACCTGGTCGCCGAGGAGAAATCCCTGCGGGCGCAGCTGCTGCACCGCGACATCGACACGTCAGAGGAGCATGACCGCCTGCACCGGCTGGAGGTCGAGCTCGATCAGTGTTGGGATCTGCTGCGGCAACGCCGGGCGCTTCGTGACAGCGGCGGTGACCCCCGTGAGGCCGAGGTGCGCCCGCCCGACGAGGTCGAGGGCTACCTGAGCTGAGCGCGCACGCGGCCGATGCCATCGACGCCGTGATTGTCGGTGGCGGCCACAACGGCCTCGTCGCCGCCGCCTATCTGGCCCGGGCGGGACTTCGGGTGCAGGTCCTGGAACGACTGGGGCACACGGGCGGCGCGGCCGTCTCGGCGCACGCCTTCGACGGTGTCGGCGTCCGGGTGTCGCGATATTCGTATCTGGTCAGTTTGTTGCCGACTCGCATCGTCGACGATCTGGGCGCCCAGCTGCGGTTGGCCCGACGGCAATTTTCGTCCTACACGCCCGATCCTGCCACCGGCGGTCGCGGCGGGCTGTTGATCGGCGCGACCGGCGACACGTTCGACGCCATCGGCGCCGGCGGCGACGCGGGCGGATTCGCCGACTTCTATCGACGCTGCCGGTTGGTGACCGAACGGCTCTGGCCGACGATGCTCGAACCGCTGCGCACCCGCGAGCAGGCGCGCCGGCACGTCCTCGACGGTGGCGATGACGGTGCGGCGGCAGCCTGGCGGGCCATGATCGACGAGCCGATCGGGCGTGCCATCACCGACGCGGTGGGCAACGACCTGGTTCGCGGGGTGATCGCCACCGACGCGCTCATCAGCACCTTCGCCCGCCTCGATGAGCCGTCCCTGGCGCAGAACGTCTGCTTCTTGTATCACGTGCTCGGCGGGGGCACCGGAGACTGGGACGTCCCCATCGGCGGAATGGGAGCGGTGACCACCGCTTTGGCGACCGCGGCGGTAGGGTACGGCGCCGAAATCATCACCGGCGCAGAGGTTTACGAGGTCACCCCAAGCGGAGAGGTGCGCTACCGTGTCGGCGACGACGAGCATCGGCTCCGTGCTCGGTTCGTTCTCGCGTGCGTCACACCGGAGGTGTTGTCCGGCCTGCTCGGCGAGCAGCCGAGGCCACGCGCTCAGGGCTCCCAGGTCAAGGTGAACATGGTGCTGCGTCGGCTGCCGCGGCTACGCGACGACGGCGTCACACCCGAGCAGGCGTTCGCCGGAACGTTTCATGTCAACGAGACATGGACACAATTGGATACGGCATATTCGGCGGCGGCCGCCGGGCAGGTGCCAAATCCCTTGCCGTGCGAGGCTTACTGTCATTCGCTGACCGACCCGAGCATCCTGTCGAACGACCTGCGCGCCTCGGGCGCCCAGACGATGACGGTGTTCGGCTTGCACACGCCGCATTCGCTGTTCGGTACCGCCGACTCCGACGGCCTGCGCACCACACTGACCGGCGCCGTGCTCTCGTCGCTGAATTCCGTTCTGGCCGAACCGATTCAGGATCTTTTGCTGCCCGATGCGCACGGCCGACCGTGCATCGAGACGACGACCACCCTGGATTTGGAGCGCAAGCTCGGCATGAGCGGCGGCAACATCTTTCACGGCGGCCTCGCCTGGCCATTCGCCGAAGACGACGACCCGCTGGACACCCCGGCGCGACGATGGGGTGTGGCCACTGCTCACGAACGGATCATGCTCTGTGGCTCCGGCGCGCGCCGCGGTGGTGCGGTATCGGGCATCGGCGGACACAACGCCGCGATGGCGGTGCTGGCCTCTATTTAGAGACGCGATTTAGCTGCGCGCGTCCATCGTTACGTAGTCGCGCTCGGTGTAGCCGGAGTAGATCTGGCGCGGGCGGCCGATCTTGCTGTCGCCCTCGTCGTGCATCTCACGCCAGTGCGCGATCCAGCCGGGCAGCCGGCCCAACGCGAACAGCACGGTGAACATGCGGGTCGGGAAGCCGAGTGCGCGGTAGATCAGGCCCGTGTAGAAGTCCACGTTCGGGTACAGCTTGCGCTCGATGAAGTAGTCATCGGTCAGCGCGGCCTCTTCGAGTTGCTTGGCGATGTCGAGCAGATCGTCGTCGCCGCCCAGCTTGGCCAGGATCTTGTCGGCCTGCTCTTTGACGATTCGGGCCCGCGGGTCGTAGTTCTTGTACACGCGGTGGCCGAAGCCCATCAGCTTGACGCCCGCTTCCTTGTTCTTCACCTTGCGTACGAACTCGCTGACGTCGTCGTCGCTCTGACGGATCTCCTCGAGCATCTCCAGGACGGCCTGGTTGGCGCCACCGTGCAACGGTCCCCACAGGGCGTTGATGCCACCGGAGATAGAGGTGAACAGATTCGCCTGTGACGATCCCACCAGCCGCACGGTCGACGTCGAGCAGTTCTGCTCGTGGTCGGCGTGCAGGATCAGCAGCATGTCCAGCGCCCGAACGATCTCGGGGTCCGCGGTGTAAGGCTCAGCGGGCAGCCCGAAGGTCATCCGCAGGAAGTTCTCCACCAACGACAGCGAGTTGTCCGGGTAGAGGAACGGCTGGCCGACCGATTTCTTGTACGCGTAGGCGGCGATGGTCGGCAGCTTGGCCAACAGCCGGATCGTGGACAGCTCGACGTCCTCGGAATCGGTCGGGTCGAGCGAGTCGGGGTAGTACGCGGAGAGGGCGTTGACCGCACTGGACAGCACCGGCATCGGGTGGGCGTTGCGCGGGAAGCCGTCGAAGAACCGCTTCAGGTCCTCGTGCAGCATGGTGTGCAGCTGAATCCGCTTGGTGAAGTCGGCCAGCTGCTCCTTGGACGGGAGCTCACCGTAGATCAGCAGGTAGCTCACCTCGATGAAGGTCGACTTCTCGGCGAGCTGCTCGATCGGAATGCCGCGGTAGCGCAGGATTCCGGCGTCGCCGTCGATGTAGGTGATGGAGCTCTTGCACGCGGCGGTGTTGACGAAGCCGTTGTCGAACGTCGTGTAGCCGGTCTTGGACAACAGCGGGCCCAGCGCGATGCCGTCGGCTCCGTCGGTCGCGTTGACGATCTGTAGGTCGATCTCGCCACCCGGGTACTTCAGAGTGGCGGTGTCGTCTTTGTCGGCCACGAGAACCCCTTTGCGCTCTGGCTGTTATTGCTGCACTGACTTGGTGCTTACTGCAGAAGGTAGTCGTTATCGGGACGAGCCGCCTGCCCGGGGTCGGCTCCGCTGGTCATACCCGTAATCCGTGGAGTGGACTCATGCCCCGCCGCGTCGTGACCGGGCTCACGGTTGCAGGCGCTCGACACGGCCGCCGCTGATTCGGATGCGGTTATGCAACCGATTTTCGCGGCCCTGCCAGAACTCCACCAGCTCCGGAGCGATCAGGTAGCCGCCCCAGCCTGGAGGCACGGGTACTTGCTCGTCCTCGGCAAAGCGCGCGGTCACTTCGGTCAGCTGGTCGAGCAGAGCCGCCCGCGACGCGATCGGCTGCGACTGGTGAGACGCCCACGCGCCGAGCTGCGAGCCACGCGGCCGCTTGGACCAATAGTCCTCGGTCGCCTGGTGGGTGACCTTTTTCACCGGCCCCCGGACGTGCACCTGCCGGCCCAGCAGATACCAGGGAAACGTCGCCGATGCGTACGGCGTCGCCGCGAGTTCGAGCCCCTTGGCCGAGTCGTAGTTGGTGAAAAAGGTGATTCCACTCTCGTCCACGCTCTTGCACAACACCGATCTGCTCGCGGGTCTGCCGTCGGCGACGGTGGCCAGCACCATGGCGTTGGGCTCGGCCACTCCCAACCGCTCGGCGTCCTCGATCCATTTGCGCAACAACGCAACCCAACCATCATCGAGCCAATCGGCGTCCAGGTCTGGGCTGCCGTCCTTTTCGGCCGACCCGTATTCCACGCGCATTCTCTCCAGGTGCTCTTGAGCCGTTTTGGGGTCTGGACCTGCCATCGCGCCAACGCTACCGGCGCTTGCTACCGGCCGGTAGCGTCGGCCCCGGGCTCGGGTGCGAGAATTTTCGCTATGACTGTGGTCCCCGAAGACTTTGTCCCCGGCCTCGAAGGCGTGGTCGCCTTCACCACCGAGATTGCCGAGCCGGATAAAGACGGTGGCGCGCTGCGCTACCGCGGTGTCGATATCGAAGACCTGGTGAATCAACAGGTCACGTTCGGCGACGTGTGGGCCCTTCTGGTCGACGGCAAATTCGGCCACGGGTTGCCGCCCGCCGAGCCGTTTCCCCTCCCGATCCACACCGGCGACGTGCGCGTCGACGTGCAGGCCGGCCTGGCCATGCTCGCGCCGATCTGGGGCTACAAGCCGCTGCTCGACACGGACGACGCCACCGCCCGCGACCAGCTGGCCCGCGCGTCGGTCATGGCGTTGTCCTACGTCGCGCAGTCCGCGCGCGGCATTTACCAGCCCGCGGTCCCCCAACGCGTCATCGATGAATGCCCAACGGTCACAGCACGTTTCATGACGCGTTGGCAGGGTGAGCCGGACCCGCGGCATGTCGAGGCGATCGATGCCTACTGGGTATCGGCCGCCGAGCACGGCATGAACGCCTCGACCTTCACCGCCCGGGTGATCGCATCGACCGGCGCCGACGTGGCGGCCGCACTGTCCGGAGCCATCGGGGCGATGAGCGGGCCGCTGCACGGTGGCGCGCCCGCGCGGGTCCTGCCGATGCTCGAGGAGGTCGAGCGAACCGGCGACGCGCGTGGGCTGGTCAAGAAGATCCTGGACAGCGGCGACAAGCTGATGGGATTCGGGCACCGGGTGTACCGCGCGGAGGACCCGCGCGCCCGGGTGCTGCGCGCCACCGCCGAGCGGCTGGGCGCCCCGCGCCACGAGGTCGCGGTCGCGGTGGAGCAGGCCGCTCTGGCCGAGTTGCGCGAGCGCCGTCCGGACCGGGCCATCGAGACCAACGTCGAATTCTGGGCCGCGGTCATCCTGGACTTCGCCCGGGTGCCCGCCAACATGATGCCGGCGATGTTCACCTGCGGCCGTACCGCGGGATGGTGTGCCCACATCCTCGAGCAGAAGGGACTCGGCAAGCTCGTCCGCCCGTCGGCCATTTATGTCGGACCGGGCCCGCGCAAGCCCGAGGACGTCGAAGGCTGGGACCGCAGCCTCACCCACGCCTGATTCCAGCCGCGCTGTCGGTCCCCGGCGATTAAATGATGGCGCCCCGATGAATTTCTGTCGGGGGCGCAGTCATAACTCGCGAGACCTGCCCACGATGGGCCGGTCAGGGAGACCGACAACAAGGAGAACGACAATGGCGATCAACATCGAACCCGGACTGTCCCCGCACCTGGTGGTCGACGACGCCGCTGCGGCAATCGATTTCTACGTCAAAGCTTTCGGCGCCGAGGAGGTCGGACGTGTGCCGCGCCCCGACGGCAAACTTGTCCACGCCGCGGTGCGGATCAACGGCTTCACCGTGATGCTCAACGATGACTTCCCGGAGATGTGTGGCGGCAAGTCGATGACGCCCACGTCGCTGGGTGGAACTCCGGTCACCATCCATCTGACGGTCACCGACGTCGACACCAAGTTCCAGCGGGCGCTGGACGCGGGCGCGACCGTGGTGGCGCCGTTAGAGGACCAGTTCTGGGGAGACCGCTACGGAATGGTTGCCGACCCGTTCGGCCACCACTGGTCGCTGGGGCAGCCGGTGCGCGAGGTCAGCATGGACGAGCTGCAAGCGGCCATGTCCGGGCAGGGGGCCTAACGGTCGAGCAGCCGGGCCAGTAGCCGGCGTCGCGGCGCCGGCTCGGCCTTGGCTGCGGCCGCGAGCATGTCGGCGATGTCGGTGAACTTGTTGCGGGGCCGGCCGGCGTCGCTGCCGCGCGCGACCTCGGCCGCGTCGATGGCACGCCATCCCCGCTCGTCGATGACGTCTGGCCGACGCGCGTGCACCAGCGCGGCAAGCGAGTCGGGTTTGCCGATCGGGTCGGTCAGCTTGCCCTCGTTGAAGTCGGCGACCAGGGCTTGGACGGTTTGCAGCGAACAGGACTTGTTGGTGCCGATGAACCCGCTCGGCCCCCGCTTGATCCAGCCCGCGACGTAGGCGCCGGGCACCGGCGTCCCGCTACTCCGATCCACGACCCGGCCACCGTCGTTGGGCACCACGGCCGCCGACTCGTCGAAGGGAAGATCGCGAATCGGCTTGCCGCGGTAGCCAATCGACGTCAGTACCAGGCCCGTGTCCAGCCTGCACACCGCTGTCGTTGTTGGTGAGGCGCCGGTGACGGAGAATTCCACGCCGGTGGCGCGTTGATCGCCCAGGACGCGCTGCGGGGTAAGCATGTAAGCCAGCCGGATTCGTGGGCGCCCGGGTTTTTGGGGCGGCGCGGAATCGTCACCAAGCTTGTTCAGGATCTCCAGCTTGTTCCTCGTCAAGGCGTCCGAGACGGTCTGAAGATCGTCGGCCACCAGCTTGTGGTCGGCCGCGCTGAGCACGACGTCGGACGCGCCCGTGAGTCCGATCAGTTCGGGCAGCGTGAACGCCGAGTGGGCGGGACCGCGTCGGGCTGCGACCACCACCTCGCGCACCGCGGACCGACGGAACGTCTCCAGCGCACGGTCGGAGATGTCGGTGCGGGCCAAGTCGTCGGGGTCCACGGTGAGCACGCGAGCCACGTCGAGGGCGACATTTCCGTTGCCGACGACGACCACGCGCGGGTGACTGAGATCGACTGGCAGATCGGCAAAGTCGGGATGTCCGTTGATCCACGCGACCAACTCGGTCGCGGTTCCCGTGCCCGGCAAACCCATGCCCTCGATTTCCAGGCGACGGTCGTTGGGTGCACCGACCGCATACAGCACGGCGTGGTGATGAACCAGCAGATCCGCGTGGCTCAGGTCCTTGCCGACCTCGACGTTGAGGTAGAACCGGAAATGCCGGTGACCGGCCACCCGCTCGAAGAGCTTGGTCACCCGCTTGGTGTTCTGGTGATCGGGTGCCACCCCCGCGCGCACCAGCCCGTAAGGGGTGGGCAGCTTCTCAAAGACGTTGACCCGCACGCCATGCTGCGTTAGCAGCTCATCGGCGGCGTACATCGCCGCCGGCCCGGAACCCACGATGGCCACCGTCAGCGGCTTGTGGCGGGCGTGCACCTCGGCGGCCGGGATCACCGGGGCCAGCTTCGACGTCGGCGGCAGCTTCACGCCCTCGGGCCGCGGCGGGTAGAAGGCCGCGTTGATCTCGACGAACGGCAGCTGCTTGGCGTCCAGCCGGTTGTCGGGCGCGATCGCGCCCACCGGGCAGGCCGTCACGCAGGCACCGCAGTCCACGCACGCCACCGGATCGATGTAGAGCATCTCCGAGGTGGCGAAGCCCGGCTCGTCCGGTGTCGGGTGAATGCAGTTCACCGGGCACGCGAACACACAGGACCCGTCGTTGCAGCACGACTGGGTAATAACGTGCGGCATAGAAACCCGGATATACCTACGCTGCCGGCACTGCGGCCAGGTGCTGACGCTGTGGCTCGCTGCGGTAGCGCGACGGCTTCCCGTTGATCTTGCACAAACGCCACATCAGCCGCGCTGAGCGCGTCTCCATCAGGCCGGTGTCCTCGGCCAGCATCCGGACGTCAGCGAACATGTCGCTCAACCACTTTCGCGATTCCGGCGACCGGAAGAAGAGTTCCTTCTTGACCTCCCGCGGGATGTCGAACTCCCGCCAGAACGCCTTGGGCGGCACCACGATCGCCTTGCACAGCATCTTCATCGTCAGGGGGTAGTAGAGCGAAACCCAGAACCGCTGCCTTCTGTTCAAATGCGGCAACCGCTTACGCAGAAACTCGTGCGCGAACGAGATGTGTCGCGCCTCCTCGGCGACGTGAATCGCCATCACGCGCTCCATGATCGGGTGCAGCGACTTACCTTCGCGCAGAATGTTTTTCTGCGTGTGGTCGATCGGCTCCTCGCCGGCGAGCACCCCGATGAAGAACGCCACCGGCAACGGCCCGGCGACCAGCGGGACCAACGGCGAAAGCCAGCGCAGCATCCGCGGCATGCCCGCGACATCGGCGCCGACGCGGTTGACCATCTCCTGGAACATCATCGTGTGGTTGCACTCTTCGACCGATTCGTGCAGACAGTAGCGGTATTCCGGAGACCCGTTGGGCACCCAGAAGGTGTAGTTCATCAAACCGCGGATCAGGATCGATTCGAAGTGCAGGCCGACCTTGGCGACGTTGGCCTGGCGCCACATTCCGATCTTGATCTTGCGCTCGTCCGACTGCGCCTGGTACCAGGGGTGCCGGCCCAACGGGTCGGTCTGCGGCAGGATCCACCGCGGGTCGTTCTCCGTGACCGCGAACTCTGGTGAGTCCCAGTCGATGTCGGTGTATGGGTTGAAGTTCCGCCGCACCGACCCCTCAGACAGTGTGGCGAGCGTGTTCACGTACTCGGCGTCGTCGCGCACCTCCATATTGCGGCGCCAACGTCGAACCATTCTCGTCCTGGCCATTCGAAGCCTCCCCAACGAGGTTTACATTTGGACGTGCTATGTCCAGACAGTACCGCAGGTACCGGATAGGTTCCAGACCCCTTCCAAGCACTGTGGCCTGACCAGTGGTCATGCATTCGGTGTGCCCCGCATCACAGCCAACGAAACCCGGCACCCGTTCAGCCTGCGGTTATGCGCTTGCCGCGAGCACCGGCGATCGGGCCGCGCCGCACCGCGCCACGGCCCCTCACTACGCTGGTGAGCATGGCTGACCAGCTCGAGATCCCCGCTGACATCAAACCCCGCGACGGCCGCTTCGGGTGTGGCCCGTCGAAGGTCAGGCCCGAGCAGTTGGAGGCGCTGACCACCACCGCGGCCCCCTTGTTCGGCACATCGCACCGGCAGGCGCCAGTGAAGAATCTCGTCGGCCGGGTCCGTTCGGGGCTGAGCGAGCTGTTCTCCGTACCGGATGGCTATGAGGTCATTTTGGGCAACGGCGGCGCGACGGCCTTCTGGGACGCCGCTGCCTTCGGGTTGATCGACAAGCGGTCCCTGCACCTGTCCTACGGCGAGTTCAGCTCGAAGTTCGCCTCCGCGGTCACCAACAACCCGTTCGTCGGCGAGCCCATCATCGTCAAGTCGGATGCCGGCAGCGCGCCGGAGCCGAAGGGCGACCCGTCGGTCGACGTGATCGCCTGGGCGCAGAACGAGACGTCGACCGGCGTCGCGGTCCCGATCCGCCGGCCCGCCGATTCCGGCGACGCGCTGATCGCGATTGACGCGACGTCCGGGGCCGGCGGCCTACCCGTCGACATCACCGAGACCGATGCTTATTACTTCTCACCGCAGAAGAACTTCGCCAGCGACGGCGGCCTGTGGCTGGCCATCATGAGCCCGGCCGCGCTGGCGCGGGTGGAGTCGATCGCCGGCTCCGGTCGCTGGGTTCCCGACTTCCTGTCGCTGCCGATCGCGGTCGACAACAGCCTGAAGAACCAGACGTACAACACCCCGGCGATCGCCACCCTGGCGCTGATGGCCGAGCAGATCGACTGGATCCTGGGCAACGGCGGCCTGGATTGGGCCGTCAAGCGCACGGCCGACTCCTCGAACCGGCTGTACTCCTGGGCCGAGAAGCAGTCTTTTACGACGCCGTTCGTCGCAGACCCCGCGCTGCGGTCCCAGGTGGTGGGCACGATCGACTTCGCCGACGAGGTCGACGCCGCGGCCGTCGCCAAGATCCTGCGGGCCAATGGCGTCGTGGACGTCGAGCCGTACCGCAAACTCGGTCGCAACCAGTTGCGGGTCGGGATGTTCCCGGCGGTGGACCCCGACGACGTCAGCGCTCTCATCCAATGTGTCGACTGGGTGGTCGAGCGGCTTTAACCTCGCGGTCATCAGCCTGCAACCGACCAGCGTGTCTGACCGGGTTCTGCGCGGTAGTTGCACTAGAGTGCGCACTTGGCGGGTCCTTCGCCGACCCGCACGGAGCCTGCGAGGGAGAGGCCATGCGGGAACTCAAAATGGTTGGGCTCGACCCCGACGGCAAACACATCGTCTGCGAGACGGGTGACCCAGCAGAACAGTTCAAGCTGGCGATCAACGACCAACTGCGCGCCGCTGTGCGCGGTGAACAGGTGCAGCCCGATCAACCGCAGCTCGACATCGTCGTCACCAACATGCTCACCCCCAAGGAAATTCAGGCCAAGATCCGCGCCGGTGCATCCGTCGAGCAGGTGGCCGCGGCGTCGGGCTCGGACCTTTCCCGGGTCCGCCGGTTCGCTCACCCGGTCCTGCTGGAACGCGCACGGGCCGCGGAGCTGGCAACGGCCGCACACCCGGTGCTTCCCGACGGTCCCGCGGTGCTCACCCTGCTGGAAACCATCAGCACCGCCCTGGTGACACGCGGCCTGGAGCCCGACAAGCTCAGCTGGGACGCTTGGCGCAACGAAGACAGCCGCTGGACAGTGCAGCTCGCCTGGAAAGTCGGCCGTTCGGACAACATCGCGCATTTCTTCTTCGCTCCCGGCGCTCACGGCGGCACGGTCACCGCGATCGACGACGCGGCCCATGAACTGGTCGACCCGAACTTCGACCGCCCGCTGCGCCCGCTCGCCCGGGTCGCTCACGTCGACTTCGAGGAACCGGTCAAGCCAGAGGTTGCCGAGGCACCCGAGCCCCAGGAGCGGCCGGTGCACACCCGGCGGGGTAAGCCGGTCATTCCGGCCTGGGAGGATGTGCTGCTCGGGGTGCGCTCGGGCGGACAGCGCTAGCTGCGATCGCCAGCGCGGCGCAGCCGGGTCGCCACCATCGGATCTAGCCGCTATCCCCGCATCGTCAGCGCAAGCAACGTCAGCCACGCGCCCGCTACGCCCACTGCGGCGCCGAGCACGAACCAGCGCAGCACCGCGGTGCGCCGCCACCCCCACAGCGTCGGCGCGAGCCCGCCCGCCGCCACGATGTTGAGCCCGATCGCCAAGAACGGATGCACCCGGATCAATCCAATGCTCAGTACCACGACGCTGGCGCCGGTCACCGCCGCGACGAACCCGGCCACCGTCAAACCCGTTGCCCAGGGCACAGACTCACCGCTCACGAGCCGAGCCTAACTCGCTCGTAGAAGGCCAAAGCCGCGGCCGTGGCGACGTTCAGCGAGTCGGTCCCCCTCGACATCGGGATGCGCACTCGCACATCGCTCAGCCGCAGCGTCGCCGCGGTCAACCCCGGCCCCTCGGCACCCACCAGCACCGCGACCCGTTCGTCGCGCGCGGCCGTCATCGCCTCCGCCAGGGCTTGGGCTTTGCTCTCCGGTGTCATGGCCAGCAGCCGAAACCCGTTCTCCTTCAGCATCACCAGCTCGGTGGGCCAATTCGTGGCGCGGGCGAACGGCACCAGTAACGCGTGGCCCATGGAAACGCGGACGGCGCGCCGGTAGAGCGGGTCGGCGCAACCGCTGCCGAAGACCACCGCGTCGACGCCCAGCCCCGCCGCGTTGCGGAAGATCGAGCCGAGATTCTCGTGGTCGTTGACGCCTTCGAGCACCGCGACGGTGCGGGCCCCGTCGACGACCTCGGCGACGGTGAGCTCCGGCGCCCTTCGGGCGGCGGCCAGCACGCCCCGATTGAGGTGGAAGCCCACGGCGCGGGCCATGACGTCGGCGGACGCCCGGTAGAACGGCACGCCGCTGCCGGCCAGGTCGTCTTCGAGCTCGACCAGGCGGCGCTCGGTGCCGAGCAGGGCATGCGGGTTGAACCGGGACGCGAGCATGCGCTGCACCACCAGCACACCTTCGGCGATCACCAGGCCCTTGCCCGCGGGCAGGTCGGGACGGCGATCGATGCTGTTCAGGTCGCGGAAATCATCGAGCCGGGGATCGTCGGGGTCGTCAACGTCCTGAACATCCAGGCCATGGATTCCGACGGTCACGGGCCTTCGTCGACCAGGGCCAGCATCAGATCGGCCGCATTGCGCAGGGTGTCGCGCTGATCGCTGTCCATTGTCGCGAGCTTCTTGGCCAGCCATTCCTGGCGGGCGCGACGGGTCGCCTTGACCAACTCGGCGCCCGATTCGGAGACGGACACCAGCACCTGCCGACCGTCGACGGGATGCGGCGTGCGGTCCACCAGACCCATGTCGGCCAGCGACGCGATCACGCGGGTCATTGAGGGCGGCCGGACCCGTTCGCGGATCGCCAGCGCGCCCGGCGTCATCGGTCCTTCGTTGGTCAACATCGCCAACGCCGACAGCTGAGACAACGACACCGGCGACGACGGGTTGCGGAACCGCAGTTGGCGGGCCAACCGCATAACAGCCAGTGACAGGTCGCTGGCCAGCCGCGCATCGCTGTCAGGCATGGCGCGAGGTTACACGGATGGCCGATGAATCGGGATACCAACCGGTGAACGATGGACTTTAGTCCTCTCCGAAACGCTTACGTAAACACCGATCCCGCGTTACGGAGACCTAGATCACTTCTGGCGCCGGGTGGGGCCGCGGGCCTGCGCGTGCAGCGGGCTATGTTAGGCGCGATGACTGCCGAACCTGAGGACCGCGAGGCGCCCGAGCTGCCACCCGCGCTGCTCAACGCGTGGCCCTTCATCGCCGTTGGTGCGCTGGGCTGGCTGGTGGCGGTGGCCGCGGCGTTCCTGGTGCCCGCGCTGCAGAGCTGGCGCCCGGTGACGCTGGCCGGGCTCGGGGTGGGGGTGCTCGGGACGAGCATCTTCCTGCTTCAGCTTGCCGGGGCCCGGCGGGGCGCACGCGGCGCGCAGTCAGGACTCGATAATTATCTCCACCGCAAATAGTTTGCTCGAGCGATTCCCCAACCAGGAGGAGCGATGGTAGCCCCGCTGTTGCAGGCCCAAATCGACATCGACGCACCGGTTTCCAAAGTGTGGGCGCTGATCTCCGATCTGCAGCGGATGCCGGAGTGGAGCCCGCAGTGCCGTTGGATGAGGCCGTTCGGTTCGGTGCGCCCAGGCACCCGCACCCTCAACCTCAATCGCCGATTCGGGGTGTTCTGGCCCACCACCTGCACCGTCGTCGAGGTCATTCCCGACAAGAAGCTGGCGTTTCGCGTCAACACCAACCGCACCATCTGGAGCTACGAACTCGAGCCCGAGGGCCAGGGCACCCGGGTGATCGAGAGCCGGCACGCCGAAAACGGCGTCACCGCGTTTTCCAGCTTGTCGATCAATGCGCTGTTCGGCGGGACCAACAACTTCGAACGCGAATTGGTCGAGGGCATGAACGCCTCGCTGGCCAGCATCAAGGCGGTCGCCGAGAAGGGCTAGTCCGACGACTCCGACTGCTCGGATGCCTCGGCTTGTTCGGCCGCCGGCTCTTCGGCGGCGGGCTCCTCGAGCTGTTCGGCAGCAGGCTCCTCGGGTTGTTCGGAAACCGCCTCCGGCTGTTGTTCGGCCGCTGGCGGCTCGACCGGCGTCTCCGTGACGTCGAGCACGCCGTCGTCGTAGGGCTCATACACCGGCGAACCGGTACCCGCCGGGGCCGGAGTGTCCGAATGGGCGCCGCAACCGTATTGCTTATCGACGATGTGCCCGTCGGCCGACAACTCGTTGCCGCACACACCGAACATCGCGCCGAGCGATCCCGACAGCGGCAGGAAGAAGCCGCAGTCGCGGCACACCCGCTTGGTGGAACGCGCCATCGCCGAGTCGGGGCCGTAGTCCCCGGTGTGCCAGCGTTCGGCGGCGTCCAAGCGGCCCCAAAGACTCATCACCCAGCGCCGGCCAAGCCCGATCTCCGCCGCGGTCTCGTCGACCTGCGCGTCTCCGCTGGCGGTGTAGCCCGGAACCAACCGAGGATCGTCGGCGATGGGTGCCAGCAGGTCGCCGGGGCTCAGATCGCCGGGCCGGACCCGCTCTTCCCACGGCACCCATTCGGGCGCCAACAACGCCGTCGGGCCCGGAATCAGCACCACTTCGCTGATGGTGGCGTGCTCAGCACCCGGATAGGCCGCGACGACGACCGCCCATTGCCAGCCCTGGTAGCCGGGTAGATGCGCCAGGAACCGGTGGGTGGCAGCGGTCGGATCTTCATAGCTGACGCCTAAATAGTCGCCCACCGCGTCCGGGCCGCTGAACTCCGCGATGGCGGCCTTGGCCTCGTCCGCCGCACCGTTGAGCACCGCCGCCAACCCCTCTGGCCACTCGGCCACGGTCGCCACGGCGGATTCCTCGATGGGTCCGATCACGCTGTCCCCTCTCTGCATTGCGTTTCCAATACTAGGACGGGTTGCGACACCCGGTTACCTGCCGACGCATCAAGTCCACATAGTGGAGAATCGGGTCGTGTCTGGACGGCGGCGTGACGATCCGGGCCGCGTGGCCTCCAACCCCGGCCGCCGGACCCGCAACGGCTCTACCAATCAGCATCCGGGCACGGCCAATTATCCGGCTGACGACGCAGCCTATCGGCGGACTCGCCGCCCACCGGCACCCCCTAGCGCCAACCGCTACCTGCCTCCCCTCGACCACGAGCCGGAGCCGGACCGCGACGGCGCCACCCCGCCGCGCGGCTCGGATCCCGGCGAGCGGATCACCGTCACGCGCGCCGCGGCGCAGCGAAGCCGCGAGATGGGCTCGCGGATGTACTGGATGGTTCAGCGCGCGGCGACCGCCGACGGCGCCGACAAGTCCGGCCTGACCGCGCTCACGTGGCCGGTGGTCGCGAACTTCGCGGTAGATGCCGCGATGGCCGTCGCGCTGGCCAACACATTGTTCTTCGCGGCGGCATCCGGCGAGAGCAAGGGCCGGGTCGCGCTGTATCTGTTGATCACCATCGCGCCGTTCGCGGTGATCGCGCCACTCATCGGGCCCGCGCTGGACCGGCTGCAGCACGGCCGCCGGGTCGCGCTCGCCACGTCGTTCGGGCTGCGCACGCTGTTGGCGTTGCTGCTGATCATGAACTACGACGGCGCTACCGGCAGCTACCCGTCGATGGTCCTTTATCCGTGCGCGCTCGCCATGATGGTGTTCTCGAAGTCGTTCAGTGTGCTGCGCAGCGCTGTGACACCACGGGTGATGCCGCCGAGCATCGACCTGGTGCGCGTCAACGCCCGCCTGACCATGTTCGGTCTGCTCGGCGGCACGATCGCCGGCGGCGCCATCGCGGGCGGTGTGGAATTCCTCTGCAACCACCTGTTCAAGATGCCCGGCGCGTTGTTCGTCGTTATCGCGGTCACGGTCGCCGGCGCCATGCTGTCGATGCGGATTCCGCGCTGGGTCGAGGTGACCGCGGGTGAGGTGCCCGCCACCTTGAGCTATCGCCACGACAGCGAACCGCAGCGGCGAAGCTGGCCCGAAGAAGTCAAGAAGGTCCCCAAAAAGGCCGCAGCGACGCTTCGACAACCGTTGGGACGCAACATCATCACCTCGCTGTGGGGCAACTGCACCATCAAGGTGATGGTCGGCTTCCTGTTCCTGTATCCGGCTTTCGTCGCCAAGGCGCATCAAGCCAGCGGCTGGGCCCAGATCGCGTTCCTCGGCGTGATCGGCGCTGCGGCCGGGATCGGCAACTTCGCCGGCAACTTCACCAGCGCGCGGTTGAAGTTGGGCCGGCCGGCCGCGCTCGTGGTGCGCTGCACGCTGGCGGTGTCCGCGGTCGCGTTTGCGGCCGCGGTGGCGGGCAACCTGATGGTGGCTGTGATCGCCACCCTGGTCACGTCGGGGGCCAGCGCGATAGCGAAGGCGTCGCTGGACGCTTCGCTGCAACACGACCTGCCCGAAGAATCGCGAGCGTCGGGATTCGGGCGTTCGGAGTCGACGCTGCAACTGGCTTGGGTGCTGGGCGGTGCACTGGGTGTCTTGGTGTACACGGAGTTGTGGGTCGGGTTCACCGCGGTCACCTCGCTGCTCATCCTGGGCCTGGCGCAGACGCTGGTCAGTTACCGGGGCGACTCGTTGATCCCCGGGCTCGGCGGTAATCGGCCAATCATGGTCGAGCAGGAGGGCATTCGCCGGACTGCGGGCCGCCCGGCGGCGGTCCCGAAGTGAAATCGAAGAACAAGCGCGGTCTGGTCGTGCTGCTCGTCGGTGTGCTGACGCTGCTCTGCGTCGGCGTCGGGGTCGGCACCTGGCTGCTGGTGCGACCGCACGGTTCGCAGCGCCCTGAGATCAGCGCGTATTCGCACGGCCAGCTGACCCGGGTGGGGCCATACCTGTACTGCAACGTGCTCAACCTCGAGGACTGCGACAGTCCGCAGGTCCAGGGTGAGCTCAGAGTCAGTGAGCGCTATCCGGTGCAGCTTTCGGTGCCCGACGCCATCTACCGCGCACCATGGCGGCTGCTGCAGGTCTACGAGGATCCCACCAATACGACCAGCACCATGTTTCGGCCCAACACCAGGTTCGCCGTCACCATTCCTCCGGTCGACCCGCACCGCGGCCGACTGGTCGGGATCGTCGTGCAGTTGCTGACGTTGGTGGTGGACCCAGCCGGTGAGCTTCACGACGTCCCGCACGCGGAATGGTCAGTGCGGCTGAACTATTGACGGCACTCGCTCGCCTTTGAGGGTTGGCGAGATCGCGTTATCCGGAGCGCATTTGATCGCTGTGAGCGCCGATCATGAGAGCAGCCAAGTCCTCGGGCTCGAGAAACGACGGCGGCGGCGGCGGACCCCACGCGTAGAGACCTTGTAGGCCCTGCAGGACCTCCGGACTCCACAGGTCATCGTCCGGTATGACGTCCATGTCGGAGTAGTACTCGGAGAAGTTTCCGGCCGGGTCCTTGAGGTACCAGAAGAAGTTCGCCCCGGCGAAGTGACGGCCGAGGCCCCAGATGTGCCGAGCGGGATCGGCTTCGAGCATGGCATGGGCCCCCCGTCCGACCTCATCGACGTCGTCGACCTGCCAGCTGGTGTGGTGCAAGAAGTTCACCGGTGCAGCCATGACGAGGACGTTGTGGTGCTCAACCGAGCAGCGCAGGAACGCAGCCCTGTCGCCCATATAGTCACTCACTTTGAAGCCAAGTCCCTCGACGAAGAACTTCATCGTTGTCGTGAGGTCGGTACTGCCGAGCACGGCGTGACCGAGTTTGCACGGACGGACGCATTCCGCTCGGGAGATGAAGGGTGCACGACCAGTACGGTCCACCCGGCCTGGCCCGTTGTACGGGGTCGGCGGGACCGGTGGATCGATCACGACGCGGGGTCGCACCTCAACTCGGACGCGTGTGCCGGTGACGGGCTCCACCGTGGTGAGCGACCCGCCGGTTGCCTGCAGCACCTGGCCGAGGCCGTTCAGTCGCCGGGTGATCGCACCGATGTCGTCGTCATCGTCGGCGGCGACGGCGAGTTCGATCAGCCGCCGCGTCGCGGCGTGGACGACCTCGAGTTGCTCACCGCCGTTTCGAGAGGCGAAGACGCCCTGACCACGATAGCCGAGTCCGAAATCGCGGTAGTAAGAGATGGTCTCGTCAACATTGGGTACGCCGATGGTGACCTTGGCCAGGCCATGCAGAGACATTCTGCGCGATCCTCAAGTTCAAGTAGGGCTAGGAGACGAAGCTCTGGTTGAGCTCGCCGATACCTTCGATCCAGCTGTGCAACCTCTGGCCCGGCTCAAGAAACCGAGGCGGGGTCCGGCCGATCCCAACACCGGCAGGGGTGCCGGTGAATATGACGTCACCCGGGTAGAGCGACACGGTGTGCGAGAGCGCCGCAACCAGTTTGGGCACCGAGAAAATCAGGTCACTGGTGCGTCCTTCCTGCATCTTCTCCCCATCGATGGCGCAGCCCAGAACAATGTCGTCAGGGTCCTCGAACTCGTCGGGAGTCACCAGCCAAGGGCCCTGCGGGGAGAAGCCCTTGAAAGATTTGCCGAGTCCGAACTGGGGTGCTGGACCGCGGTTCTGAGTGATACGTTCGGAGATATCCTGCCCTGCAGTCAATCCCGCGACATAGGACCATGCATTGGCCTCGTCGACTCTCCAGGCTTCACGTCCGATGACTGCGACGAGTTCAACTTCCCAGTCGACATTGCCGCCAACGGGGATGATCACCTCGGTATCAGGTCCGGTGAAGCTGGACGCGTACTTCGTGAATACCGGCGGCAGGTTGGTCGGCGCCTCGAAACCGGATTCTTTTGCGTGCGCATGGTAATTGAGTCCGGCGGCGAACGTCTGTCGCGGTGCCGGCGACGGCGGTCCCAGAACAGCACGGTCGATCGAGACCGAGTCGTCCACGAATGACGAGACGTCCTGAGTGACTGCCCATGCAACGAGGGCGTCCCATGCCGAGTACACGGCCGTCATTTCGGGGCCAAACCTGCCGTTAGAGATCCTGGCGAGATCCACGGCTCTTTCGCTGCCGTGCTCGCCGATCACAAGTGCGGCCCTGTTGTCGATGTTTGCAATGCGCATGAAGGTGATCCCCTTGAGTATGACGTGGGAGTAGGTGCGGGAAGCTCAGTCGAGGGCGTGGGCGTGGTCTCCTATCCCACGCGCTGCCAGAGGATGTAGCTGGCACGCGGGACGCCGCCGAACTTCATTTCAGGTGTGTCGAGTTTGAGAACGTCGTCGCCTTCGAAGATGCAGATGCGCTCAAGGCGTTGGCCGACGAAGTTCGGCAGTGTCGCGTATTCGACCTGATGGGTGACGCGTTTGGAGGTCTCGTCGACGCTGTAGCTGCCGGCGTAACACACGATTGATTCGTACGCCTTGACCTTCTCAGCGTCGGTGCCACCGTCGATGGAGCCGTCGGTGAAGTTCTCGCGGTCCTTAGCTGAGAGCATGGCACTCATCATCCCGTCGGCGCTGTAAATCAGGAGTCCGCCGCACTGGTCGGCCGGACCGAGCGGGGGTGCCAGCTTCTTATCGCCTTCGAGCAGAACCCAGTCGATCATTCTCCAGCTGCCGACGAGCTTGTCCCGAACCGTTGTCAATTCTCCTCCTCGTTTGATTCCGAATGTCGAGTCTTATTGCTGCGCAGAGCTATTCATGAAATCCGCGAGACGGTCAGCAAACCAGTCGCCGACGAGGGCATGCTTTTCGGCGGTGTGGTTGTAGAGGCAGTGATCGCCGTCCGGCCATTCCTTCCACGTCTTGTCCCTGGAAGCCGCCCCGGTGTAGAGGGCGTGGGCATTCTCGACGAGGAAAACCCGGTCCGGGGTTCCGTGCAAAACCAGCAACGGGCAATGAATCCTGGTCAGGCCGGCAGCGTCGATGGTGGCATTCTCGAGCGCGCGCAGGGCCTGGACCGGATCCGAAAGGCCATACATGGCTTGCACTTTGGTGATAAACCGCGGATGCCGCTCAGGAAGCTCCGCCGGCCTGACCGTGCCACCGTTGATACAGCACGCCGCAAAGCGTGGCTCTGCCGAGATCGCTGTCGCGGCCAGGTACCCGCCCAGGCTATTGCCCCAGATGCCAACGACGTTGCTCACTCTCGGGTCGTCAAGGAGGACGTCGAGCGCGACAGAGTACGCGGCAGTCGGCGATGCCGGGTCCATGTAGAGGCCGCCGAATAAGCGGGTTTCGCCCTGCCCTGGGCCATCGAGCAGCAAGCAAGCCATCCCCCGGGCAAGGAGCGCGTGGGCGCCGGGTTGATACTCCTCGCGCCACCCGTCGAAACCACCGAGGATGATCACCGTCGGCGGCGGCTCAGCCGC
>NZ_JAFAUS010000256.1 GCF_019243155.1 Mycobacterium sp.
AAGATCCTGTCCACCGGCGGAATGCTCGACGCCGCCAACCAGACGCAGGCCCGCAAGGTCCTGGTCGCCACCGAGGTCGGCATGCTGCACCAGCTGCGCCGGGCGGCACCGAAAGTCGACTTCCAGGCCGTGAACGACCGTGCGTCCTGCAAGTACATGAAGATGATCACCCCCGCGGCCCTGCTGCGCTGCCTGGTCGAGGGCGCGGACGAGGTCGATGTCGACCCGCAGATCGCGGCGCTGGGCCGTCGCAGCGTGCAGCGAATGATCGAGATCGGGCAGCCGGGCGGTGGCGAATGACCGCCGGTCCCAACTGGACTCACACCGCTGACGTCGTCGTCATCGGCACCGGCGTCGCCGGGCTGGCCGCCGCGCTGGCCGCGCACCGCGCCGGGCGCAACGTCGTCGTCCTGAGCAAGGCCGATAAGGCGCACGGCGCGACCGCGACGCACTACGCGCAAGGCGGCATAGCCGTTGCGCTGCCGGAAAATCCGGAGAACGACGACTCGGTCGAGGCGCACGTCGCCGACACTGTGACCGCGGGCGCGGGCCTGTGCGACCGCGAGGCGGTGCACTCGATCGTGGCCGACGGCCACCGCGCGGTGTGCGATTTGGTCGGTGACGGAGCGCGTTTCGACGAGTCCGCTCCCGGCCGCTGGGCACTTACTCGTGAGGGCGGGCACTCGCGTCGGCGCATCGTGCACGCCGGTGGTGACGCCACCGGCGCCGAGGTGCAGCGTGCGCTCGACCATGCCGCGCGCACGCTCGACATCCGGACCAGCCATGTCGCCCTGCGTGTGCTGCACGACGGCGGCGCCGTCACCGGGGTCTTGGTGGGCAACCCGGACGGATGCGGAATCGTCAGCGCGCCATCGGTGATCCTGGCCTCCGGCGGGCTCGGGCAGCTCTACGGCGCGACCACGAATCCGGAGGGCTCCACCGGCGACGGCATCGCGTTGGCGTTGTGGGCCGGCGTCGCGGTCAGCGATCTCGAGTTCATCCAGTTCCACCCGACGATGCTGTACACCCCGGGCACCGGCGGGCGACGGCCACTGGTTACCGAGGCCATTCGCGGCGAGGGCGCGAGATTGATTGACCGCAACGGCGATTCGGTGACGGCCGGCGTTCACCCGATGGGCGATCTGGCGCCGCGCGATGTGGTGGCCGCCGCCATCGACACCCGGCTGAAGGCGATCGGGGACCCGTGCGTGTTCCTCGACGCGCGACACATTCCGGGCTTTGCCACCCGCTTCCCGACCGTGACGGCCGCATGCCTGGCCGCCGGGATCGATCCCGTCCGCCAACCCATTCCGGTGGTGCCCGGTGCGCACTACAGCTGCGGCGGCGTCGTCACCGATGTGTACGGCCAGACCGAGCTGCCAGGGCTTTATGCCGCCGGTGAGGCGGCCCGCACCGGGCTGCACGGCGCAAACAGGCTGGCGTCCAACAGCTTGCTTGAAGGCCTGGTGGTCGGCGGGCGGGCTGGAAGGGCCGCGGCCGCACACGCCGCGACAGCCGGGCGCACGCACGCGGCGGCCCCCGAGCCGATCGCCCACACCGCGCCCGCGCGCGACGAACTGCAACACGCGATGAGCCTCGACGCGTCGGTCGTGCGCGACGTCACCGGGCTGAGCCGGCTGTCCGAGACGCTGTCGGGCGCCGCCGGGCGCGCCATCACTGGCCGTCGCGATTTCGAGGACGTCGCATTGGCCGTGGCCGCCCGCGCGGTCACGGCTGCGGCCTTGGCCCGCAACGAGAGCCGCGGCTGCCACCACCGCGCCGAGTATCCGAGCACCGCGCCGGAACACGCTCGCAGCAGCGTGCTTCGCCTGGGCGACGACCAGATCTCGGTGCTGGTGGAGGCGCTGGCGGCGGTGGCCTAGATGATGCAGCCCGACGAGCGAAGCACCGCTCAGGACATCATTCGACGCGCTCTCGAGGAGGACCTGCGCTACGGGCCCGACGTCACCACCCGGGCGACGGTTCCCGTCGACGCGGTGGCCACCGCATCGATGGTGCCCCGGGAGCCCGGTGTGATCGCGGGGGTGGAGGTCGCGTTGCTGGTCCTCGACGCCGTCCTGGCGGGCGGCTACGAGGTCACGCACCAGGTCGAAGACGGCGCGCGGCTGCAGCCTGGCCAGCCGCTGCTGACGGTGCGGGCGGAGACCCGTGGGCTGCTGACCGCGGAGCGGACCATGCTGAATCTGATCTGCCACCTGTCGGGCATCGCCACCACAACCGCGGCCTGGGTCGAGGCCGTGCAGGGCACCAAGGCCAAGGTCCGCGACACCCGCAAAACCCTGCCCGGCCTACGGGTGCTGCAGAAATACGCGGTGCGCGTCGGCGGCGGCGTCAACCACCGGCTCGGCCTCGGTGACGCCGCGCTGATCAAGGACAACCACGTGGTGGCCGCCGGGTCGGTGGTCAACGCGCTGCGCGCGGTGCGCGACGTCGCACCGGATCTGCCGTGCGAGGTGGAGGTGGACTCGCTCGAACAGCTGGACGAGGTGCTCATCGAAAAGCCGGAACTGGTTCTGCTGGACAACTTTCCGGTGTGGCAGACGCAGATGGCCGTGCAGCGCCGCGACGCGCGCGCGCCCGCCGTTCTGCTCGAGTCGTCCGGCGGCCTGGGCTTGGAGAATGCCGCCGACTACGCGTCGACGGGCGTGGACTTCCTGGCCGTCGGAGCGCTGACCCACTCGGTTCGGGTGCTCGATATCGGCCTGGATATGTAGCTATCCACCTCTTTCTCCCGAGTGTGCGTCCTGGGCGGGAAAAGCGCCCGAATCCCAGCCATACGCGCACACTCAAAGCCGTCAGTGCACACTCGGTGCGCGCAGCAAGGTCCGCGCTGCGGGCTTGGCGGCATTGAGGGCATCCGGATCACCGGCGGTGCGCGACAGGATCAGCGCGCCCTCGATCAGTGAGATCACCGCGAGCGCACCCTGTTTCGCGTCCGCCGCTGGCCGGCCTCAACGGCGGCGGATTCATGTCGGATCTGGTGTTGGTGCCCTACGCCGACCCGATGCTCGTCCCGGCCCCCGAGAACGTCGACCCGGTTTGCATCGCGTCGTTATCGGACAACATCCCCGACGGCTGGCGGGCCATCGGCCCCTACGCGGCGGACCTGGACCGGCTGGATCCGGCCGATTGCCGCGTCCTGGTGGTCGGGCGGCTGTCGATCGGGCTCTACGCGGCGGCGATGGCGGTGGCCCTCGGTGCCCACGTCGACTACGTCGATACCGATCCGCAGCGGCTGGCCGCGGCCGAAAAGCTCGGCGCCGCCGCCCACGATCGGCCCAAGCCGGACAAGTCGTGGGAGCCCTATCCCGTCACCGCCCACACGTCGGCCGACCCGTCGCTGCTGGCCGCGACGCTGCGCGCCACCTGGCCGGACGGCGTATGCACCGACACCGGGGTCTACTACCAACCCAGCGTCGAGATGCCTCTGCTGCCGATGTACACCCGCGGCGTGAGGTTCGTCACCGGTCGGGTGAACGCGCGTGCGGCCATCCCGCAGGTGCTGGAAGTGCTGGCCGGGGGATGCGACCTCTTGCCGGCCGTCGACCGGGTTGCGTCCTGGGAGGATGCCCCAGACGTGTGGCCGACGATGACCGGCAAGACGGTCTTTACGCAGGTATAACCGCTCAGGCGATATCGGTGACGAGCACCGCCATGCGGCGCAACTGCAGTCGCACCAGCCAGGGCAGCCCGTCTCCGTTGGAGCCCGCGGGCAGAATCCGCGGGTTGATGATGTGCACCTCGCTGCGGGCAAAGCGCAGGTCGGCCTGGCCCGCGGCCAGTACGTTCTTCACCCAGTCCGTCTTGCCGTGGCCGAGCGCGATCGCCAGGACGTTTCCCTTGCGATAGGCGGTCACGATGGTCTTGAACGTCTTGCCGGATTTGCGGCCGCGATGCTCGATGGTCCCCGTTCCGGGCAGGTAGCGAGCGATCGGTTTGATCGCCCGGTTGAAGTATTTGACCTGAAGGTTCTCGAACCAGGGGGGATACACCATGGGAATGCTCGGGGCGTTGTTCGGGTGATCCTTGGCGGACATGGCGGCTCCCAGGGTGAGTAACGCGGGGTAAGGCCTTCAGACGGGCACTGTACCGGTCGGATATTGAGTTGAGATTCTCTGGGACAATGGACAACGTGAGCACCACTGGACCGTCGCCGATGGCCCGCATCGACCTGCGGGGCGAGGAGTTGACCGCTGCCCGCTTGCGGGCGGCGCTACCGCGCGGCGGCGCCGACGTGGAGGCCGTACTGCCGAAGGTGCGCCCGATAGTGGAGGCGGTCGCGAAGCTCGGGGCCGACGCGGCCTTGGAATACGGAGCCAAGTTCGACGGCGTGCGCCCCTCGGCGGTTCGAGTGCCGGAAGCGGCGCTGCAGGCGGCACTGGACGGGCTGAGCCCCGACGTCGCCGAAGCGCTGCGGGTGATGATCGAACGCACCCGCGCGGTGCACGCCGACCAGCGACGCGCCGACGTCACCACGACGCTCGGCCCGGGTGCGACGGTGACCGAGCGATGGATTCCCGTGGAGCGGGTGGGCCTGTACGTGCCCGGCGGCAATGCCGTCTACCCGTCCAGCGTGGTCATGAACGTGGTTCCCGCGCAGGCCGCCGGCGTCGACTCGCTGGTGGTGGCCAGCCCGCCGCAGGCCCAGTTTGACGGCTCGCCGCACCCGACGATCCTGGCCGCCGCGCGGCTGCTGGGCGTCGACGAGGTGTGGGCCGTCGGCGGCGCGCAGGCGGTGGCGTTGCTGGCCTACGGCGGCACCGACACGGACGGCGCGGAACTGGCGCCCGTCGACATGATCACCGGCCCGGGCAACATCTACGTCACCGCCGCCAAGCGGTTGTGCCGCTCGCGGGTCGGCATCGACGCCGAAGCCGGGCCGACGGAGATCGCGATCCTCGCAGACCACACCGCCGACCCGGCACATGTGGCCGCCGACCTGATCAGTCAGGCAGAACACGACGAGATGGCGGGCAGCGTGCTGGTCACTCCAAGTGCGGATCTCGCCACGGCCACCGACACGGAGTTGGCCGCCCAACTGGAAACGACGGTGCACCGCGAACGGGTGACGGCCGCACTTGGTGGAACCCAATCCGCGATCATCCTGGTCGACGACCTCGACGCCGGCATCAAGGTCGTCAACGCCTACGCCGCCGAGCACCTGGAGATCCAAACCGCCGACGCGCCCGGCGTCGCCGGCCGAATCCGTTCCGCCGGTGCGATTTTCGTCGGCCCCTACGCGCCGGTGAGCCTCGGTGACTACTGCGCCGGGTCCAACCACGTGCTGCCGACGGCGGGCTCGGCCCGGCATTCGAGTGGGTTGTCGGTGCAGACCTTTTTGCGCGGCATCCACGTCGTCGACTACACCGAGTCGGCGCTCAAAGACGTTTCCGGACATGTGATCACGCTGGCGAAGGCCGAAGACCTGCCGGCCCACGGCGAGGCGGTTCGGCGGAGGTTCGAGCGATGACGGAAAAGCCCACGCTTGACGACCTGCCGCTACGCGACGATCTGCGCGGCAAATCGCCTTATGGGGCGCCACAATTGGCGGTTCCGGTGCGGTTGAACACCAACGAGAACCCGCACCCACCCACCGCGGCGCTGGTGGAGGACGTCGTACGGTCGGTGCAGGATGCGGCCGCGGACCTGCACCGCTATCCCGACCGTGACGCGGTGGCGCTGCGTACCGATCTTGCCCGCTACCTCACCGCGCAGGTCGGCGTCCCGGTCGGAGTCGAAAACGTCTGGGCGGCAAACGGATCCAATGAGATCCTGCAGCAGCTTTTGCAGGCCTTCGGCGGACCGGGCCGCACCGCGATCGGGTTCATCCCGTCGTATTCGATGCACCCGATCATCTCCGACGCCACGCGCACCGAGTGGCTGGAGACGGCCAGGGCCGAGGACTTCAGCCTCGACGTCGAAACCGCCGTCGCCGCCATCGTCGAGCGCCAGCCCGATGTCGTATTCATCGCCAGCCCCAATAACCCTTCGGGACAAAGTGTTTCGCTGCCGGACCTGCGGCGGCTGCTCGACGTGGTGCCGGGAATTTTGATCGTCGACGAGGCCTACGGCGAATTCTCGTCGCAGCCCAGCGCGGTCGCGCTGGTCGAGGAGTATCCGACCAGGCTCATCGTGAGCCGCACCATGAGCAAGGCGTTCGCCTTCGCCGGTGGCCGGCTCGGGTACCTGATCGCCACCCCGGCGGTGATCGACGCGATGCTGCTCGTGCGGCTGCCGTACCACCTGTCGTCGGTCACCCAGGCCGTGGCGCGCGCGGCGCTCCGGCATGCCGACGACACCCTGAGCAGCGTCGCGAAGCTGATCGCCGAACGCGAACGCGTGACGGCGGCCTTGACCCGCATGGGTTTTCGGGTCATCCCCAGCGACGCGAACTTCGTGCTTTTCGGGGAATTCGCCGACGCGCCCGCCACCTGGCAGCGCTACCTGGAAGCCGGCGTCCTTATCCGCGACGTCGGAATCCCCGGTTACCTGCGCGCCACCACGGGGCTTGCGGAGGAGAACGACGCATTCCTGCGGGCCAGCGCCCAAATCGCAGCCACCGAACTGGCACCAGCCACCCCAGTAGGAGCACCGTGACCACTATCGCAACGCGGCGCGCGCGGATCGAGCGCCGCACCAGGGAATCCGACATCGTCGTCGAGCTCGACCTCGACGGCACCGGGCAGGTGCACGTCGACACCGGCGTGCCGTTCTATGACCACATGCTTACAGCGCTGGGCAGCCACGCCAGCTTCGACCTGACCGTGCGCACCAAGGGTGACGTGGAAATCGAAGGCCACCACACCATCGAGGACACCGCCATCGCGCTGGGTACCGCGCTCGGCCAGGCCCTGGGCGACAAGCGGGGCATCCGCCGGTTCGGGGACGCGTTCATCCCGATGGACGAGACGCTGGCCCACGCCGTGGTCGACGTGTCCGGCCGGCCCTACTGCGTGCACACCGGGGAGCCGGATCACCTGCAGCACACCACCATTGCCGGTAGTTCGGTGCCGTACCACACCGTGATCAACCGGCACGTGTTCGAGTCGCTCGCCATGAACGCGCGCATCGCGCTGCACGTGCGCGTCCTGTACGGGCGCGACCCGCACCACATCACCGAAGCGCAGTACAAGGCGGTGGCGCGCGCGCTACGTCAGGCCGTCGAGCCCGACCCCCGGGTATCGGATGTGCCGTCCACCAAAGGTGTTTTGTGACAGCGAAATCCGTAGTCGTCTTGGATTATGGCTCCGGCAATCTGCGATCGGCTCAACGTGCGCTACAACGCGTCGGCGCGTCGGTCGAGGTGACCGCCGACGCGGGTGCCGCGGCGGCCGCCGACGGGCTGGTGGTGCCCGGCGTCGGCGCCTTCGAGGCCTGCATGACGGGCCTGCGCCGGATCGCGGGGGAGCGCATCATCTCCGACCGGATCGCCGCCGGGCGCCCCGTGCTGGGCGTCTGCGTCGGGATGCAGATCCTGTTCACCCGCGGCGTCGAGTTCGGCGTGGAATCGACCGGGTGCGCGCAGTGGCCAGGCGAAGTCACCCGGCTGCAGGCCCCGGTTATCCCGCACATGGGTTGGAACGTGGTCAATTCCGGATCCGGCAGCACCCTGTTCAACGGGCTGGACGACGACACCCGGTTCTATTTCGTGCATTCCTACGCCGCACAGCGCTGGGAGGGTTCGCCCGAGGCGGTGCTGACATGGACCGCCCACGAGTTGCCGTTTTTGGCCGCGGTCGAGGACGGGCCGCTGTCCGCCACGCAATTCCATCCGGAGAAGAGCGGGGACGCCGGTGCGGCCGTGTTGAGCAATTGGGTTGAGGCACTGTGACAAACGGTTCTGGAGGAAACTTGTTGATTTTGTTGCCCGCGGTCGACGTGGTCGACGGGCGGGCCGTGCGCCTGGTGCAGGGCAAGGCCGGCAGCGAGACCGAGTACGGCTCGGCGTTGGACGCGGCGTTGAACTGGCAGCGCGACGGCGCCGAGTGGATTCACCTCGTCGACTTGGACGCGGCCTTCGGCCGCGGCTCGAACCGCGAGTTGCTCGCCGAGGTCGTGGGCAAGCTCGACGTGCGAGTCGAGTTGTCCGGTGGGATCCGCGACGACGACTCGCTGGCGGCCGCGCTCGCCACCGGTTGCGCGCGGGTCAACCTCGGAACGGCCGCCTTGGAGAACCCGGAATGGTGTGCCCGGGCGATCAGCGAGCACGGCGACAAGGTCGCCGTCGGGCTGGACGTCCAAATCGTCGGTGGTGCGCACCGGCTGCGCGGGCGTGGCTGGGAGACCGACGGCGGCGACCTTTGGGAGGTGCTGGAACGCCTTGACAGACAAGGATGTTCGCGGTTTGTGGTCACCGATGTCACCAAGGACGGCACGCTGGGCGGCCCCAACCTCGACTTGCTGGCATCGGTCGCCGGCCGGACCGAAGCGCCGGTGATCGCCTCCGGCGGAGTCTCGAGCCTGGACGACCTGCGCGCGATCGCCACCCTCACCGACCGCGGGGTCGAGGGTGCGATCGTGGGCAAGGCCCTCTACGCCGGCCGGTTCACGCTGCCGCAGGCGCTGGCCGCGGTGAAGGGCTAGCGCACCGATGGATTTGGCCGCGTTGGTTGAGCAGGCGTCGGAAATTCTGGACGACGCGACGGGACCGTTCCTGGCCGGCCACCGCGCGGACTCGGCGGTCCGCAAGAAGGGCAATGACTTCGCCACCGACGTCGATCTTGCGATCGAGCGGCAGGTGGTCGCCGCGCTCGAGTCGAGCACCGGAATCGGCGTGCACGGCGAGGAATTCGGCGGCGCCGACGTCGACTCCCCATGGGTATGGATTTTGGACCCCGTCGACGGCACGTTCAACTACGCGGCCGGATCGCCGATGGCGGGGATCCTCTTGGGCTTGCTGCACGATGGTGAGCCAGTGGCCGGATTGACCTGGTTGCCGTTCATGGACCAGCGCTACACCGCGGTGGCGGGCGGCCCCTTGTACAAGAACGGTGAGGCCCAGCCGACGCTGGTGCCCACCGACCTGGGCGACTCCCTGATCGGAGCGGGGTCGTTCAGCGCCGACGCCCGCGGCCGGTTCCCTGGCAGGTACCGGATCGCGGTGCTGGAGAATCTGAGCCGGGTCTCGTCACGGTTGCGCATGCACGGCTCGACCGGCCTCGACCTCGCCTATGTAGCCGACGGAATCCTCGGCGCGGCAGTGAGTTTCGGTGGCCACGTCTGGGACCACGCTGCCGGCGTCGCACTGGTGCGTGCCGCGGGCGGCGTCGTCACCACCCTGGCGGGCGAACCGTGGAGTCCGGCGTCGCAGTCCACCCTGGCCGCCGAGCCCGTCGCGCATGCCAGGCTTCTGGAGTTGCTGCGCGGCACCGGCCGACCGGAGGACTACTGAGATGAGTGACGGCCTTGCGGTGCGGGTGATTCCGTGCCTGGACGTCGATGCCGGCCGGGTGGTCAAGGGCGTTAACTTCGAAAACCTCCGCGACGCAGGCGATCCCGTTGAGCTCGCCGCCGCCTATGACGCCGAAGGTGCCGACGAGCTGACGTTTCTCGATGTGACCGCGTCGTCGTCGGGGCGCGCCACCATGCTGGACGTGGTGCGCCGCACGGCCGAGCAGGTCTTCATTCCGTTGACCGTCGGCGGCGGGGTGCGCACGGTGGCCGACGTGGATCTGTTGCTACGCGCGGGGGCCGACAAGGTCTCGATCAACACCGCCGCGATCGCCAACCCCGATCTACTGGCCGAGCTGGCAAGGCAATTCGGCTCGCAGTGCATCGTTTTGTCGGTCGATGCCCGCACGGTGCCGCCCGACTCGGTGCCGACTCCGTCGGGCTGGGAGGTCACCACGCACGGTGGGCGCCGAGGCACGGGCATCGACGCCGTCGAATGGGCAGCCCGCGGCGCCGACCTCGGGGTGGGGGAGATCCTGCTGAACTCGATGGACGCGGACGGCACCAAGGCCGGGTTCGACCTGGAGATGCTGCGGGCGGTGCGCTCGGGGGTCACGGTGCCGGTGATCGCCAGCGGCGGCGCCGGGGCGGCCGAACACTTTGCTCCCGCGATCGCCGCGGGCGCGGATGCGGTGTTGGCGGCCAGCGTCTTTCACTTCCGCGAGCTGACCATCGGGCAGGTGAAGGCCGCCATGGCCGCAAAAGGGATCACCGTGCGATGACGCTCGACCCGCAGATCGCCGCCCGGCTGAAGCGCAACGCCGACGGCCTTTTCACCGCCGTCGTGCAGGAGCGCGGCAGCGGCGACGTGCTGATGGTCGCCTGGATGGATGACGCGGCGCTGGCCCGCACACTCGAAACCCGTGAGGCGACCTACTATTCGCGTTCCCGCGCAGAGCAGTGGATCAAGGGGGCGACGTCCGGTCATACCCAGTACGTCCACTCGGTGCGGCTGGATTGCGACGGGGACACCGTGCTGTTGACGGTCGACCAGGTCGGCGCTGCCTGCCACACGGGCGACCACAGCTGCTTTGACGCCGACGTGCTGCTGTCACCCGACGCTAACTAGGCGGCACGTCCAGCCCGTTGGCCGCCGCGATCGCGGCGCGTGTCCATTCGCGGCGGACCACGGCAGGCTCGATGCGGTCGCGGCGAATGACGTCGACGTCGATGGCCTTGCCGGCGGTTATCGGGATCGGTACCCGGAAGGAATAGGCCGGCTGGTCCGTGGCGACGGCCAGCATGGCGTCGTTGTCGGTGAAACCGTTGGCGCGCATGGTTTCCTCGGCCCATCGAAACGGCTTGAGGCCATCGAAGTTCTTGACGTAGACCACCCAGAGTTTGGTGCCCTGCGCACTGTGGAGCTTGTTGAGCGCGCGGTTCACGGCGTCGTGCTCGACGGGGCCGAGCACACCCGATCGATCGGTGATCTGACCGGACAGCTTGAGCCCCGGCTTCGCCGGCGGCGGCGCGCCACCACCCGAAGGTGCGGGCGCCGCGTGCGAAGGGGCACCGCCGCTTGCTCGGTTCGCCTTGCCGTTGAGCATGTGCACGCCGACCACCGCGGCGGCCGCGACCAGCGCGATGGCGACGAGTGCCGCAACCAGCGTCGCCGTTCCCAGTCGGTGGCGGGGCTTCGGCTGCGGCGAAAGATTCTGGGGCGCCGCGATCACCTCCGTCGGGCCTGCGATGTCGGGCGGTGCGGTCTCCATGTGGCCTGCCAGCGCGGCCACGAAATCACTGCACGAGCCGTATCGCTCGTTCGGCTGCTTGGCGAGCGCCTTGGCGATGACGGGATCGAGGGCGGCCAGGTCGGGCCGTCGTTCGCCGATCAGCGGTGGCGGCGCGGACAGATGCTGGCCGATGACCACCGCCGGGTTGGAGTGGTGAAACGGCGCGGACCCGGTCAACAGGTTATAGGCCGTGCACCCCAGCGCGTACTGGTCGGCGCGCGCATCGAGGTTCGCGCCCTGCAATTGCTCGGGCGAGCAGTAGGCGGTGGTGCCCACCAACATGTTCGTGGCGGTCAGGCCGCTGATCTCACCCAGCTCGCGGGCAATGCCGAAGTCGGCCAACAGAATCCGCCGTTTATGATTTCCGTCACCCAGCAGGATGTTGGCGGGTTTGACGTCGCGATGCAGCAGCCCGCGCGAGTGAGCGTAATCCAGCGCGTCGGCAACCGCCGAAATGATCTCGACGACTTCGTCTTTGGGCATGCCGGACGGATACCGGCTGCGCAACAGGTTCGCCGCGTCGGTGCCCTCCACGTAATCCATTGAGATCCACAGCTGCCCGTCGTATTCACCGCGGTCGTGGATGCCGACGATGTGCTCGCTGTACAGGCTTGCGGCCAGGTCGGCTTCCCGGTTGAAGCGCCGGCGGAATTCGTCGTCGGCGGTGAGCTCGCCGGGCAAGATCTTCAGCGCGTCGCGGCGGGGCAGCCGCGGGTGCTGCGCCAGGTACACCTGGCCCATGCCGCCGGACCCCAAGCGCCGCACGATGGTGTATCCGGCGAAGACCTGCCCCTGCGTCAGGCCGCCGCTTTCTGGCATGTAGGCATGTTACTGAGGCCGTGTTCGCGGCAAGCCGGTGATGCGTGTCGCGTGCGTACCGCAGGCGCGAGCCCTTCACTTCGATGAGAATGACGGGCGATGTCGAAATGGTTGTCGTGGAACGTCGTCGTGCCTTTGGTTGCCGTCGTCGTGTTGGCGTTCACGTGGGGCGAGACGCTCGGGCCGGCCCTGGTCGGGCTGGCCGCGTTGTTCCTGATCGGCGCCGTGTTGGCCGCGGTGCACCACGCGGAGGTGGTCGCCCACCGGGTCGGTGAGCCCTTCGGGTCGCTGGTGCTCGCGGCCGCGGTGACGGTCATCGAGGTGGCCCTCATCGTCGAGTTGATGGCTTCCGGAGGCAACGAGGCGGCGACGCTGGCCAGGGACACCGCGTTCGCCGCGCTGATGATCACCACCAACGGCATCGCCGGTTTGTCGCTGCTGCTCGGTTCGGCCCGCTACGGCGTGACGCTCTTCAACGCCGAAGGCAGCGGCGCGGCGCTGGCCACGCTGACCACGTTGGCGTCGTTGAGCCTGGTGCTGCCCAGCTTCACAAGTAGCGAACCGGGCAAGGAGTTTTCCCCGAGCCAGCTGGCGTTCGCCGCGGTCGCCTCGCTGCTCGTGTATCTGCTTTTCGTCTTCACGCAGACCGTGCGACATCGCGACTTCTTTCTGCCGATCGCGCAGAAGGGCCAAAAGCGCCTGTTCGAGGACGAGTCGCACGCCGACCCGCCGAGCGTGGGCGCGGCACTGACGAGTGTCGGGCTGCTGCTCGCCGCCCTGATCGCGGTGGTCGGCCTGGCCGAGGAGGAATCGCCCGCCGTCGAGCACGCGGTGACCGCTGCGGGGTTCCCGCAATCATTCGTCGGTGTGGTGATCGCGGCGCTGGTGTTGCTGCCGGAAACGCTGGCGGCGGTGCGCGCCGCGCGGCAGGGCCGCATCCAAACCAGCCTGAATCTGGCCTACGGTTCGGCGATGGCCAGCATCGGCCTCACGATCCCGGCGATCGCGCTGGCGTCGACCTGGCTGAAAGGACCGCTGGCGCTCGGCCTCGGCTCCGTCCAGTTGGTGCTATTCGCGCTCACCGTGGTGATCAGCGTGCTGACGGTCGTGCCCGGGCGGGCGACCCGCCTGCAGGGCGAGGTGCACCTGGTGCTGCTCGCCGCCTACGTGTTTCTGGCGATCAACCCCTGACGCCTACCGGGTGCGCAGCGTCTCCAGCGCCTTGTCGGCGTGGGTGGCCATGTTGAACTCGCTGGAGATCACGTTGAGGACCGTGCGATCGGTGTCGATGACGAACGTCGTGCGCTTGACCGGCATCAGCTTGCCGAGCAGGCCGCGCTTGACGCCGAACTGTGCGGCGACCGTCCCGTCGGTGTCCGACAGCAGCGGGTAGTCGAACTTCTGCATGTCGGCGAACTTGGCCTGCTTCTGCACCCCGTCGGCGCTGATGCCGACCCGGTTGGCGCCAACGGCGGCGAATTCCGAGGCCAGGTCGCGGAAGTGGCAGGCCTCCTTGGTGCAGCCCGGGGTCATCGCCGCCGGGTAGAAGAACAGCACGACGGGACCGCTGGAAAGCAGGTCGCTGAGCTTGCGCGGCGTTCCTGTCTGATCGGGGAGTTCGAAGTCGGCCACGGTCTCACCAGGTTTCATGGGCGACACGCTACGCCGGGAGGGTGCTCAGGGGGCGTCGAGCTGGTCAACCCATCTGGGAGGATGGTTCGGTGCACGCCAACCTCGCCGAGACGACCTCACGAGAGGATTTCCGCCAGCTCGCAGCAGAGCACCGCGTGGTTCCGGTGACCCGCAAGGTGTTGGCCGACAGCGAGACGCCGCTGTCCGCCTATCGCAAACTCGCGGCTAATCGCCCCGGTACCTTCC
>NZ_JAFAUS010000023.1 GCF_019243155.1 Mycobacterium sp.
GGCACGATCACCGAGCGTGTACCGCTGAATTGCCGTGACCAATGCCCGGTGCCGTCGTCCTCCCAGTGCATGGCTTTCTCGACGCCGGCCGGCATCGGCAAATGCCCGAAGCGTTCGTCGTCGATCTTGTTCTGCTGGATGTGCGTACGCGCGGCCTCAAGCAGGTGCTCGGCGACGCCGGCGGGGTCGCCCAGGGCCGTCGCCTCGAAGTTGAGCATCCAACCGACCTGATCAAAAGTCAGCTCGTCTTGCAGTTCACGCCAAGTAGTCGCGGTAGTAGTCATCGCCGGGCCTCGATCTCATCCGCCGCTGCGGACAGCGCCGCGGACAGCTGACGAATCGATTCGGGCTCCATCGTCGCGCCGACCGTGCGGCCGGCGGCTTCGATCCCGACCCAGCGGCGGCACGTCCCATTCTCGTGCTGCACACCCCCCACCTGAATGGTGAATCCGGCGGCCTCACGGACAGTTCCGTCGAAGACACGGACAGCGAGACCTTCGCCGCGCGGCACCCAGTCATGAACTTCGATAGCGTCCGGGGGCGCGTGGACGGGTGCGATGTTGTCGGGGATGGTGGTCATGGTGAAGCTCCTTCTGGTTCGGTTTGTCTGAGGCCGTCACACCTCGCCGACCAGTGCCCACACCGTGCCCACAAATTGCCCACAGTTACAGATAACTGCGGTGAACTACAGTGATGACTTTTCGCAGCTCAACCGTAGTCCGAACCCCTGAACTGGCTTGTGAATACAGTTCAATCCTGACAGGGGGCTCCGAACTCTCGAGGCGGTTAGACCCCGGCCGTCGACTGGCCTCGGAGAATCCGTTCGATCCGATCCAGCAGCTCGCTCGGGTTGTCGTGGGCGCCGTCTTTCCAGGCAACGAGGGCGTTGAGAAGGTTAACCGGCCGCACACTCAGATACAGGCCGAGCATCACCGTCGCAGTCGTCTCGCTGCTGGCAACAGCGGGCCGGTAGGCGACTTGGACCTGCAACGACTCGGTACCCGCCGTCACGTTTGAAACGAGTTTGGGCTCGATCGACCGGACATCCGCACGCGGGATGTTGGTCAACTCGCTGCCGCGCTCCGCTATTCGCACGGTCAACGCCGAAGGGTTGATGCGGAGAAGGGATCGCCGAAAGATCCAGACGGTGACTGCCATCAGCAGTGCACAGATGGCGAGCAGGATGATCCCGCCGTACCGCAGCCACGCGGGATAACCAGGGGCAGACCCTGCGCCGATCATGGCGACCGCTATCAGCGGGATCAGCACAGCCATGATGTACGGGTTGCCCTCGTACCAAGGGATGTAGCGGCACACAATCTCGTCCCCGGCGCGACTGACGCCGGCGCGGAAAACTCCGCGGCCGCTCCCATAAATGATGCCGACGCCGGTCGCAGCAACGCCGAGCGGCAGGTACCACGCCGATCCGACTAGGACGCTGATGCCCGCCAGCAGGCACAGGGCGCCACCGATGGCGTAGCGCAGTACCCGCACGCGACGACCTTTCGCCGTACTACTTGTCATCAGTAACCTTCTCGCGTTCGGTCACCGGGATGACGCCGCGGCGACCTGCTGGTATCGGAATTGCCACCGGGCCCGGTCGGGCCTTGAGCCAGATCTGTGTCCGATCCACCGGCGAATCGTGGAGTGCGGTTACCGTTACCTGCGCTATCAGCGTCTCCTGTTCAGCCGTGATGATCCTCGATTGTGACGCGCTGTCGATGGTGCCGAGTTCATGCGCGATCTGCATTGCAAGCAACCCCGTGACGCCGGCCCCCTCGGTCGCTGCAGCCAGCTCGCGGCGCACCTCGCTACAGCCCGGCACCGACTGCAACTGCTGTTCGGCCAGCATCGCGAACACTCCGGCGGGGTCCAGAGCGGCCTGGACGCGATGCATCGTCAACACTGCGTTAGCGCAAAACACTTCGATGCGCGGGTCGGCGCGACAAACCCACACACGGGCTCCCACAGCGGAATCGAAAGGTTCCCAGCCCGGCGGTACCCCCACCTCCACGAGAAGACCGGCAAACCGATCGACCGGGGACACAGCAACGCCATGCTTTTCTACGAACTCATCGAAACGCATCGTGGCCGCCCTACCCGAAACCGAAGACCGATTCAACGCCGTGCACCGCACTCCCGACCGCATCCGCGACCGGCTGCCAGGCCACTTCGACCGTCTTGGACGCCAGTAGGCTCGCGCCCGCTCCGACAACGGCGCCTGCCACCAGGCCAACCGCGGTCCCCGCCCCCGGAACGACCGAACCTAGCGCTGCACCCAGCTCCGACCCAGCCACCGCGCCTCCCACCCAACCGCCGGCCGCGAGACCGACGGCGACACCTGCACTCTCGCGGGTGACGGCCTCTGGCACCGAGTTGCCGTCATGGATGTCGGACATGACGGCGGGTACAGCGCTGGCCGCGGCAACCACCCCGCCGACGCGGGAGAACCCCTTGAGTTCAAGTCCGCCGATCTTTGGATCCTCGAGCCACTTCAGTAAGCCCGGGTCAGCTTTTCCGGGACCAGTACCGGGGGAATCGCCGATCAAATTGGTCGCCGCCTGACGCACACCGTCGGCGGTACCACCGGCCACCGCACCCGCAGACCCGATCAGCACGTCCCCCGTCGTCGGGGGACCGGGACCCCCGCCGGGATGGTCGGGGGGTGTCGGGCCGGCTCCCGTGGGGCCGACTCCCGCTGGGGCCGGTGCGGGGCCGGCTTCCGCTGGGGCACCTACCGAGTCATATCCGTCCGCGTGCAGGCTTGCCTTCGCGTTCTGCAACGTGTTCGCGTAGCCGTCGCGTGTTGCCTGCACCTGGCCCAGCGCGCCTTTGGTGTCGCTTATGGCGTCGTCTTCGCATTTGCTGATCAACGCTTCGAGCGCCTCGAAGTCGGCCGCGCTGAGGTCCTCGTCGTCTTCCACCTCGTCGGCTTCGCCGATCAGGTCGTCGAGCTCCTGCAGCTTGGCTTCCAGCGACGCGATCTGCCCCGCCGTGGTCTTCTGCGCCTCAGCCAGCGCCGCGGCGATGTTCTCCAGGTCCACACCGATCTTCGGAATCTGCAGGGACTGCGCCCCAAGAGATTTCGTCACCCGCTGCACTTCGTCGGAGTCGTTGATCGGATGATCGCCGTTCTGGTGATTCCACGCGGCATCGAAGCGCGTCCGCGCTTGCTCGAACGCATTGGTGGCCTCTGCCGTGCACACGCCGGCGTTGTGAAAGGCCTCGGCCAGATTGGAAATCTGCAACGGGCTACCCGCCTGCAAGCTTTGATTGATCGCCCACGGGTCACCACCGGCCGCGGCGATCAGAGCCGGGATGCTGATGTAGCGCAGTTGCATTGATTAGTCAGCTAACTCGCCCGGCAGGTCATCAACCCGGTTCTGGGCAGTGTGCACGGTGACGCCGGGGAAAAGGACCGCGACAAACCGGCACCGACAAGCATCGCCGCCCCCCTTCCGAGCTCGTGGGCAAGATTACTAGCGCCGGCTCGGTAATCAATTCACCTCGCCCCCGCATCGAGCGGGCGGGGCGAAGGCTCAGGCAGCCGTACTGCCTCGTTGCGGGTGCAGGACGCCCTCCGTTTGCTGGTCGTCGTAGAGGTCCATCAGTGTCACGCGGCGCCACCACGACATGACTTGGAGGAGCAGCCGGCCGCGCAGTTCTTCTACGGTCATGTCGCGCCAGTCGCCGTAGTGGTGGTTTCGATACGGCAGCGTGTTCACCGCTAGTCACGTCCTTTCATTCGGGTTCGTGTGACATCCAGGTGCATGGATGCTATCGGACTGACAGTCGTAAATAGTGCGTTATATAAATATTTAAGTATGCAATATTTTGATTCAAGTGCCTACCGGTATGTCCGCGCCCAAGTGCCGCTGCGAGGGTCGATGGGCCTGTGCGCCAGAAGGTGTCGGCCTTCGGCCCCGGGTGGGTCAGGCCGAAAACGGGTAATCGCCTCTAAGCGCGCATCATCGGGAACGGGAGAAGGGCACGCCAGTGAGCGGTGCGAACAAAGCTCGGAACAAGGTCGATCAAGTCACAGGCAAGGTCAAGGCGGCTATCGGCCGGGCGGTCAGAGATCCGGCGCTGGAAGCCGAGGGTAGAGCCGACGAGCGCGCGGCTCACCTGAGAGACGCAGGTGAAAAGGTCAAGGACGCCTTCCTGCCTCGTCGGCGGCGACAGATGCCTCGTCGGCGGCGACAGATATAGGCCGTAATTCTCAGCGCTGACCCGGATTACGGGTGGCCCGGGAGGCCGTGCAAGTCATCTTGGATCCCTTGCAGGTCCCCCTGGATGCCATGCAGTTTTCCTTCGATGGCCTGCAAATCGTTGAGAGTGTTCTGATAGGCCGGCTGCATCTGGTCGGCGACCGTCGGCTGAGACTGCGGGCAGTACGCAATGATCGCGCCGGCGGTAACGCTGGCGCTTTGATGGGCGTCCCATATCGAGGATCGCTGCACGAATCCGACCGCATCCGAGAAATTCGGCTGGTGCGCAAGGAAGTCGCACACCGCGTGCCCTTGGCCCATCACGTAGTCCTGGCTGGGAACCGGCACCCCCTCCTGCTTCAGTGCGGAGATGAATGCCGTGTCGGCAATGCTGATTTGCGGCGCGGGTGCGGGCGCCGTCGGCGCAACTCGACTAGGTGGCGGCGCAGCCGACGGCGGGGCTTCGCTCGGCTGTGCTTCTGTCGATTGGGTCGATGAATAGTGCTGGCGGAGTGCGAACATCACCACCACCGCGGCGATCATGGCCACTATCGACAGCGGCAGCGCCGCGAAAAGGCTTGCGCGGAGCAGGCGACCTTTACGCCGGCGAGGCGGCGTTGCCTTCTCAGTCTTGTGGTGCCCCAACCATGTTTCGGGAACGAAATCGATTTCAGGCGCTGCCACCGGGTCGGGATATGGGATCCCCGCGCTGTGGGCGAGAAGCTCGTCGAGCAGTTCGTCTGCTTCTCGGTACGACGGCTGACCGCCCTGTTCGCGGATCGATTGACGGCCCAGAGCGATGCGCCGCAATTCTGAATCGATCGTTTCGCGGTCGCGCATATCAACCAGTTTGAGAGTGTCACGGCGATGTCACAAGTCCCGATCGATAGTGAGACGGTGCGTCCGCGCGTCGGACGACGGCTAAACCTCGATCCGCGCACCCATGACCACCGTCCGGTCAATGGGCAAGCTGAAGTACTCGGCTGCGTCCGCCGCGATGTAGGAGGTAGCGACGAAGAGTCGCTTGCGCCACGCCGCCATGGTCGGAGCGGAGCCCGCCCGCAGCTCAAGCTTGGAAAGAAAGTACGAGGCGTCGTCGAGCGCGATCTGTCCCTCGGTTTGCTGCGCGTCCAACAGCCGGAGGGCGGCGGGGATGTTTGGCCGTTCCATGTATCCGAAGTTGGCGGTGACGTGGATGATCCCGTCGTGGATGTCGCCGAGGGCGTCGACTTCCAGTCGCTCGGGGTCGGGCACCCGCGGCGCGGGCACCGTGTCGATCGACAGGATCACCACCTGTTCGTGCAGCACCCGGTTATGTTCGACGTTGGCCCGCAACGCCAGCGGCGCAGTCTCCTTGCCGCGGTTGAGGAATATCGCCGTGCCGGCGCTGCGCACCAGCGGTGGCCGGTAACCGGTCAGCTGGTCGACGAATTCGCGCAGCGGCCCCTCCGCACGCGCCCGGGCAAGCGTGACGAGCTCGCTGCCTCGCTGCCAGGTGGTCAAGACGATGAAAGCCAAGGTGCCGATCAGGAGCGGCACCCATGCGCCGTGAACCAGCTTGGTCAGGTTGGCCGCCACGAAGAGGAGGTCGACCGTCAACAGAGCGCCGCCACCGATCACGACGAGCCACAGCGGCGTGCCCCACCGGGTGCGGGCGAGATAGAAGAAAAGGAAAGTCGTGATGGTGATCGTCCCGGTCACCGCCATTCCGAACGCGAATGCCAGTGCCGCCGAACTGCGGAACGCGAACACCAGGATCAGCACCGAGACCATCAGCAGACTGTTGATCCAGGGCACGTAGATCTGGCCCATCGTCGACTCCGACGTGTGCACGACCCGCAGTCGGGGCAAGTAGCCGAGCTGAGCGGCCTGCGACGCCACCGAAAAGGCGCCGGTGATCACCGCCTGCGAGGCGATCACCGTGGCCGCGGTCGCCAGCAGCACCATCAGCAGTCGCGCCCAACCCGGCGGAAGCAAGAAGAAGGGCGCGTCGACGACGCTGTTGTTGCCCAACAGCAGCGCGGCCTGCCCGAAATAGCTGAGCACACAGGCCGGCATGACGATGAACAGCCAGGCCCGGGTGATCGACGCGCGGCCGAAGTGGCCCATGTCCGCATACAGAGCCTCCGCGCCCGTCACGGCCAACACCACCGCGGCCAGCGAAAAGAAGGCCACCTCGAAGTGCGCGCTGAGGAACGTCAGCGCATAGACGGGTGAGAGCGCCCGCAGGATCTGTGGGTGCATGGCGATGCCGCGAAGCCCGCACGCAGCGATGGCGGTGAACCACACGATCATCACCGGACCGAACATGCGACCGAGGGCGGCACTGCCGCGACTCTGAAAGGCGAACAGGACAACGATGATCACCGCGGTGATCCACACGACCCAGCCGCCGAGCCGTGGCTCGACCACTTTGAGTCCCTCGATCGCGGACATCACCGAGATCGCCGGGGTGATCATGCTGTCGCCGAAAAACAGCGAGGCGCCGAAGATGCCGAGGACCGACAGGAACATCGCGGTGCGGCGTCCTCCGTGACCGGCGAACTGGCGGACCAAGGTGATCAGCGCCATGATGCCGCCTTCGCCGCCGTTGTCGGCGCGCATCACCAGGGTGACGTAGGTGAGCGTGACGATGACCATCACCGACCAGAAGATCAATGAGACGACGCCGTAAAGGTTGTCGGTGGTGATCGGGATCGGATGGGGGTCGTGCGGGTCGAAGATCGTCTGGATTGTGTAGATCGGACTTGTTCCGAGGTCCCCGAACACCACTCCGAGCGCTCCGACGACGAGGGACGAGCGAGCCTTCTGGTTACCGAAGATGCCGCGAAGCGGCAGCGCCGGCCTGACTTGCGGAGGCATTGGCGAGGTCCTCTACCAGTGGGTTGTTGCAGGCGGTGACGCGGCGGGTCGATCTTAAGTCGGAATCTGATGCCCCACCATTCGAGCAGGCGGCCGTTAACGCATTGATGTCAGCCGGTCCGATGCGAAAGACTCGCTGTGGGCCACCCCAGCCGTGGCCGGCAGGAATCGAGGCGATCGACGGAAGTGATAACAGTGAGCCCTAAGCGTGCCGTCGCCGTCGGCGCGGTCATATTCGCACTCGTCGGCTGTGCCCCGACGCCGCCACACAGGGCGGCCCGCTCGGCGACCACGGTGGCGACACCGTCCACGGCGACGACGCGGATGGTGCCCGCGGACGCGGGCAAGCCCGCCGGTGCGCAACCCGGGCTGGCATCCGACCCGGCGCAGGTGGCCGACGACCTCGTCGCCGACGAACATGCTTTGCGCGATCCGGGAACGCCGGAGCCCGAACTCGAAGCGGCGGCGCACCGCCAGCAGGCGGCCTACCGCGCGATCGGGCGACACGCAGACTGGGACGCGGTCGTGCGACCGCGGATCCCACCGCCGTTACTCGACGTGTACGACCGCAACGTCGACGCCCGTCGGCAACTCACCGCCATGACATCCGTGCGGGACACGTTGCCCGCGTGGCGCATTGAGCCACCGGCCCCAGCCGACGAGCTAATGGCCTACTACCACCAGGCGGAGTCGGAGTCGGAGTCCGGAGTCAGCTGGAACTATCTGGCTGCGATCAACTTCGTCGAGACGCGCTTCGGCAGCATCAACGGCGTCAGCACCGCCAACGCGCAAGGTCCCATGCAATTCCTGCTCTCGACCTTCGCCAGCTACGGCCAAGGAGGCGACATCAATTCGCCGCACGACAGCATCCTGGCCGCGGGGCGCTACCTCGCCGCGAATGGCTTTGCCGGCGATCGTGATCACGCGATCTACCGCTACAACCACGCCGACGAATACGTGCGGGCGGTCAATCAATACGCGGCGCTGATCGCGGCCGACCCCGCCGCGTTTGCGGGCTACTACCGCTGGGACGTCTACTGCAACACCACCGCCGGCGATGTGCTGCTGCCCATCGGCTACGCCGAGTCATCGCCGATCCCGGTCCGCGACTACCTGGCGAGCCATCCGCAGTAATCACTGCCTGCCGTTATCCGGCAATGAAATGGCCGCCCCGACCGGTGCCGGGGCGGCCATTTCAATTAGTGCCTCAGTAAAGCGGGACCCAGACGCCCATGTACCAGAAGCCCCAACCACCGAACTGCCAGTTGAAGACCGGGATGGCGGTGAAGGTCTCGTACTGGAACGGGCCGAAGTCGACCTGCGCGACGGCCACGTCACGCTGCGGCGGACCCGCCCACGGGCGGTTCCAGCCACCCGGAGGCGGCGGACCGCCCCAACCACCCGGAGGCGGTGCGCCCTCCCAGTGCGGCGGCGGGTGGCCCGGCGCCGGACCGTCGTTCCAGCCGTGTCCGCGCGGCGGCGGCGGAGGCGGGGCCCCGTGGTCGACGATGCTGAACCCACCAGCAGCACCTCCAGGACCGCCGATCTCTGCGTTACCGCTCGCGTATGTGCCCCGCGGGACGTAGGCCGGGTGCGGAGGTTGCGTGCTCGGCGGGTTCAGGGCCTGGTGCGCCGGCGGCGGCGGGTTCTGCCCGTGCGCCGGAGCGTTCTCACCACCAGGCGGGTTCTGCCCGTGCTCCCCCGGCTGATTGTTAGGGCCACCCGGGTTGTTCTGTCCGCCCTGCGGCGGGTTCTGCCCATGCTCGCCAGGCGGCGGGTTCTGGCCGTGCTCCCCCGGCTGATTGTTGGGCCCACCCTGAGGCGGGTTGTTCTCTCCACCCTGCGGCGGGTTCTGCCCATGCTCACCCGGCGGCGGGTTCTGTCCGCCCTGCGGCGGGTTGGGCTGCCCACCCTGCGACCCACCTTGCGATGGCGGGTTTTGCCCATGCCCGCCCTGCGGCGGCGGGTTGTTCTGCCCGCCCGGTTGCCCACCGGGGGCGCCAGCGGATCCACCGGGCTGTCCACCCGGTTGGCCGCCGCCACCGCCACCACCGGGCTGGCCGCCGCCACCACCACCGCCACCTGGGCTGTGAGTGGGACCGGGCGGTGGCGGGTCCAGCGGGGCTGAGTAGGCGGAACCCGCGCCGAGGGTCACCGCCGAAATACCAAGGCCGGCCGCGACCGCGACCGTGCCGACGACACGTTTCATAGACATAGCTGCGTCCCCTCTTAGGTGTCGATCGCCTGCACTACGGGCAGGTCACGTCAATCTCGAAAGACTTGGTCACCTGCTGCGGCTGCTGCGGGTTGCTCATGTCCGAACCCGTCGCAGTGCCCTTGATCGCATAGGACTTGCCGTTCACCACGGCTCCCGCGTTGCCACCCTGGTTGGGAGCGGCGTCGGAAAAGCCGAGCGTGATGTTGTTGACGCTGCCCAGGCCGACCGAATGGACGATGGGCGGGTTGGCATTGCTGACCACGGCGCCGACTCCGGCCGTCGGGTCACCGATACCGATGTTGGTGTTGTCGCCCGCGGCCGTGCACGTGACCTGACCGCTGACGTTCTGCTTCTGACCGTCGACCGTCACCTGGGGGCCGGCCGGCGCCCCCGCGGCTGACGATCCCGACGCTCCCGTGCTCGATTTGTTGCTGGAACAACCGGCGCAGGCCGCGACTACCACGGCCACACTGGCTACTCCGACCACGATCCCACGCTTCACTACTGCTCTCCTTCGTGTCGCTGGTTCCGCTGCGTCTCCGTCAAGGCCGCTGCAAGCGACCAATTCAGGCTCTCCCCGGATGGACGCGCCCTAGGCCGCTCCTGCAAATACCCTCTCCCGAACCATTGCAAACGCTACGTTACGGCCCGTCACATGCGCTGGTCACGGCCCCGCCCGTTACACGTAGCCGGGACTCAGGGGAGGACGTGCAGACCCCACCTGTCCAGCAGCGGACTGATCATCGCGAAGTAGGTGGTGTTGTCGTCGCCGTCAGGTGACGACATCAAGAGGCCGACCGCGCTCACCGTGCCGTCGGCGTTCTTCACGAAGCCGGGACTGCCACTGTCGCCGTCCAGGCTGAACACGCTGGCTTCGACCACGTCACCCTGGATGCCCGTGATGGCACCGCACGTCTCACCGGTCGTTGCGCCGACCTTGCAGAACGGCATGCCCATCTGAATCTGCGCCGGGCTCAACACGTCCCGGACCACGTACCTGCCATCGATGTCGCCCCCTGGCGCACCGAGGCCCGGGTCGAGCCGGATGATCGCGGCGTCCCGCTTGTCGCCTTCTTGCTCGCTGTTGGAGATCTTGCCGAGCGGTGTCTCGTCGCCATAGGTCCATCGCGAACCATCGTGGGCGTCGCAGTGCCCGCTGGTCATCAGGTAGTAGCTGCCGTCGCTGCCTTGGGCCGCGAACCCCGCTGTGCAACCACCCTTTTCATCATTGACTTTGATGCCCGGCGTCGGAGCTACGGCGGCCAGCGCAGGGTTTGCCGACGTCACCGCGGCCACCACCACGGCACCAACCAGGCCCAACCCGCGCAACCAAGGTGTGGTCACACCGCCCTCCTCCACTTTGTGTCGGGAGATGGTAACAGCGCGAAAGTCATTCAGCGACGTCACACCGGGTCGGGGTCGTGGCGGACGCCGAGCGGACACGGTGAACGATAGACGGAGACAACAGTATTCATGGTGTCTGCCGCCCCTGCCGACGGAGCGGACTCAATCGGTTGCGGGCACCTCGGCCGAGGGGTGCATCTTGAGGTAGTCCCTGATCTGAAACCGGCCGAACTCACGTTGCCGGCGTGGCGATAGTTGCCGAAATGCCGTCGGCGCGTCGATGATCTCCGGCTTGACGGCTTGATACGTCGCCCCGTGAACACGAAGGGTGGCCCGCCCGGCCGCCAGGACGTTGCGAACCCAATCCGCCGTCTCCCCGTAGGGCAGCGGGATGATGAAACCGTCGGTAACCCGCTCTATCACAACGGGAGTCGTGTGCGGTTTGCCCGAGAGTCGTCCAGGGTGCTCGATTACGCCCGCGTACCAATACTTTTGGCCGGCGACAAGTTTCATCACGGGATTCAGCACGCGCTTGTTGAATTCCCGCACCCCGTCGAGGACCATCCGCGCTCCTTCATCGCACGCCCTGACGACCTGGCCGACGAGACGTCCCTCGCAGTTCGACCTGTCGAACCTCAGTGACGTTAGGGCTGCCCCTCGGAAAGTTCCTAGGGACTTTAGACCCTATTGCGATCGAGCTTGTGCACCTATCGCACGCACGCCGGACGGCAGCGAACGGTCCACACCTGTAATCGGTTGTCGGCCACATCCTTCCGGCGGCTCGCCGTATCACCGACCGTCGACGTGCCGGGCGAGGAAGTCCAGGACGGCGTCGGCGAAAATATCGTTCCGGTCCCCGGCAACCATGTGTCCCGCGCCCCGGACGTCGGTGAACTCGACTTGCGGAAAGCGCGCGAGAAATTCGTCTGCGCGGTCCTGGCTGACGAGGTCGCTCATCTGGCCACGAATCAAGAGCATGGGCACCCCGCTGCGCAGGATGGCTTCGACGGCCGTGTGCATCCGGTCGGGGTCGGTGACCTCGAACGGGGGAAACGCGGCGGTGCCGCTGATGAACTGCGGATCCCAGTGCCAGTACCAACGATCGCCGCGGCGTCGCAGGTTGGTGGTCAGGCCTTCCAGATCCGTGGGCCGCGGCCGGTGCGGGTTGTATTCGGCGATCGCGTCGGCGACTTCGTCGAGCGAGCTGAATCCCGATTCCACGCGGTCGGCCATGAAGGCATGTATCCGGTTGGCCCCGGACTGATCCATGTTCGGCACGATGTCCACCAGCACGACGGCGCTGGCGATGCCCGGCGAGATCTCTCCCGCGAGCAGCATCGAGGTGAATCCCCCCAGCGACGCCCCGACCAAAACCGGTTGCGGCGGCAGCTCGCCGAGCACTTCCTGGACGTCAGCGGCGAAGCTCACGACGCGGTAGTCCCCATCGCTGGACCAGTCCGATTCGCCGTGCCCTCGCAGGTCGACGGTGACGGCTTGCCACCCGCGGTGGGCGACGGCCGCGGCCGCCTTGCCCCACGAGCGGCGGGTCTGTCCGCCGCCGTGCAGGAACACCACGGCGCGGGCCTGGGGGTCGCCCAGGCGATCAGCGACGATGCGAACACCGTCGCGCGCCTGGATCGTAAACGGTTCAGCGGCCGTAGGCATCAAGTGATACTAGGGCGCTCCCACACGCGGCCGGCGTCGACTCAACTCCAATACGATGCAGCCAGGGCACATCGGTGGGCGCGACCATGGGAGAGATCGATGCATCTGGACGAGTACATGTCCCTGGACGCGACCGCGCTGGCCGAGTTGGTCGAGCGCAGGGAGATCAAGCCGGCCGAGCTTCTCGCCTTGGCACGAGCGCGCGCGGACTCGGTGAATCCTCGGTTGAACGCGATCGTCCGCCGCCTCGATGACGTCGCCGACAAGCAGGCGGACGACCCGGAACTCGGCGGAGCGTTCGCCGGCGTGCCCTTTCTGCTCAAGGACCTCGACCAGCAATACCGCGGCTTTCCCAGCACGTGCGGGTGCCGGGCGCTGGCCAACGACGTCGCCGACCGGCACGCCCTTGTCACACAACGGTTTCTGGACGCGGGCCTGGTGGTCTTCGGCATGACCAACACCCCCGAGTTCGGGGCCAAGGGCATCACGGAATCCGACTACTGGGGCCCGGCGCGCAACCCCTGGAACACCACCCGCACCCCGGGCGGCTCTTCGGGCGGGTCCGGTGCCGCGGTGGCGGCCGGCATCGTTCCGGCTGCTGGCGCCAACGACGGCGGCGGGTCCATCCGCATCCCCGCCGCCTGCAACGGGCTGTTCGGACTCAAGGCCAGCCGCGGTCTGACGCCCTACGGACCCCAGACCGGCGAGCCGATATTGGGCATGGCGACACAGGGGGTCGTCTCCCGCACGGTGCGCGACAGTGCCGCGCTGTACGACGCGATCATCGGCCCCGACCCGCGTGCCGCCTACAGCGTCGCCCTTCCCAACGAGCCGTTCGCCGAACAGATCAAGCGTCGCCCCGGCACGTGCAAGGTCGGGTACTCCACCAGCTCGGCCATCAACCCGCATCCCGACTCCGAGGCCGTCGCCGCCGTCGAGCGGGCGGCGGCGCTGCTCAGCGAACTCGGCCACCAGGTCGAAGAGGTGAGGCCGCCCTACGACGACGCCGCTCTGGCGCGGGACTTTCTCACCATCTGGTTCGCGCAGGTGCATCGGCAAGTGGCCGAGATCAAGAAGCGCCTGGGTGCCCGCGACAGCGACTTCGAAGCCGACACCCTGGCCATCGGTGAACTCGCCCGATCCACCGGCATCCTCGCTCCCCTACAGGCGGCCGAGAACAGACACGACTACATCCAGTCGCTGGCGACCTTTCACGAAGGCTACGACTACTTCATGACCCCCACGCTGGCCACTCCACCGCTGTTGATCGGTGCCACGTCAACCTCGCCGGCCATCCAAAGAGTGGCACGCATCGTCAGCAAGCTGCGTGCGGGAAAAGTCATGGCGCTCAGCGGAATTCTCGATGAGCTGATTCAGGAGAGCCTGGGCTGGGTGCCCTACACACAGCTCGCCAATCTCACCGGCCGCCCCGCGATCAGCGTGCCGCTGCACTGGACGGACGCCGGACTCCCGCTGGGAGTGCAGTTCGTCGGGAGGCTGGGCGCCGACGGCGACCTGTTGCAGTTGGCCGCCCAACTCGAAGAGGCCCAACCGTGGGCTCACCGCCACCCCGCTCCCGTGGCGGCCAACTAACGGGTCGGGCCGGACCTGTCCTCCGGCGCACCGCCACGCCACAATCTGGCGAAGCGCCCGGCGATCTCGCTCAGCCGTTTGCCGCCCGACCGCTGGATGGCCTGAATTCTGCCCAGCGTCTGCCTTCCCTCGACGGCGTAGTCGTTGACCGTTTCGTCGCCTTCTTCAGCGCGCATCGGTAAACCCCCGTTTCTGCTCGAAGGGAGGCCTACCCGCAACAACCGGGCGGTAAAACGTGCGGGACGTCAGTGCTCGTCGTAGTGCCCGTCATGGGCCGCGTGCCGACATCCGTCGTGCACGTAGTCGACATGATCGCCGTGCGGCACAGCGACGTGGCCGCAACCCTCGCCGTGGACGTGGTCGTGAGCCTCGTGCACCGCGTGGCCGGCCGGTTCACACTCGTCGTAGTGATCCTCGTGCCGCCGGTGCAGGTGTCCGTCGTGCGCGTAGTCGACGTGATCCCCGTGTGGGATCGCGACGTGGCCGCATCCTTCGCCGTGGGCGTGCTCGTGCTGTGCGTGCTCTTGGTGCGTCACGCTCGTCATCGCTCATCACCGCCATACATCTTGTTGTGGGGTTTCGGTTCACGCTGCTGACGCGTGGTCACGCTAGTCCGGCCGGGTGAACGTCATTCAAAGTCGAAGTCACCTTTTTGCAGGCGGTTTGTCTCAGGACACCGAGCCCTTGCTTGCCTTTACCGGCGCGGTGCTCGGCGGCAGCTTGAGCAGGTTGCCGCGCACACTGCCGCGCGCGGTGCGCACGGTGACCAGCAGCCAGGTGAACAGCAGGCCGGCGTAGGCGATGCCCGCAGCCACCCGGAACGCGGGCAGATGGCTGTGCCCGGTGAGTTGGGACGTTCCGGTGACGAAGGTTCCGACGGGGAAGGTCAGACTCCACCAGGTCAGCGCGAACGGCATTCCGCGCCGCAGCGTGCGCACCGTCAGCGCGCTGGCAAGCGCGATCCACAACACCGCGAACCCCCACACCGGCACTCCGAACAGGATCGCGAAGGCGTTCATGTCCTCGGCGAGCCAAGGATCGACCACGAGTGCCGCGTTTGTCCCCAAAAGCCCTGCCGCCGTGATGGATTGACCGAGCGGGCCCAACACGATCCACAGCGTCGGAACGCGGGCGGTGCCCGAGGTGCCGTACAGAGTCAGCCGCGTCCAGATCATCGCGATGATGTTCAGCGAGGCCACCAGCGATAGCCCGAACATCGCGTAGCAGCCGTACAGCATCGTCTGCCGGCCCGTTCCCGCCGCAATGTGCGGCAGCAGCAGCGCGCCCGACGCCGCGGACACCATCGGCGGAACGACCGGCATCAGCCAGCCACCGAAGGCGGCATCGGGCTCGACCGCGTGCATGGTGAACATCAAAAACGGGATGCTGAAGGCGGTGAACAGCCCGCCGAGTGTGCCCGCGGTCCACTGCACCCAGTCCAGGTCGACGGCGACGCGCTCGCCGACGAGGTCCTTGCCGACCAGGACCGCTCCCGCGCCCACCGTCATCAGCGCCATGGGCGCGGCGCCGTAGAAGTGAGCCATCTGCGGGTTGCGCGCGTGACCGCGGGCCACGGTGGGGTGACGTAACCAGTGACCGCCAACCAGAACGATCAACACCACCAGCAGGGCAGCCGCGATCACCCAGACCAATTGCGCGAATGCGCGCAGCCCCACGACGTGGACGGGCAGCGTGGCACCTGCGGTGGCGACGATCCCGGTGCCCATTACCGAGGCGAACCAGTTCGGGCCGATGTTGCCCAGCACTTCGACCCGTGTCTGGGGCGACGGCGCGGCGTCCGGGTTTGCAGCGGCCACAGCTGTGAAACCCTACTGCGCCGCGCTGAAATCTTCGGGATTCGCCGCTTACACTCCAACGGTGACGCATCCGGGGCAAACCAGGCGGGCGCCGAACCGAGTTTCGCTGGTGGTGGCGATTGTCGGCGTCATACTGCTCGCGCTTCTCGCATCACCCACCAAGCAACGATGCGGCGCACCCGGATTCTCGTGCGAGACGGCGCTGGACGCCGCAGGCTATGTCCACTACTACTACGAGGTCGAACCGGTCGGTGTCTACCTCGCTGAAATCATCACCGGCTCCGATATCGCCATCTACTACAAGTCGGGCGAGGACCTCGTCAAAGCCCGCTGACGCTGCTGTCGTTGGGAGGCAAGATGCGCACCGGTCGAACTGCCGGGGCCTCGACCCTGGCCGGACTGGTCGTGGCGGCCCTGCTGACGCCGGGCGCCCTGGCCGTCGCCGACCCGGCGCCCGATGGCGGGGATCAGGCCAGCGCCGAGCAGAAGGTGATTGACGGCTACGTCAATAAACAGCACAACTGCACCCCCGATCTGCCGCCCAACCCGCAGTCGGTCACCTGGGATCCGCCTGGCTTCGCGCCCTACGTCGGCGGCTCCGGCGTCGTTCACGATGCGAACCCGCAGCTGGGCGGGGTTTATCGCGCGGACTACGTGAACGGCCGGTGGCACATCGAGTATCCGTATTGCTGACGGCGGTGTCGGCCAGATAACAACTTCGGACCGATCTCGCCGGCTATGTGTCTCCGCCGAGACCTCGCCGAGACGATCGAGGCAGGTCGCGGCCAGAAAGGCCTGGTCAGCGCGATATTTTCGGCGTGAATTCGCTTTCGGCCCGCGGGCTGGGGGCATCGAGCCGGGCGCTCTCGATTCGGGGCTTCACAGCGCGCTACCGCATACTTGACGCCATGCCTGAAGCGACATCACCGCAGACCGCCGCAGTTGCGGCGCCCGGTGATGCGCGGGGTTTGGGCCGAGGTTTGTGATGGCACGCTCTGGCGGTGCTCATCACCGTCATCGCGCCGTTCGTCAGCCCTCGCGATTCCGTCATGGGCTGGCGCGCAGCCTCATGGCGCTGGTCTCGGTGGCGGCGGTGGGGCTGACCGGGGCCGGCTACTACGTGGCTCACGGCGCACTGGGGGGCATCACCGTTTCGGAAGCCTTGCGTCCAGAGGATCCGCGGTCCAGCGGCGACAACATGAACATCCTGCTCATAGGGCTGGACTCGCGGAAAGACCAGGACGGCAACGACCTGCCCTGGTCCATCTTGAAGCACCTGCACGCGGGCGATTCCGACGACGGCGGCTACAACACCAACACCCTGATACTCGTGCACGTCGGGGCCGACGACAAAGTGACCGCGTTTTCGATCCCGCGCGACGACTGGGTGCCCTTCACCGGAGTTCCGGGCTACAACCACATCAAGATCAAGGAGGCGTACGGCCTCACCAAACAGTACGTCGCGCAAAAGCTCGCCAATCAGGGCACGGCCACCCAGAAAGAACTCGAGACGAAGGGTCGCGAAGCGGGCCGGGCGGCGACGCTGCGCGCGGTGCGAAGCCTCACCGGCGTTCCCATCGACTATTTCGCCGAGATCAACTTGGCCGGCTTCTACGACCTGGCGCAGACCCTCGGCGGCGTTGAAGTGTGCCTGAACCACCCCGTCGAAGACTCGTTTTCGGGTGCGGACTTCCCCGCCGGGCGTCAGCGGCTGGATGCCGCCCAGGCGCTGTCGTTCGTCCGGCAGCGCCACGAACTGGAGAACGGGGACCTCGACCGCACCCACCGCCAGCAGGCCTTCATCTCCTCGGTCATGCAGGAACTGCAGGCCACGGGCACCTTCACCAACCTGGACAAGCTCAAGAACCTGATGGCCGTGGCGCGCAAGGACGTCGTGCTGTCGTCCGGGTGGGACGAGGACATGATCCAGCGGCTGGGTTCACTGGCGTCCAGCGGCAACGTCGAATTCCGGACGCTCCCGGTGGTCCGCTACGACAACATCGACGGCCAGGACGTCAACATCATCGACCAGTCCGCGATCAAGGCCGAGGTCGCCACGGCCATCGGCGCTCCCCCGCCGTCAACCACCCCGGCCACCACCGCCGCCAAACCCAGTCCGACCACCGTCGTGGACGTGATCAACTCCGGCAGCATGAGCGGGCTCGCCACCGAAGTGTCCCGGGCCCTGAAAAAGCACGGCTACACGGCGGGTCAAGTGCGCGACCGCGATTCGGGCGAGCCGACCGCGACCACGATCCAGTACAGCGCCGGCGCGGAGACCGACGCCAAGATCGTGGCGACCCTGCTCGGCCTCGACGCCCCCAAGCAGCCCGACGCCAGCTTGGCGCCCGGACACATCCGGGTGACCGTGGACACCAACTTCACGATGCCGTCGCAGGACGAGACCACCACGACGGACGAGACCACCACGACGACGACCAGTAGCAAGGCCAAAACGTACTACTACGACGGCACCACGACCACGTATCCGACGCCCGATCAAGGCAAGCCGATCGACGGCGGTGGCGTGCCCTGCGTCAACTAGCGGCGATCGCAAGCGCGGCGAAGCCGGGCGAAGCGGGTCGCCGCCATCGATCAAGCGGCGATCGCAAGCGCGCGAAGCGGGTCGCCGCGCTTGCGATCAAGCGTGGGTACCGCCGTCGATGCGGATTTCGGTGCCGGTGATCCACGCGCCGTCGTCGGACACCAGCATGGCGATGACGCCGGCGATCGCGCCGGGCTCGGCCATGCCGGCGCCGCTGGATTCGACCGTCGTCGGCAGGATCGGCATGAGCCGCGGGAACAGCGACCAGTCGGCGTCCTTCGGGATGTATCCGCCGGTCGCGTCCGTGATGCCGGACTTGATGCTGCCCGGCGCCACGCACGCCGCACGCAGGCCGTCCTTGGCGTATTCGAGCGCCAGGGAATGGGTGAAGGCCTGAATTCCCCCCTTGCTCGCCGCATACGCCGCCATGTACGGATGTGCGAAGGACGCCGACGTGGAACTGAAGTTCACGATCGCGCTGCGCGGATTCGCCAGTAGCGCCCGAAGCGCTTCCCGCACCACCAGAAACGTCCCGGTCAGGTTGATGCCGACGATCCGGTTCCACAGTTCGAGGCTGGTCTCGTGCGTGTGCGCGGCCCGCAGGATGCCGGCCGCGTTGACCAGAGAGTCGAGACCGCCCAGCTGCTCGACGGCCGAGCGGACGCCGTCGACCACCGAGTTCTCGTCGCCCACATCCATCAACAGGTTCACGAGGCGATCAGCGGCCGTACCCGCCTGCGCCTTGGTGGCGTCCAGCCCGTCTACCGCGACGTCGGAACCCACCACGGTGGCGCCCTCGTCCAGCAACCGCAGCGTGGTGGCCTGGCCGATCCCCGACGCGGCGCCCGTCACCAGGATCCGCTTGCCCTCGAGTCGCTTCATCCGCGTCTCCCGTTCGCTCGACGGGTCAGGTCGACACCACTCCGCGTAGCGCGTCGGCGCCGAACATCTGCTCCATCATCGATGAGAAGTCGGGACCCCGGCGCAAAATGTGTCCACCGTCGACGTTGATGCACTGCCCGGTGATCCACGCGGCCGCGTCGCTGAGCAGAAACATGGCCAGGTTGGCGACGTCTTCGACCTCGCCCACCCGCGGCAGCGGGGTGCACAGGGCGTAGTCGCTGCTGATCTCCGGTGACTGGATGATGCTCGCGTCGACGAGATCGGTGCGGATCAGGCCGGGCCGGATGCTGTTGGCCCGAACCCACGACGCGCCGAGTTCGTCGGCGGCCAGCATCATCATGTGGTCGATGGCTGACTTGGTGACCCCGTAGGGCCCGAACCAGCGGTGGGTGTTGCTGGCCGCGATCGAGGAGATGCCGACGAACGAGCCGCCGCCGCCGCGCACCATTTCGCGTGCGGAGTGCTTGAGGACGTACATCGTGCCGTTCACGTTGAGGTCGACGGTCCGCCGCCACGCCTCCGAGTCGGTGTGGGTGATGGGCCCGACCGTCTGCGAGCCCCCCGCGCTGTGCACCACGCCATGCAGCCGCCCGTGCCAGGCCGTCGCCGCGTCAACAGCGCGCGCGACCTCGTCCTCGTTGGTGACGTCCGCGGGTTCGTAGCGGGCCGAGCCGCCGTCCGCCGCAACGGCTTCGATCTCTTCGACGGCCGCCGCCAACCGGTCGGCGTTGCGGCCGATGATCATGACGGAAGCCCCCGAGGCGGCCAGCCCGGCGGCCACGCCCTTGCCGATCCCACTGCCACCGCCGGTGACCAGATACGTCCGGTCCTCGAAAGAAAGCTGCACGCGAGCCGCCTCTCAATTGAAACAGGTTCTAGTTATCGAACCATGCGCCGATCGCGGTGGTCACGGGTCCCCCGTGCACGCGATCGGCGGGCAGCGCGCTAAGGCGTATCGCGGCGGGCCAGCTTGGTCGGCTTGGCGTTACGCCAGTCCTCGACGTCGGGCGGCAGACCAACCGGGTACCTGTTCTCGTTGTGGGCCGCCCAGTGGGCGTGGCCTAGCTCGTGAATGTGGAACGCGTGCCGCAGCGCCTCACTGAATCCCATCGCATCGGAGGCGGCGTTGACCGAATCCTTGATCAGCAGCGCGGCCATGGTCGGCCGCTCTGCGATGCGTCGCGCGAATTCCAGTGTCTTGTCGGCTAATTCGTCGACGGGGAAAACCTTGGACACCATGCCCAGCCGATAGGCCTCGTCGGCGTCCAGCGCATCGCCGGTCAACAGCAGCTCTTTGGCCTTGCGCGGACCGAATTCCCAAGGGTGAGCGTAATATTCGACGCCCGGCATACCCATGCGCACGGCGACCACGTCGCTGAACTTCGCGTTGTCGGCGGCGACGATCAGATCGCACGCCCAAATCAGCATCAGCCCCGCCGAAATCGCGTTGCCCTGCACCTGGGCGATGGTGATCTTGCGCAATTCGCGCCAGCGGCAAGTGTTTTGGAAGAAGTAGTGCCACTCCTGCAGGTAAGTCTTCTCCGCGATCGGGTCGCGGGTCGCGCCGTTGCCCCGAAAGGTCGGATGCTGTGCCGGTCCGGGCGCCCGCTCTGCCAGGGCCAGCTCCGAGCCGAGGTCGTGGCCGGCCGAGAAGTTCCTGCCCTTGGCGGCCAGGATGACCACGCGGACTGTGTCATCGGCCTCGGCACGCACGAACGCCTCGTCGAGCTGAACCAGCAGGCCGCGGTTCTGTGCGTTGTGGGCGTCGGGCCGGTTGAGCCAGATCCGGGCGATCAGGCCGTCGTCGAGGGTTTCATAAGTCACCAGCTCTTCGGAATCGGCATTGGCCGCTTGCGAACCGGCCTGCTCGGACAGTGTCATTCCGCCCACCTCGCTTGTTGTCAGCTCCGACTTGTTTACACATTACGGCCAGTGTGTAAGCGGCTGCCCGCTGGGGTTGACCGTGACGGACTACGTGCGATCCAGCGCGGTTGCGAGCAGAGCCGTGGCGGATTTGAGCAAGCGCAAGGAGTGAGTGAGTTGCGCGTTCTCGTCCCGCAGCCGCTGTAATTCGGCGGACGCGTCATCGGCGGGGCTTCGACGCGTCCGCTCGTGGACCGTCTCGGTCACGGTGTTTCCGAGCGGGTCGGTAACGGCCCTTATCGCCATCCGCTCCATGTCGTGGCGCCCGTGCACCGAAGTGGCCGAAGGCAACTCGTCGAGGGGCGCTCCGTTGACGGCCGCGTCCGGCACGGCCCTCAGTTGCGGCGCGGGCCGCTGGGATCGCTGCTGTAGCTCCGCTTCGCGGCGGCGGAGCTCGTTGTCCCATCGGACGAGCTCGGCTTCGCGTTCGCGAAGCTCGGCTTCGTGCTGTGCAAGGCGGGCTTCCCGCTGGCTCGCCTGGGCTTCGCGATAGCGAAGCTGGGCCAGCTGCTGGGGAAGCGGGGCGCCCCGCTTGGCGACCTGCGCCGCGCGCTGGGCGAGTTCGGATTCCTGCTGACTCAGGGCGGCTACGCGCTGGAAGAACTCGGCTTCCAGCTTCTGCACCTCCCCGTACCGATTGCGGAGCTTGGTCCACCGGCCGCGGAGCTCGCCTTCCTCGGCCAGGTGACGAATCAGCTCCTGCTCAACCAGATCGACGAAGAGATCGACTTCCTGTTCGTCGTAACCGCGTTTGCCGATCCTGGGCCTCGAGAACGCGACGTTGTGGACATCAGCTGGAGTGAGAACCATGCATCTCCGACGAGTCCGACGTCACGAGGAACGTTTACGTGCGGGTTGGTGGGACAGACGTTAGTCCGCGCGTTGTACACCTGCATTGTTTGCAGCTGAACAACGGACGTCCACCGGGATACGCCCAGAGGTGACCCGCCCGATCAGCGCTTGGACCCGGATCAACTCGAACACCACGTCCGCGTCCACCCGTTTATCCTGCCCCACCGCGCCGACAAGAAGCCCCCTTCAGCGGGCTCGGCTCCGTTTAGCAGGTGTGACCACTGCGGGTCGCCAGCAACGTCGCCTACAGTTAGGACATGGCTACGAAATCTGATCCTGGCGAAATCGGCGACGTCGAACCGGTCGCCGACAGCACGGCAAGCCAGGCCAGGCGAGTCGTCGCGGCCTACGCGACCGACGCCGACGAGTGCCGCGTCTTCCTTTCCATGCTCGGCATTGGGCCCGCAAAAATCGACGCGTAGATGACTCCCGGGGGCGGGCACGACTCGAAGGCATCATCGTCCTTCGGGAATTCGGACTTTGTGGTTGTTGCCAATCGCCTGCCCGTAGATCAGGTGCGGCTGCCCGACGGCACGTCCAGCTGGAAGCGCAGCCCCGGCGGCCTGGTCACGGCCTTGGAGCCGCTGCTGCGCCGTCGCCGTGGGGCATGGGTCGGCTGGCCGGGCATCGCCGACGACGGTGACGGCCCCGGTGACGAGCCCATCGTCCAGGAAGACCTGGAACTTCGCCCCGTGCGCCTGTCCGCGGACGACATCGCCGAGTACTACGAGGGGTTCTCGAACGCCACGCTGTGGCCGCTGTACCACGATGTGGTCGTCAAACCCATCTATCACCGCGAGTGGTGGGACCGCTACGTCGACGTCAACCGGCGCTTCGCCGAAGCGACCTCGCGTGCCGCCGCGGAGGGCGCAACCGTGTGGGTCCAGGACTACCAGCTGCAACTGGTTCCGAAGATGCTGCGCGAGTTGCGGCCCGACCTGATCATCGGCTTCTTCCTGCACATCCCGTTCCCGCCGGTCGAGCTGTTCATGCAGATGCCGTGGCGGACCGAGATCATCGAGGGCCTGCTGGGCGCCGACCTGGTCGGGTTCCACCTGACCGGCGGGGCCCAGAACTTCTTGTTCCTGTCCCGGCGGCTGATCGGCGTCAACACTTCGCGTGGATCGGTGGGGGTGCGCGCCCGGTACGGCGAGGTGGATCTCGGGTCCCGCAGCGTCCGGGTGGGCGCCTTCCCCATCTCCATCGACTCCAGCGCCCTCGACCAGGCGGCCCGGCACCGCGATATCCGGCGCCGCGCCCGCGAGATCCGGGCCGAGGTCGGCAACCCCCGCAAGGTGCTGCTCGGCGTCGACCGGCTGGACTACACCAAGGGCATCGACGTCCGGCTGAAGGCCTTCTCCGAACTGCTCGCCGAGGGCCGCGCGAAGCGCGACGACACGGTGCTGGTGCAGCTGGCGACGCCGAGCCGCGAACGGGTGGAGAGCTACCAGTTGCTGCGCAACGACATCGAACGCCAGGTAGGTCACATCAACGGCGAGTACGGCGAGGTCGGTCATCCGGTGGTGCACTACCTGCATCGGCCGGTCCCCCGTGACGAATTGATCGCGTTCTTCGTGGCCGCGGACGTCATGCTGGTCACCCCGCTGCGCGACGGCATGAATCTCGTCGCCAAGGAGTACGTCGCGTGCCGAAGCGATCTCGGTGGCGCGCTGGTGCTGAGCGAATTCACCGGCGCCGCCGCCGAACTCCGCCAGGCCTATCTGGTGAACCCGCACGATTTGGAAGGCGTCAAGGACGCCATCGAGGCCGCGCTCAACCAGTCCGACGAAGAGGGCCGGCGCCGGATGCGGTCGCTGCGACGCCAAGTGCTCGCCCATGACGTCGACCGTTGGGCGAGGTCCTTCCTCGACGCCCTCGCGGAGTCACGTCCCCGCGACGCCGATGGCTCTGCCGAACCCCATGGTGCTGCTGCCGAAACGCTGTGATACTCAAGGCGGGTAAGGCTCGAAGGGAGGGGACCATGAAGCTCCGTCGCGGGCTGGCCGCCACGGCAGGCATCTGCTCCGCCGTCGCCATCGGGATCGCGCTCGAGTCGGACAACCCCGCGCGTGCGGTTGGACCACCGGCCGACGGCACCTACTCCTTCGACGAGGCGGGGGTGTCCGGGGTCACCTGGACGATTTCGGCGCTGTGCGACCAGCCATCCGGAACCCGGAACATGAACGACTATTCCGACCCGATCGTTTTCGCGATGCAGTGCGCGCTGAACATCGTGAGTTCGACGTCCGAGCAGATCAGCGCTGCCGACAAGCTGCAGAACTTCAGCGGCCGGGCCCGGATGTCCAGCATGCTTTGGACTTTCAAGGTGGACAAGGCTGACGGCGTCGCATGTCCGGGTGGCGGCACCGCGCCGTCCACCGAAAACTTCGCGTTCAGCGACGAGACGATGAGCGGCACTCACACCACCATGCACGGCTCCGTCTGCGGCATGCAGCCGGAGATGAAGAAGCAACCGTTCTCGCTGCACATGACCGGGCCCCCACCGAGCCCTGTCCAGCGTTATCCGTTGTACTGCAACGGCATTGCGATGTGCTACTGAAGCAGGCGGGCTAGATCGGCGTGATGTAGGCGATCAGCCATTGCTTGCCGATCTTTTTGAAGTCCACCCGCAGCCGGCTGCCGTCGTAGAGGGGTTGTCGTGACTTGTCGGTCACGGTGCGGTTCATGAAAACCATCACCGACGCCGAATTCCGTTTGGCGGTCATGACTCCCACGCCTACGACGTTGGCCTGGACGACCACCTCGCGCTTCTTGGCTTCCGGAATGATCTGCGCGTTAGCGCTTTTCCGGAATTCCTGGCGATAGTCGGGCGTCAACATCGGGTACGCATCACTGAGGCTGCGTTCGACGGTCTGGTAGTCGTAGGCGAAAACCGCGGGAATCTCCTTGGCGGCCAAGCCGGGCAGGACGGCGCGCGCCGCGGCCTCGCCGCGTGACTCGACGCGACCCCAATAGAACCAGCCCGCCACCGCGGACAACCCCACGAACACCGCGATCAGGAGGTAGCCCGCGGCGACGAGCAGCCGTCGCCGCCACCGCATCAATTACCCCCGTCTGGATACTTCAGGTCGTAACCGGTCATCTTGCCGGCATCGTCTTGGTGCACGATGACGCGCAAACGATA
>NZ_JAFAUS010000525.1 GCF_019243155.1 Mycobacterium sp.
TATGACCCGGCCAACGGTGACTACGTCGGTCCCGATGGTCGTCGCTACACCGAGGCCGATCTCGCGCACCCTCGTGCCAAAAGCTGGCAGTCACTGTTAGTGCCGCCCGCGTAAGCAGTAAGGAGCAACATGACCGTGGAACCTGACGAGGCTGAAAACCTCGACGTTGGCGAGGAAGTCGACGAGTATCCGACCGATCAGCAGAGTCGGCGCACCCGCTGGCGAGGCCGCATCAGTCCGCCGCTCTCGCAAGCCGGATGGGCGGCGGTGGCCGGTGTCACCGTCGTGGCGTTGCTGGCCGGACTGACCGGTTGGCTGGGTTACCGGGCCTACGAACGGCACCAGGCTGACGCCCGGCGCGACCTGTTCATCCAGGTCGCCCGGCAGGGCGCCGTGAACCTGACGTCGATCAGCTACAAGGAGATCGATGCCGACGTGCAGCGCATCATCGACCTGTCCACCGGGGCTTTTCGCGAGGATTTCGAGCAGCGGTCGAAGCCGTTCATCGAGGTCGTCAAGGCGGCGCAGTCGAAATCGGAAGGTACCGTGACCGATGCCGGTCTGGAATCGCAGCGGGGCGACTCGGCTCAGGTGCTGGTCGCGGTCGCGGTGAAGTCGCAGACCGCGGGCGGCGAGGAAGCGCCGCGGGAATGGCGGATGCGGATCGAGGTCCGCTCGGTCGGTGACGACGCCCGAGTGTCGAATGTGGTGTTCGTGCCATGACGACATTCATCAAGGGCGCTGTGAGCGCAATGATCCAAGAGGGCATCGAGCGCGACGAGAACAGCGACACGCCAGGAGAATTGGAGTCCACAACCGGGCGCGATGCCGCTCTCGAGGAGGCGCCCACCGATGGGCCCAAGACGCGACGCAAGTCGCGCGTGCTCACATACGGCGTATTGCCCGCGGTCGCCCTGCTGCTGACACTGGCGGCGGGCTACCTCAAATGGGTCGCGGGTTCGGCCGATGACCTGACCCAGGCCCGTGCCGAATCGGTGCGGGCCGCACGCGAGGATGCGGTGGCCTTGTTGTCCTACAAAGCGGATTCGGTGGAGAAGGACCTGGGCGCCGCGCGCGAGCGGCTGACGGGAGATTTCAAGGACGCCTATACGGATCTGACCCGCCAGGTAGTCATCCCGGGGGCAAAGGAAAAGCACATCAATGCGATCGCCAAAGTCAATTCGGCAGCACCGGTTTCGGTCACCCCGAACCATGCCGTGGCGCTGTTGTTCGTCGACCAAACGGTGACCATCGGCGACGGGGCTCCCACCGATACCCAGCCCGTCATCCGGGTGACGCTGGACAAAGTCAATGGCCGCTGGCTTGTCTCGCACTTCGACCCGGTCTGACCCGAGGGAATCTGCCGTGTTGCTACCAATCCGTTGCGCGGCCCGGATACTGCTTGTCGCCGTGGCGGTTTCAGGGGCGGCAGCGTTTGCCGCGCCCATGGCGCACGCCGACAATAAGCGGCTCAACAGCGCGGTCGTCTCCGCCGTCTACACACTGCAACACCAGGCGGGCTGCACGAACGACATCGTCCGGGACAACGCGCTGACCCTGGCTGCCGAATGGCACGCGGACGACATGATCAACAATCGAAACATCAACGACGACACCGGATCCGACGGGTCATCGCCGCAGGATCGCGCCAACGCCGCCGGGTTCCGGGGCAGAGCGGCCGAGACGATCGCGACCAACCCGGCCATCGCCATCAGCAGCCTGGAATTGGTCAACCAGTGGTATCACAACCCGGATGACATGGCGATCATCCGGGATTGCGCCAACACCGCCATGGGGGTGTGGTCGGACAACAGCTTCGATCGCACCGTGGTGGTGGCGGTGTACGGACAACCAGCCCCGCGCAATCGATGACACGTGTTGAGGAGAAAAGCCGAAAATGATCTTCACGCAACACTATCTGGACTGTTTGTCGCAAGCCTCCTATCTGATCGGTGACGAGACGACGGGCCGCGCCGTCGTCGTCGATCCACGCCGGGATGTCAACATCTACCTGGATGAAGCGGCCGAACACGGGCTGCAGATCGAGCGGGTCATCGAGACCCATATCCACGCCGACTTTCTCAGTGGCCACCTGGAATTGGCGGAGGCCACCGGCGCGGTGATCTCCTATGGCGAAGGGGCCGAAGTCGGTTTCTCGATCGAACCGCTGCACGACGGGCAGCGAATCTCATTGGGAGAGGTGACCTTCGAGATCCTGTCGACACCCGGTCACACGCCGGAGTCGATCTGCCTCGTCGTGTATGAACACCCCGACGATGAGGTGCCCTACGGTGTCCTGACCGGAGACACGTTGTTCATCGGTGACGTCGGGCGGCCGGACCTTTGCTCATCGGACGGCATCACAGCGGATGAGCTGGCTGCCGCGCTGTACGGTTCCTTGCACGACAAGCTGCTGAAATTGCCCGACGCCACCCGCGTGTTTCCCGCGCACGGAGCGGGATCGTCCTGCGGCAAGAACCTGTCCAGCGAGACCAGCTCGACCATCGGCGAACAGAAGAAGACCAACTACGCGCTGAAGAAGCCCGACGTCGAAGCGTTCGTCGCGGCGGTCACCGAAGGGCAGTCAGCGCAACCCCCCTATTTCCAATACGACTCGAAGCGCAACACCGAGGCGCACCCGTTACTCGACGAATCGCCCCCGGCGCTACTCGATATCGATGAGGTGCTCCGACGCGCCAACGAGGGCGCCATCTTGTTGGACACTCGCGAGCCGGGCGACTACGCCGCCGGCCATCTGCGAAATGCTGTGAACGTCAGCCTGCAAGGACGTTTCGCCGAATGGGCCGGCCATGTGCTGTCACCGGCTCACGACATCGTGTTGGTCGGCGACCCTGTGCACGCGCGCGAATCGAAGATCCGGCTAGCCCGAGTGGGATTCGACCGGGTGGTCGGGCAGTTGCGTGACCTCGCCGAGGTCGTCACGCGCCGACTGGATCTGATCCAAGCCGCGTCCCGACTGAGCGTGCATCAGCTGTCCGGGCTGCGCGATGCGGAGCCGCGACTGCAAGTCGTGGACGTACGCGGACCCGGGGAAACCGAAGAAGGCGCCATCCCCGGCGCTCACACCATCCCGCTACCCACGCTCACAGCGTCGTTCGCAAAGCTCGATCAGACGGCTCCCGTCGTGCTCTACTGCGCGAGCGGAACCCGCTCCATGATCGCCGCGAGTGCGCTTCGTGCCGCCGGTTTCGTCGATGTGTCGGATGTGCTAGGCGGATTCGGCGCCTGGCAGGCGGCCGACCTCCCGGAGGTCACGGCGTCACCGTAGGCTTGGGCGCCGGCGGCTACGTGTCGCCGAGCCCAGACAAGATCATCTTGGCATCCGATGTGGCGCCGCGGTTATAGGGCAATTTCGACAGCGCCGTCGCCATGGCGCAAGTGTTGGTCAACGCGGCAAAGGTCAACCCGCCACCGATCCCGGCGGCCAGCCATTTGAGCCGGGGAACCGCGACGCTGCCCAAAACCGAAGAGAGGACTACGGATCCGGCCACCAGACGCACCTGGCGCTCCAGATCCCAGCGCTGCCTGCCGCGGTCCACGGCGAAGCCTTGGCCCTCCCAATCGCTGATGCCCTTGTCCAGGACACGGCCGCCCGTCAGACCTTCGCTTCGCAACACCGTCTCGGCCTTGGCCGCGCGTTGCCCCGACCGACACACCAGCACAACATCGTTATCGCGGCCGAGGCGCGTGACGATCTCGGCGGTGTGGTTGTCGAGCACGTCGAGCGGCACGTTGTGAGAGCCGGTGATGTGTGCGGTCTCGAATTCGGCCGGGGTCCGCACATCGACGATGCGCGGAGCTGCGGACGACTCGATCAGCGTGCGGAGCTCCGTCGAAGTGATCGGGTTGGCGGTCGGTGCAGTCATGGTTTCCTCCAGCGTCGGTAGTGAAACCGATACCCGGGTCGGTCGGAAACCACCGAGTTTTTCTCACGCTGAATGAGGCGTGATCGGACGGGCCGTGCAACCCCCGAAAGCTATCCGCTGGTGAGGGACTCCGCCGTGCCGGGATGGAACCGCTCCTGGCCGGCCGATTCGCAGGCACACAGCGGTGAGCCGTCGTGCGACCATCGCCACAACTGGGCCCCGCGACGGCGCATCAGGTGTTGCGCGTAGACCTTGTCTCGCTGCTGCTGTGAGAACGCGAAGTCCAGATTGATGGGGAACCCGGCCCAGTCGCACGCCGGCTCCTGACCCTCGATGAGGTCGTCACCGGCATGGCGCAACCCACACCGCAATGGGCAGCCGTTGCGCGGGGCCTCCCCGCGGGACCCGTCAAACTCGGAAGCCACCTGGGCGTCCCTCCTCGAGCGCGAATGTCTCGAGTGAATCGTGCGACGGAGATGTTTCGGCGGCGGGTGTGGAACGTTTCGGTCGTATTACGGGATCCGCGGGCCGCGGCGCCGGAGCTAGTAGACGTCGCGGTGGTAGCGCTTGTCACTGCTCAGCGACTGGACGTACTCCTTCGCCGCTTCCGGGTCGAGCTTGCCGAATTCGGCCGCGATGTCACAGAGCGCTCGATCGACGTCTTTGGCCATGGGGTCGGCGGTGCCGCAGACGTACAGTTGGGCGCCGTCCTGCAGCCAGCTCCACAACTCGGCCCCCCGCTTGCGCATCAGGTGCTGCACGTAGACCTTTTCTTGTTGGTCCCGGGAGAACGCCAGGTCGAGTTCGGTGAGGAAGCCGTCGGCATGCATCGCCTCGATCTCGTCCCGGTAGTAGTAGTCGGTGGCAGCGTGCTGCTCGCCGAAGAACAGCCAGTTGGGTCCTGTGTGGCCGACCGCGCGGCGCTCCTGCAGGAAACCGCGGAAGGGTGCGATGCCGGTCCCTGGGCCGATCATGATCATCGGTGCGTCCGCCTCACTCGGCGGCCGGAAATTGCTCGACGGCTGCAAAAACACCGCGACTCGGTCGCCTGCGGAGCGGTCGGCAAGGTAGGTCGAACACACCCCGCGGCGCGGGACGCCCTGGAAGTTGTAGCGCACCGGCGAGACCGTCAGGTGCACTTCCCCCGGAAACTCCTTGGGGCTCGACGAGATCGAGTACAGCCGCGGCTGAAGGCGTTTGAGGACCCGCAGCCATTCGTGGGCCGAAGCGGAGACCGGCAGCCGTGCCAGCAGGTCGATGGATTGACGCCCCCATGTCCAATCGCTCAGGGCGGCTTTGTTATCGGGCTTCAGTAGCTCGGCGAGTTTCGGGTCGCCGGTGCGCTCCTGCACGAAACGCACCAGATCCCTGCTGATGTGGGCGATCTCGATTCGTTCGGTGAGCGCGGAACGCAACGACATCAAACCGTGCTCGCCGACTTCGACTGGGGTCTGCCCGTCCAGTCCAGTGACGGACAGCCACTCGTCGACCAGCTGGTCGCTGTTGCGCGGCCACACCCCGAGCGCGTCACCGGCCTCGTAGCTGACCGCTTCTTCGGGCAGGTCGAACACCAGCTGCCGCACGTCTTTCGTCGATTCCGGACGGCTCAGCACAGTGTTGCGGACGATGCCGGTGATGAGCGGGTTCTTCTTGCTGTAGGTGCCGGCGCCGGATCGAGGACGCGCAGCGGCCGCGGGACGGACGGAGGCCGAAGCGTTGCTATTCCGACCGACCGATGTGGGCGCCTTGCTCAGCGCTTCAACAACAATGCCCAACCACTTCGCGGCGGCGTCGTCGTAGTCGGGTTCGCAGTCGACCCGGTCGGCGATCCGCGTCGCTCCGAGTTCCGCGAGGCGCGCGTCCAGCTTGCGGCCGTGGCCGCAGAAATCGTCGTAGTTCGAGTCGCCCAGCGCCAGTACGGCGTAATGCGTGTCGGTGAACTGCGGTGCGTCGTCCGACGTCAACGCCCGCCAGAAGCCGGAGCCGTTGTCCGGCGGCTCGCCGTCACCGGTGGTGCTGGTGATCAGCAGAAGTTCGCGTGTCGTCGCCAACTCGGCCACCGGGAAGTCGTCCATGCTCTGCAGGCTGACCGCCAACGCGGCGTCACCCAATTGCGCGGCGATGTCGGTGGCGAGCTCCTCGGCGTTCCCGGTCTGTGAGGCCCACAACACCACGATCGGAGCCCGCTCGGCGGTCGCTGTGGGACCGGGCGGCTCGAGCGTCGGCTCTTCGACGGCGGGCGTCGGCGCCGAATCGGGTGCCTCAACCTTTAGGAAGGGAGCGTCGGCCCGGGAGAACATCCCCGCGAACAGGCCGTCGACCCACAGTCGTGTGCTGGGATCGAATGGCGCACTCTGCGGCAGCGTGGGAACTCCACCGGCGCGAAGACCACCTTCCGACCGGAGCCCGCTGAGCATCCCGGCAAGGTATGAACGGCCGAGCTCGTCGAAATTCGGCACGGGTTTGGTTGCGATGCCCAGAAATTCGCCGAGGGCGTCGATTTGTGAGGCGCTGATCTCTCGTACCTCCGTGGGCGCGGGTTCTGATGTGTCGGTGGCCGCCGGAGGCGTGGCCTCGGTGGCTGGCTCTGGCTGGGAGACGGTCACTTTCGTCAGCGTGACGGCGCACGCCTTGAATTCCGGCTGGTTCGAGATCGGGTCCACCGCATCGTTGGTGACCGCGTTGATCGACAGGTATTCGCCGAAGGCATCGTTCCAATGGAACGGGGCGAAGCAGTTCCCCGGACGCACCCGGTCGCTGACGACGGCGGGCAACACGGCACGGCCACGGCGGGAGGCGATTTCGATCGAGTCGTCATCACGAACCTGGAGACGGGCGGCGTCGTCGGGGTGGATTTCCACGAACGGCCCGGGATTGAGTTTGTTGAGTTTGGCGACCTTGCCCGTCTTGGTCATCGTGTGCCATTGGTGGGGCAGCCGACCGGTGTTCAACAGGAACGGGTAGTCGTCGTCGGGCATTTCCTCGGGCAGCAGGTGCGGGCGGGCGAAAAAGACCGCGCGGCCGTTCGGGGTGGGGAAGGCCAACTGCGGCACGTGGCCGTCTTCGCGGACGAACTGCGTTTGGCTGACACCGTCATTGAGGTAGCGGATCGGGTTACGGTCCTCGGTGCGCTCGGGTGCGCATGGCCACTGCAGCGGACTCTGCCGCAACCGCTCGTAGCTGACGCCACGTAGGTCATAGCCGGTCTTCGGGTTCGAGAAGCGCTTGATTTCTTCGAAGACGTCCTCGGCGCTGTTGTAGCTGAAGGCCTCCGAAAAGCCCATCGCGCAAGCGATCCGGGCGATGATCTGCCAATCGGGCATCGCCAGGCCCGGCGCGTTGACGGCCGGCTGGAACAGCGTCATGTTGCGCTCGGAGTTGACCAGCACCCCCTCGGCTTCGGTCCACAACGTCGCCGGCAGCAGGACGTCGGCGTATTCGTTGGTCTCGGTCTCGAAGAAGGCGTCCTGGGCGATGACCAGTTCGGCGCGTTCCAGGCCGGCCAACACTGTTTTCCGATTGGCCACCGAAGCAACGGGATTGGTGCAGATGACCCAGCAGGCCTTGATCTCGCCGTCGGCCATGCGCGAGAACATGTCGATGGTGCCGGTGCCGACGTCGGTGCGCAACGTTCCGCGCGGGACGCCCCATTGGTCCTCGACGAATGCGCGGTCGTCATCCGATGCCACCGAACGCTGACCGGGCAAGCCCGGGCCCATGTAACCCATTTCACGGCCACCCATCGCATTAGGTTGTCCGGTAAGGGAGAAGGGGCCGCTGCCGGGCTTGCAGATGGCACCGGTGGCCAGGTGCAGGTTGCAGATGGCGTTGGTGTTCCAGGTGCCGTGGGTGCTTTGGTTGAGGCCCATCGTCCAGCAGCTCATGAAGTTCTCGGCTTCGCCGATCATGCGGGCCGCCGCACGGATGTCTTCGGCTGGGATGCCGGTCATTTCGCTGACGTTGTCGGGGGTGTACTGCTCCAAGAAACTGGGCATCACCTCCCAGCCCTCGGTGAACTCCGCGATGAATTCGGGATCGGTGTGCCCGTTCTCGACGATCTGCTGCAGCAACCCGTTGAGCAGTGCGAGATCCGAGCCCGGCGAGACCTGCAGGAACAGGTCGGCCTTGTCGGCGGTGGCGGTGCGGCGGGGGTCGACGACGATCAGTTTGGCGCCGGCCTTGACGCGATCCATCATGCGCAGGAACAAGATGGGGTGGCAGTCGGCCATGTTGGCGCCGATGACGAAGAAGACGTCGGCACGCTCGAAGTCTTGGTAGGAACCCGGCGGCCCGTCGGCGCCTAGGGAAAGCTTGTAGCCGGAACCCGCGCTGGCCATGCACAGCCGTGAGTTCGACTCGATCTGATTGGTGCTGATGAAGCCCTTGGTCAGCTTGTTCGCCAGGTATTGCGCCTCGATGGACATCTGACCGGAGACGTACATCGCAAACGAGTCGGGCCCGTGCTCGTCGATGATCGCCCGCAACCGATTTGCGCAGTGGGTGATCGCCTTGTCCATGTCGACGGGCTCGACCGGTTCGCCGCGTTCGGGGCGCAGGTGTGCCGATTCCATCCGGCCCGGTCCGTTGAGCATGTCGGCGGTGGTCGCGCCCTTGGTGCACAATCGGCCGAAGTTAGCTGGATGTTGTTTGTTCCCAACCGACTTCGCGATGTGACGGCGGCCGCTCTCCGGATCCGTTGTGACTTGCAACACCATGCCACAACCGACGCCGCAGTAAGCGCACATGGTGTTCACGGCATCCTTGTCTGGCGCCATGGACTCCCTGGCCACGCTTACATCCCTCCCTCGCCTGCGATCGGGTTAGCTCTGCATCGGGTCAGTTCATTGTGCGACGGCCATATTTCGGCCTTTATGTCCGAAATTTCCGCCGCTTTACGGCTTCCTCTCAATGGAGAAGATGCGACTGTGAAATTGCCGGCCAATCCGGCTGCCGCAGATGGCGTTATCGCAGGTCATCATTGACCCGTCGCCTGAGCCGAGGTTACCCGCGGCCCCACGCAAACACGCTGCCAGAACTGGATTTTTGACCAAACCGGTGGAACATTCACAGGCTTCGCTAAGCTCACCGCGTGCGTTGGGTGATTGTGATCTTTTTTGTTTTGCTGGCCTCGGGTTGCGGGTCGAAGCCGTCGGCTCCGCCGGCTGCTCGGCCCGACACGTGCAAAGAGTCCGACGGACCGAAGGCCGACACGGTGCGCCGGGCCATCGCTTCGGTACCCGTGACGGTCCCGGGTTCGAATTGGGTCGAAATCGCCCGCGGTCATACCCGAAACTGCCGGTTGCACTGGGTGCAAATCATTCCGACGATCGCCAGCGAATCGACTGCGCAGCAGTTGTTGTTCTTCGATCACAACACCGCGCTGGGTTCACCCACGCACCCGAAGCCGTACATAACCGTCTTGCCGCCCTCGGACGACACCGTCACCGTTCAGTATCAATGGCAGAAGGGCAGCGATCAGGCGTGCTGTCCCAGCGGCATCGGCACGGTCAAATTCCGAATCTCCGCAACCGGCAAGCTCGAAGCGCTCGGTAAGATTCCGAACGAATAGCGGTGTGCTGCAGGGTGATTAAGCGTTCTTGCCAAGCAGCCCGTCAGCTCGTGATGACGTCCGCCAAATTCTCGGGGTGCAGCATTTCCGCGTAACGCAGCGACTCTGGGATCCCGAAACCGTCGACGAGGGTCTTCGCGTGCGGGCGCAGGGCGCGGCATCGATCGTTGATACCCCGTGTGACCGCTTTGGCCCGATCGGTGGACAGGTGTCGATGCTCGATGTACCACGCCTTGTCGTCCTCGATCACCGACAGCGCATAAAGGTCGCACACGATGCCGAGCAGCTCGCGGGCGTCCTCGTCGGGACAGGCGTCGATCCCGGCGACGAACGCTTCGAGCACCACCCGGTCGATGTGTGCGGTGGCAGCGTGCAGCACGTGGTCTTGCACCGAGTTGAACGCGTCGAACTCCGACATCTCTTTGGACTTGGCCTGCAGTCGACGCGCAACGGATGCCAGCAGGTACTGCTCGCGATCTTCGAACATCTTGATCTGCGTGCCGCGGTTGAAGAGGCTGCCCTCCTCCTCGCTGTCCTGGCGCGCGTCGATGATCGTTTGGATAATCGTCTCTGCCGCAGTGCGTTTGATGACCTCATCGCCGACAGTGCTGGCCGCGAAGCGCACCCATTCGACTGGGCTCATGCTCTTGATGTCGTCGGCGTACGCCGTCAGCAGTTCCTTGGCGACCAGCTGGGTCAGCACGTGGTTGTCGCCCTCGAAGGTGGTGAACACGTCGGTGTCACCCCGCAGTGCGACCAACCGGTTCTCGGCCATGTAGCCCGCGCCGCCGCAGGCCTCGCGGGATTCCTGAATCGCTCGGCTGGCGTGCCAGGTGTTGGCCGCCTTCAAACCCGCTGCGCGGGATTCCAATTCGCGTTGCTCCTCGGCGTCGGGCTCGTCCGCGGTCTGAATGTCGTGGCACTTGCTCACCAACTCGTTCTGCGCGAACTGCAGCGCGTATGACTTGGCGATCAGCGGGAACAACCGGCGCTGATGCACCAGGTAATCCATGATCAACACTTCGTTTTCTTCGTCGGGCGCGCTGAACTGCTTGCGCTGCAACGCATACCGGGTGGCAATGTCCAGCGCGACGCGAGCGGCCGCGCCCGCGCTGCCGCCCACGGTGATCCGGCCCCGGACCAGGGTTCCCAGCATCGTGAAGAACCGGCGGTTGGGGTTTTCGATCGGTGAGCTGTAGGTGCCGTCCGGCGCGACGTCCCCGTACTTGTTCAGCAGGTTCACCCGGGGGACGCGAACGTGGTCGAACACGATGCGCCCGTTGTCGACGCCGGGCAGGCCGCCCTTGTATTCGCAGTCAGACGTCGTCACTCCGGGGAGGTCGTTGCCCTCGGCGTCGCGGATCGGGACCAAGAGGCAGTGCACGCCGTGATTGACCGGCTTACCGTCCTCGGTGGTGATCAGCTGAGCGAAAACCGATGCCATGATTGCGGTTTCAGCAGCGCCGCCGATGTAGTCCTTACGCGCCGTCGGGGTGGGGGAGTTGATGATGAACTCCTCCGTCTCGGGGTCGTACGTCGCCGTCGTCTCGAGGGCCTGGACGTCGCTGCCGTGTCCGGTCTCGGTCATCGCGAAACACCCGCGCATCTCCAGGCTGATGATTTGTTTCACGTAGGCCTCATGATGGCGCTCGGTGCCCAGGTTCTCGACGGCGCCGCCGAACAGGCCCCACTGCACTCCGGCCTTCACCATCAGCGACAGGTCCGACATCGCGAGCATCTCGATCATCGTGATGGCCGCACCGACGTCACCGGTGCCACCGTGCTCCTTGCGGAACGAGTCCGCGGCGGCGCCGAACGCGGCCATGATCCGCATCTGCTCGGCCACCTTGGTGCGCGCGATCACCGTGTTCGGGGTGAAGTGCGGACGGAACAGGTCCTCGGTGAAGGTTTTGCGGAGCTGGTTTCGGACGTCACGCCAACGCCCGTCCAATGCATTGCGCAGCTGCTCGGCAGTATTTGTGTTGTCTGACGCCATGACTCGACCGTAACCTGCGTCTGTTCCGCGGGGAATAAGCGGTGGATAACGCTCACATTGCGGACTAGGCGGTGCCGTCGACCACTGCTGAGCTCGACGGGTGACTCGGTTCCTGTTGGTCGCGCTGTGAGGGTCGGTGCGGAGTCTTTCGGTCGGGTGGCCGCAATAGGTAGAGGGCGAATATCGCGGCCGTCGCGCCGAAGAGCGCGAGCATCACCATGTCGAACACCCACCAACCGCTGTAGTGCGTCCACATCTCGGCATTGGCGGCCAGCGAGTCGACCCTGCGGAGGTCGACGGTCGACGCGGAGGCCGCGAAACCCCACTGCGCCGGGACGAGCCAGGAGATTTGCTGCAAGCCCCACTTGCTGACCAGCTGCACCAGGCTGCCGTTGAACAGCAGCGATGCCAGAATCACCGGCGCTATGAGCAACAGGACTTCTCGCCGGGACCTGCCCAGCGTCGACAACGCCAGCCCGACCAACGCCGACGCGATGGCCGTGGCCGCGACGCTCACATACAGCTCGACCGTCGCGTTGCCCAGCAGGACGGCGCCGTGCGCCGGTCCGCCTTTGACGGCGATGACGATGGCGAACACGATGGCGGTGAGAATGGCCGCGGCCACGCTGAAGACGATGATCTTGGCGATCAGGTAGGCCAACGCCGAGAGCCCTACCGCCTGCTCACGGCGGAAAACGCGCTGCTCGCGAACCACGGCGCCGATAGTCAGCGCGGTGCCGATGAGGACCGCGGCGGCGTTGAGTGCGGCCAGGATCTCGATGGCTTCGTGCATGTTGGCGCTGCCCGCCTTGGGCCGCTCCAACCCCGAGTCGCCTGGAATGAGCAGTGCCAGCCCGGCCAACGCGAACGGGAGGAGCACCAAGAAGCAGAAGTAGATGCGGTGGGCGACGGTCAGGCGAACCTCGCGCCGGGCCAGTAACCGGACTTGCCGGCGCAGCGGGAGTCGAGCGGGGAGCGGCCACGGTGCGGCGACATCCGGTGGTGTGGTCGACGCGGGAGGCCGCGCGAGGAAAGCGCGGTGGGCTCCGTCAGGGTCGGCGTTGAGCCGTCCCAGGATGTTCGACCAGTTGTTGGTACCCATCGCGGACTCGACCTGCAGGGGCGGCCCGAGAAAGGCGATGGTTCCGCCAGCGGTCAGCACGAGCAGCTGATCGCACATGTTGAGCTGGGTTAGCGATGCCGGCGACGACACGGCGGCCACGACGACACAGCCAATGTCGGCCTGGCGCCGCAGGATTGCCATCACGTGGCTCTGCTGGGCCGGATCCAGTCCGGCGGTCGGCTCGTCGACCACGAGCAGGGTCGGCCTGGTGATCAGCTCGACCGCCATCGAAGCGCACCGACGCAGCTCGGGGGAGAGCTTGCCGATCCGGGTGGACCGGTGGGGCGTCAATTCGACTTCTTCGAGAATCTGCTCGATCACCCGCTCGCGATGTTCCGCAGAAACGTCCGGCGGCAGGCGCAGTTCGGCGGCGTAGCCCAGAGTCCGTTCGACCGTCAGCTGCCGGTGCAGCTGGTCATCACGCGAGACCACGCCGATGCGGGTGCGCATGGACTGCGGCTCGGCGTGCACGTCGTGGTCGTCGACGGTGACGCGACCGGTGCTGGCGTCCCGGGTGCCGGCGAGCAGCCCGAGCAATGCGGAATTGCGCGCGGCCGACGGCCCGATGACCGCGGTCAGCGTGCCCAGGCGCGCGGTGAACGAGATGTCGGAGAGCATGTCGTGCCCGTCGACGGTGAGCCCCAGGCGGTACGCGGTCACCCCGCTCGTGCGCGCGCCGGGTCCCAGTGGCAGGCGATACGTGGCATTCGGTTCCGCGGTGCGGAATGACGGCCGCGGCGTGCGGAACTTGCTGGTGACCATCCGCTCGATCAGACCGAGGCCTTTCGACTGCTCGTCTTCGACCGGCGGGCTATCGACTTGCGCGGTTGGCGGTGCGGGTGGGGGCGGGGGTGGCACCACCGGGGGTGGCGCAACCGCGGGGGCCGCGACCGGGGGCGGCGGGGTCTTCGGCCACGGTTGGGGCTGGATCGGCCGCTCGGTCGCGGGCGGTTGCGGCCGGGCGACCGGCATCCGCTGGGTGTCGCGCTGGGTAGGGGGCTGCGGGGGCGGAGCCGGGGCTCGCGGCGGACCCGGGGGTGGTCCGGGCGGACGGCTCGCTGTTTGGAAGACCAGTCGCGGACCGCGCTGCGGATCGCCGATGGTGATCCCCAGGCCGTCGCGAATCTCGACCGTCGGCGTGCGCGTTCCGTTCACGAAGATGCCGTTATGGCTGAGATCGATGGCCACCCACTGGGTGCCGGTGAACCGCAGCACCACATCGGGGTGGGGCGGCGGAAGTGGCTGATTGGCCGCCGCCACGCGCTCGAGTGGAACATCGCACCCCGGGCCGTATCCCACGATCACGTCGCGGCCGGGGCCGAAGACGTATCGCACCGGCCCGAGCCATACGGTCAGCGGGCCGCCCGGCGAGGCCGGAACATCCGGACGCATGGCCGCCACCTTTCGTCACCCGGTCAGCTCGAATTGATCCCGCCGCAAGGCTCTGACCCCCCGACCCTTGTTAAGTGTTTACTCCCACGCTCGGCGTACTACCAGCGCCGCACCCATCACAGGGTGTTGCGGCGACCCGTGGATGAGGCGTTGTCGAGCAGTCGGCGCAGCACCTCGACCGCTTCCGTCAGTACCTCCCGGTCCGCGGACTCGAGCATCGCCAACTGGGGCTCGATCGCCGCGGCGCGGTCAGCACGGACCGCGTTGATTGTGCGTTTGCCTTCGGGGGTGATCCGGATCCGGACCGCCCGCGCGTCTCCGGGGTCGACCGTTCGGGTGACGAGGCCGGCCTCTTCGAGGCGGCGCACCTGCGTCGTCATCGTCGGTTGCGAGCAGTGATCGACGGCGGCGAGGTCACCGATCCGGGCTTCACCGTGAACTTCGATGGTGGCCAGCAGTCTGGCCTGCGCTGCGGGCAAAGGCATTTGGATGCGCTGGGTGGCCAGGCGGTTGAGCCGTGCGACCACAGCGAGCAGATCCGCTCCCAATTGCTGGGGCGGCTTGGTGTTTGCGGCGTCAACGACATCAGTGTGGTTGGCGGCGGGTGAGTTCATACATCCATGGTTGCATAGCTTTGCTATGGGAGAGGGTAACCCGGCTTACTCGAGTTAAAACCGCAGATCACATGTTGTGTTGCAGGATGGCGGGGCCGCGGCCTGGCACAATAAATAAAGTGAATGCCCCGCACCCCGTCCGTTCGCGTCCGCGGAGTGGACCGCTGCAACCGGCCGAGCTCGCACACGCTTCGGTCATGGCGGCTTTGTGTGCGGTCATCGCGATCGTCGCCGTTGTTGTTCCGTTCGCCGCGGGAGTCGCGTTGCTGGGCACGGTGCCCACGGCGCTGATCGCATTCCGCTACCGGTTGCGTGCCCTGTTTGCCACAACGGTTGCCGCCGGGATGATCGCTTTTCTGATCGCCGGAATGGGCGGTTTCATCGGGGTCTTCCACAGCGCGTATGTCGGCGGCCTGGTCGGAATCGTCAGACGCAAGGGCCGCGGTACGCCCACGGTCGTCTTCTCGTCATTGATCGCCGGAATCTTCCTCGGCGCCGCGTCGGTCGGCTCGCTGGCGCTGATGACCCGGCTTCGTCACCTCATCTACGAGGCAATGAAGTCCAACGTGGATGGACTGGCCTCATTCCTGGGCCGGGTCAATCTGCAGCAGCCGGCCGACGTCTTGCAACGGTGCTTCGCCACGGTCGTCGGTTACTGGCCCTGGGTGGCGCTCGTCTACTTCGTCATCTCGACAGTGGTCGTGTCGTTGATCGGTTGGTGGGCGTTGTCGCGCCTCATCGCGCGGATGCGCGGCGTCCCGGATCTGCACAAGCTTGACGCTTCGGCCGCCGCGGTGGACATCCCGATCGGGCCGATTCCGGTGCGGCTGGACAAGGTGCGCTTCCGCTACCCCGGTACCGGCCAAGACGCGCTGAGCGAACTCAGTCTGGAGCTCCGGGCGGGCGAACACATCGCGGTCACCGGCTCCAACGGCTCGGGGAAGACGACCCTGATGCTCGTCCTCGCTGGCCGGGAACCGACGGCGGGAACCGTCGAGCGTCCCGGCGCGGTGGGGTTGGGTAAGTTCGGCGGAACGGCGGTGGTGCTACAGCACCCCGAAAGCCAGGTGTTGGGCACTCGGGTCGCCGACGATGTGGTCTGGGGTCTGCCGCCGGGTACGAATGTCGATGTCGGCCAACTGCTTCGAGAGGTCGGCCTCGAGGGCCTCGACGAGCGCGACACCGGAAGTCTGTCCGGTGGGGAGTTGCAGCGCCTTGCGCTGGCGGCCGCACTCGCGCGCGAACCCGCGCTCCTGATCGCCGACGAGGTCACCAGCATGGTCGACCAGCAGGGCCGCGACAGCCTGTTGGGAGTGCTGTCGGGTCTCGCCAAACGGCACCAGGCGGCTCTGGTTCACATCACGCACTACAACAACGAGGCCGATACCGCCGACCGCGTCATCCGTCTCCGCGAATCTCCGGACAACGCCGACATGGCTGGCGCCGTAGGCGCTTCGGCGGCGTCCGTGGCGGTCTCACCCGGCTCGCAGGCCCCGGTGCTGGAACTCATTGGCGTCGGCCACGAATACGGCAGCGGCACACCGTGGGCCAAGACCGCGTTGCGGGACGTCAGTTTCGTCGTGGAGCAGGGCGACGGTCTGCTGGTCCACGGCGGCAACGGTTCCGGAAAGTCCACGCTGGCGTGGATCATGGCCGGACTCACCGTTCCCACGTCGGGGGTCTGCCTGCTAGACGGCCGTCCCACCCATGAGCAGGTCGGTGCGGTGGCCCTGTCGTTCCAGGCGGCCAGACTGCAATTGATGCGCAGCCGGGTCGACCTGGAAGTGGCTTCCGCGGCCGGGTTTTCGCCGCGGGATGAAGACCGGGTGGCCGCGGCGCTGAGCGTTGTGGGGCTGGATTCCACGCTGGCCAAACGGCGCATCGATCAGCTCAGCGGTGGCCAGATGCGGCGCGTGGTGCTGGCTGGTTTGTTGGCTTGTTCACCGCGTGCGCTGATCCTGGACGAGCCGCTGGCAGGCTTGGACGCCGCCAGCCAGCGCGGCCTGCTGACGCTGCTGGAGGAACTGCGCCGCGATCGCGGCCTGACGGTGGTCGTGATCTCGCACGATGTCGCCGGGCTGGAGGACCTTTGCCCGCGCACCCTGGATCTTCGTGACGGCATGTTGGAAGCGATGCCGACCGCGGCGAAAGGCGTGTCTTGACAGCAACTTCAGCTCCGAAGGCGGGCAGCGGCCGACGATCCTCTCGTCCGGTCGTGTTACTGGTCCCGGTACCGGGCACGTCAGCGATCCACGATCTGTGGGCCGGCACCAAAATGCTGGTGGTTGCCGGTGTTTCGGTGCTGCTGACGTTCTATCCGGGGTGGGTGACGATCGCGATCGTGGCGGCCCTGGTTGCGGTGGCGGCGCGGATTGCCCATATCCCGCGCGGCGCCGTGCCGTCGGTCCCGAAGTGGCTGTGGATCGCGCTGGGCGTCGGGTACGTCAGCGCCGCGTTGGCCGGCGGCACCCCGGAGGTCGCGGTCGGCGGGCTTCACATCGGGCTCGGCGGATCGTTGAACTTCTTGCGCATCACCGCGCTGTCCCTGGTGCTGCTCGGTCTGGGGGCCATGGTGTCGTGGACGACGAATGTCGCCGAAATCGGCCCCGCGCTAGCGATGTTGGGCCGCCCTTTGAAGCTGTTGCGGATCCCGGTCGACGAGTGGGCCGTGTCGCTGGCGCTGGCGCTGCGTGCCTTCCCCATGTTGATCGACGAGTTCCAGGTCCTTTACGCCGCGCGGCGGTTGCGGCCCAAGCCGGTACCGCAGAGCCGCCGGGCGCGGCGCCACCGGCACGCCATCGAACTGATCGACCTGATGGCCGCCGCCATCACCGTGACGCTGCGGCGCGCGGACGAGATGGGCGACGCGATCACCGCCCGCGGCGGGGTGGGCCAGCTGTCCGCCAACCCGGCGCGCCCGAAACCTGCCGACTGGCTGACGCTCGCCATCGTCACCGCGGCCGGCGGTGGGGCGATCGCGATCGAGACGATCTTCCATCTCACCCGTTAAGCCGCTAAGCCGGTCGGCTTTCGCGTAGCTTGAACGGGTGGCCGACATCCACCGGACTCGCACCATCGCGGCCGGTATTGGCGACATCTGGGGTGTTCTTGCGGACTTCGGGTCGATCAATTCGTGGGCCGAGAACGTCGATCACTCGTGCATATTGTTTTCCGGTCCGGACGAGGGGCCGGTCGGCACGGCCCGACGCGTGCAGGTGAAGCGCGACACCATCGTCGAACGCATCACCGAGTTCGACCCGCCCCACGTCCTCGCCTACGACATCGAAGGCCTGGGATAGCGGTGCGTCCGGTCTGGCGCGCCGCCTGAAGCGGACGGTCAATCCGCCTGCGCCACTTCGTATCCGGATCCCCGCTCACACCGCCTCCAATCTCGAGGGACTCGTCGTCCGCGTCGATGACGCTCAAGTGCGCGGCGGCGCCGGGCACCTGTGGAAGCTGGTCCGCACCTTCGACGACCCGAGCACCTGGACCGAACCCGGCGTGCGCCACCTGGCGGCCAACGGGCTTTGGGGGAGAGGCATACCGGACCTCTCCGCTCGACGATCAGTGGGAGCTCTACGACCTCATCGCCGATCCGATCGAAGCGACCAACCGTTGGACTGATCCGGATCTGCACGACATGCGTCAGCACCTGCGCACGCAACTCAAAGGTGTCAGGGTCGAGTCGGTCCCAGAGCGGAACGTGCCCTGGCCCTACGCATCTCGCCGCCCACCGAGGCGGTCGCCGTCGAGGCTTGGCCGACTGCTTCGCCGAGGCTGACCGCTGGCCGCTAGGGCCGCATGCGGTCGATGAGGTTCGACAAAACGACGATGCTCTCGCTGCGTTCGATGTCCGCGCTCGACCGGATCCGCTCCAATGCCTCCTCCAAATGCCGCATGTCGCGGGCCAGCACATGCAGGATGGCGTCGGGCGTGCCGGTGACCGTCGCCGCGCTGAGCACTTCGGGGATGTCTACCCACGCCGCCCGCAGCTCGTCGGGCGAGATTCGGCCGTGGCAGAAAACCTGGACATAGGCCTCGGTCTTCCAGCCGAGCGCAGTGCGGTCGACGACCGTAGTGAAGCCTTTGATCACACCGTCGTCCAGCATCCGGTCGACGCGCCGCTTCACCGCGGGCGCCGACAGGCTCACTTTCTCACCGATTTCGGCGAAGGTCGCCCGCGCGTGCTCGGTGAGCTCGGCCAGGATGCGTTCGTCGGTCTCGTCCAGGCGGTCCATCGCCGTCCTCTCGCTACACAATAAATCGCCGCTGGAAAAACTATAACGCAACAAATAATGCCTAGACACGCAATATCCGGTGTTTGATTGTGCCAGAGAACGCAAATATCGTTGATTCATGACGGACAGTTACGTTGTTGCTCCCGCAGTCGTGGAACTGAGACGTGCCGCCAGTGTCCGCCGGTACGCGATGACCCCGCCGAAGTTCTTCGCCGTCGAGTACGCTATCAACCCGTGGATGGACGTCTCCACGCCCGTCGACGTCGACCGCGCCTTCGCCCAGTGGGAGGGTCTGCGTCAGACCTACCTGCGGCTGGGTCATCACGTTGACGTGATCGAACCTATCGCGGGCCTTCCCGACATGGTCTACGCCGCCAATGGTGGCTTCGTCGCGCGCGATTTCGCGATCGTCGCGCGGTTCAAATTCGCCGAGCGCGCAGGCGAATCGCGTGCCTACGCGGCGTGGATGTCATCGCTCGGGTACCGGCCAGTGTCGACTCGTCACATCAACGAGGGGCAGGGCGACCTGCTGAAGGTCGGCGATATGGTGTTGGCGGGCTGCGGTTTTCGTACGGACCACCGAGCGCACGCCGAAATCGAAGCGCTGCTCGGGATGCCGGTCGTGACGTGTGAGCTGGTGGATCCTCGTTTCTACCACCTGGACACCGCCCTGGCCGTTCTGGACGACGACACGATCGCGTTCTACCCGCCGGCGTTCAGTGCGGCGGCGCAACAGCGACTGCGCGGCTTGTTCCCGACTGCGATCGTGGTCGGAAGCGCCGACGCCTACGTCCTGGGCCTCAACGTCGTCTCCGACGGTCGTCACGTTGTGCTTCCCTGCGCGGCAACGGGTTTCGCCGCACAGCTGTGTGAGGCCGGTTTCGAACCGATCGGTGTCGATCTGTCCGAGCTGCTCAAGGGCGGCGGTTCCGTCAAATGCTGCACATTGGAGGTATTTTCATGACGATCCTCGAGAACCTCACGTCGGAAAGGGTCGCGGCGAACCGCAACGACACCGCAATCCGATTGATGGAAAAGCGTGCAGCGCACAACTATTCGCCGCTGCCTGTGGTGGCGGCAAGCGCCGAGGGTGCGTGGATCACCGACATCGAGGGCCGGCGCTACCTGGATTGCCTGTCCGCATACTCCGCGGTGAACTTCGGTCACCGCAACCCCGAGATCATCGCGACGGCGCACGCACAACTCGACACGGTCACGTTGGTGAGCCGCGCGTTCCATTCCGACAAGCTGGGGCCCTTCTGCGCGGCGCTCGCCTACCTGTGCGACAAAGACATGGTGCTCCCGATGAATTCGGGGGCCGAAGCCGTCGAAAGCGGGATCAAGGTCGCCCGCAAGTGGGGCACCGACGTCAAGGGTGTGCCCGTCGACCAGGCCAATATCATTGTGGCCGACAACAACTTCCACGGCCGCACCATCAGCATTGTCAGCTTCTCGTCCGACCCGGTGGCACGCGGCGGGTTCGGGCCGTTCACGCCCGGCTTCCGTTCGGTGCCGTTCGGTGATGCCGCGGCGATCGCCCAGGCGATCGACGACAACACGGTCGCGGTGCTTCTGGAGCCGATCCAGGGGGAGGCGGGCGTCATCGTGCCACCCGATGACTATCTGGCAACCGTGCGGGCGCTGTGCAGCGAGCACAACGTGCTGATGATCGCCGACGAGATCCAGTCGGGACTGGCCCGCACCGGCTACACGTTCGCGTGCGATCGCTGGGGGGTGGTGCCCGACGTCTACCTGCTCGGCAAGGCGCTGGGCGGCGGCGTGGTTCCGCTGTCGGCCGTGGTCGCGGATCGCGATGTGTTGGGCGTGTTGCATCCCGGCGGGCACGGCTCCACCTTCGGTGGTAACCCCCTGGCCGCAGCGATCGGCACCACCGTGGTGTCCATGCTGGCTCGCGGTGAATTCCAGGCCCGTTCGGTCGCGCTGGGCGCGCACCTGCATCGGCGCCTGCGGGCGCTGCTGGGCGACGGGGTGCTGGCCGTGCGCGGCCTCGGCCTGTGGGCTGGGGTGGACGTCGATCCGGCGCGGGGAACAGGCAAGGAAATGAGCCTGCGCCTGGCGGCCCGGGGCGTGTTGGCGAAGGACACCCACGACTCGACGCTGCGGTTCGCGCCACCCCTGGTGGTTACGGCACAGGAGATCGACTGGGCCGTTGAGCAGTTCGCTGCGGTGTTGCGGGAGGCTGGAACATAATCAGCTGACCCAGCACAGGAGGCGCAATTGCCAGCCACGTCGATCAGCCTGACCGAGCAGTTGCGGCGCCGCCGCCCAGTGACCAGCGCACCGGTCGCGCAGGGAGCCGCGGATCACCTCAAGCGAAGTATCGGCACGTTCCAGCTGACGATGTTCGGGGTCGGCTCGACCGTCGGCACCGGAATCTTCTTCGTGCTCTCCCAGGCGGTGCCCGAGGCCGGTCCCGGTGTGATCCTCTCGTTCATCATCGCCGGTGTCGCGGCTGGTCTCGCCGCGATCTGCTACGCCGAATTAGCCTCTGCCGTACCGATTTCGGGGTCGTCATACTCGTACGCGTACGCCACCCTTGGTGAGGGTGTCGCGATGTGCGTGGCGGCCTGCCTGCTATTGGAATACGGGGTGGCCACCGCCGCGGTCGCCGTCGGCTGGAGCGGTTATGTGAACAAGCTGCTGCACAACCTGTTCGGATTTCAGGTGCCGCATGCGCTGTCGGCGGCGCCCTGGGATTCCGATGCGGGCTACGTGAACCTGCCGGCGGTCGTCCTGATCGCCATGTGCGCGGTGCTGTTGATCCGCGGTACCAGCGAGTCGGCGAGGGTCAACGCGATCATGGTGCTGATAAAGCTCGGTGTGCTGGGCATGTTCGTGATCATCGCGTTTACGGCGTACGACGCCGATCACCTCAAGGATTTCGCGCCGTTCGGCGTCGCGGGGATCAGTTCGGCGGCGGGCACCATCTTCTTCACGTACGTCGGTCTGGACGCCGTGTCGACCGCGGGCGACGAGGTGACCGATCCGCAGAAGACGATGCCGCGAGCGCTGATATCGGCGCTGGTGATCGTCACCGCCGTCTACGTATTGGTCGCGCTCGCCGCGATCGGCACCCAACCGTGGCAGGCTTTCGGCCAACAGGAAGAGGCCGGGCTGGCCACCATCCTCGACAATGTCACGCACGGGATGTGGGCCAGCACAATCCTGGCCGCCGGCGCCGTGATCTCGATCTTCACGGTCACGCTTGTCACGCTGTACGGCCAGACCCGCATCCTGTTCGCGATGGGACGCGACGGCCTGATGCCGGCCCGGTTCGCCACGGTGAATCAACGCACCATGACGCCGGTGAGCAACACGTTGATCGTGGCCGTCGCGGCCTCGGCCCTGGCGGCTTTGGTGCCTTTGGACAAGCTCGCGGACATGGTGTCCATCGGGACGCTCACGGCTTTCATCGTCGTATCCATCGGCGTGATCCTGCTGCGGGTGCGCGAGCCCGACCTGCCCCGGGCGTTCAAGGTGCCCGGTTACCCTGTCACGCCGGTTCTTTCGGTATTAGTATGCGGGTACATCCTGGCCAGCCTGCACTGGTACACGTGGATCGCGTTCAGCGGCTGGGTTGCGGCGGCGTTGATCTTCTACTTCGTGTGGGGCCGTCACCACAGCGCGCTCAACGACGAAGCCGGCTAGCGCTGCGCCGCGGCGTTGGCCGCCGACTCCGCTTTTCGCAGCATCGCCGCGACATCGCCTCGGCCCAGGAACATTTCGTCGAGATACGGCCGCAGGGCGTCGTTGCCGGCCGCGAAGCCGGCGCCGCCCGGGGCAGCGATCCGCGGGCCGTTCAACACGGCGAAGAAGGGTTTCACGTCGACGCCCCTGGCGGCCCAGTAGTCGAAATAGACCGGCTGCGCTGACAACACCGCCGGGATCGCCGCGCCTTCGCGGCCTAAGTATTCGTTGCCCTGCTTGCTGCCCATCCAGGCCAGCACCTTTCGCACCGCGTCGGGGTGCTTCGTCGCGGCATTGCCCGCCGCGGCAATGCCGTTGGTGACACTCACCCGTCCAACGGGACCCGTCGGCATCATCGCGACGCCCCAATGGAAGCGCGCGTCGCGGCCAACCGGCTCCAGGTTGTAGGTGCCGGATTGGAAGAGTGCCATCCTGCCGGCCAGGAACTGGTTGCGGGAGAAGTCGCCGTTGGCGTTGGTGTCCGAGGCGGGCGGCGCGACGTGGTCGTCGTTGATCAGGTCGACCAGGTACCGGAACGCCGTCACCGCCCCGGGGTTGTCGAACGCGAACTTGTCGCCGCGCTGAAACACGCCGCCGGCGGACCCGATGTAGTTCAGGTAGATGCCCTGCGGGTCGTTGGCCGCGTTGTACCCCCACTGCCGGACGCGGCCGGAGTCGAAACCTGCTGACTCCCTTGTCTGTCCACCGGCGTCGACGGTGAGCCGGCCGAGCATGGGCCGCAGCGTGTCGTCGGCGCGGTCGGGACTCCACCGCAGGTTGTTCAGCTCGGCGGGATCGACGCCGGCCGCGGCGAGAAGATCGGCGTTGTAGTACAACGCAATTCCGGCGTCGGTCAGTTGCGGCACACCCCACAACGCGCCGCCGCGAGTGAACTGGTCGACGACCGCCGAGTCCCACGCCGAGGCGGCGCCGGGCCCCAGCGCCGAGCCGATGTTCAGCAGCCGGCCGCTGTCGGCGTAGGC
>NZ_JAFAUS010000298.1 GCF_019243155.1 Mycobacterium sp.
GACCCTGGGCAGGGCGGCCTCGGCTTCTTCCTTGCTGAAACCGGCGGCTTCGCCGAATCCGGTGTCCACCGGCCCGGGGCACAACGCGGTCGCGGTGACCCCGGTGCCGCGCAGCTCACCGCGCAGGCTGTGGGTGTAGGACAACACAAAGGCCTTGGCGGCACCGTACGCCGCCTGGCCCGGCAGCGGACCGAACGCGGCCACCGACGCCACGTTCAGCACGGCGCCGCGTTGGCGCTCCACCATTCCGGGCAGCATCCGGCTGCACAGATCGACCACCGCCGCCACGTCGACCTCGACGAGCTTGATTTCTTCCTCTGGAACCGATTCCGCGACAAGTCCGAGCGTCGAGAACCCGGCGTTGTTGATCAGGATGTCGGGCGTGAGGTCCAGCGCCGTGACCCGGTCGAGCAGGGCTGCCCGTTCCGAGGGGTCGGCCAGGTCCGCGGGCAGCGGGTGGGCTCGCGAACCCAATTGCGCGGCCAGTTCCTCGAGGCGCCCGACGCTGCGCGCGACAAGGACGACCTCATAGCCCCGCCGGGAGAGTATGCCCGCCAACTGTTCGCCGATGCCTGACGAGGCGCCGGTGACGATGGCCGCGCTGCCGTTTCCCGGTGGTGGAAGTGCCATGCGGTGACCGACCGCTACTTCTCGAGGTCTTGCGCGAGCATCGCGAGCTTGTCCATCGATTCGCGCAACATCTCGGGCGTCATGGAACGAGCTTTTTCGATGCGGGTCGGGTCGTTGAGCGCCGTCCAATCGTAGGTGTGGGTCACGGTGGTCAGCGTGGGGTTGATCTGGCTGACCTCCCAGCGCCACAGGTGACCGGGCGGCTGCTTCTTGGGTTCGGCTGGGCACCAAGCGATTTTGCTGCACTCGACGAATTCGACGACGTGGTTCTCCCGCACCGCACCGTTCGTCAGGGTCGTTTTGAACACGTCGCCGACTCCGTGGACGCGCTGGCCCGGAGCCGACGAGGCGAGGTTGTTGTTGCCGTCCCAACTCGGCTGAGAAGACGGGTCGGCGATCAGTTCGAAGATCCGGGCGGCGCTGGCCGAGATGACGCGGGTGGCGCTGACAATGCGTTCCTCATCCATGTCGCTATCCAAACACGTCGGTGTCACTTCGGCCCATGTGCCGCAGACAGCAACCGGGGTGCCGACGACGGGCCACGTCGCCGGCACCCCAGTCAGTGGAGCGGGTTGTCACATGTGTGGGAGCGCCTCGATCGGTCCGGACAGCGCCGCCCTGACGTACCGGGTGTCGTCGTCGGCCAGCACCTCGACGTCGCCGCGCTCGATGCCGTCGACGATCGCGCGTGCCACGTCGCGCGGATCGTTCTTGGGCGCGTCGAACCCGGTGGTCATGTCCGTGTCGGTGAAGCCGAGGTGAGCGCTCACCACCTGGGTGCCCTGCTTCTCGAGTTCCAGACGCAGCGAGTTCGTCGTCGACCACAGGGCCGCCTTGGAGTCGCCGTAGCCGCCGGAGCCGGGCATCCACGACAAGATCGACGCGATGTCGACCAGGGCCCCGCCACCGTTCTCGGCCAGGATCGGCGCGAACGCCTTCGCGACGCGAAGCGCGCCGAAGTAGTTCGTCTCGAACACGGCCCGCACCTCCTCGAGGTCGCTGCCGAGCAGACTCCGGGCGCCGAGGACGCCGGCGTTGTTGATGACGATGTTCGCGTCGGTTGCCGTGGCTGCCAGTGCGGCAACCGATTCCGGCTTGGTCACTTCCAACTCGAGACTTACGATCCGGGGATCTTCGCTGGGCTTGGGTGTCCGCGCCGTCGCGTACACCTTGGCCGCGCCCCGCTCCAGCAACTCCGCCACGATGGACCGCCCGAGACCGCGCTGCCCACCGGTAACCACGACCGTCGACCCCTTGATGTTGACCATGATTCGCGCTCCTTGACTTAGGTAAAATACTTTTGCTTCTGTCAAGCTAGTTGCCCGCTGCGACATAGTCAAGTATTCTTTACCTATGTCATCTGCATGGGCTGCGTCACAGCGGTACGGCCTCGCGCCCGCTCCGGATGGCCTGGCGTTGGTGCAGGACTTCCTCAACACCAGGGGCATCGAGGGATACGGGGCCGACCTGTTGGCCGACACCGCGAGCGCGGGCGAGTGGGCGGAAAACGCCGTGCGGGCCTGGTCGGCGAAGCGCGGGATGGATCTGCGGCCACCGGCCCTCGACGATGCCGACCTGGCCAAGCTGCGTGCCGTGCGGGCCACCATCTCGAGTCTGGTGGCCGGTCAGGCGCCGAGCGGGCTGGGCGCCGGCCCTGTTTCCGCTTCCTTCGCGCTATCCGATGCGGGCGAAGTGCGGCTGGATCCCAGCGGCAGCGGTTGGCGCTGGCTGGCCTCCGCGCTCTTCGGGGAGATCCTGCTCGGCCAGCACGCCGGCACCTGGCGACGCATCAAGCAATGCCACAACCATCACTGCGGGTCGACGTTCTACGACCGCTCCAAAAACAACAGCGGGGTCTGGCACGACGTCAAGACGTGCGGCAACGCTGCCAATCTGCGCGCCTCCCGGGCGCGCCGGCGCGCCGCGAACTCTTCGGCAGCGCCGGAGTAGACGCCGCTATCAGCAGCGTTCGGCGCCCCGGGTCATCAGCCGCGGGCCGGCGTCGGCCGGGCGGCGCGTGGTGTTGAGCACGACGTTCAGTGCGTCGAAGGCACGCGTCTTGATCGGGGTCATCACGTCGAGGTTGGTAGGGGCCTGGCGGATCCAGGACTGCAATGGGGACACAGTTTGATCCTTTGTTTTTTTCGGCGTGTGCGCCGACTCATTGAATTCCACCCTGAACGCTTTACGAGCACGCCGCGCCGCGGTAAAGGTCACGAAAAGGGCACTGTGGTCTACGACACCTCTGCATCACGGTTTATTCCACGTCACTGCCGAGCTTTGAACCGGCGCAAATAGCCAGCTAGACGGCGCACCGGAACCGCCTTCGGCCAATCGTCGGCCCGAAAATACGCGTCGGTACCGCCATCCACGAAGACGATGCTGCCGCAAAGGAAGTCAGCCGCATCCGACAACATGAAACACATCCAGTCGGCCATTTGCCCGGCATCGCCGAAGCCACCCAGTGGAACCGGGAACGACCGGACCGCCTTAGCCTGCCGGGGCGTCGACAGCTGTTCGGTCAGCAGCGGGGTCATGACGGCGCCCGGCGCCAGGGCGTTCAACCGGATGCCCGACCCCGCCCACTCCGGCAGCACAGCGGTTCGGCGCACCCAGCGACTGACCGCGATCTTCGAGGCCGCATACATTAGTGTCGGCGCGGCAGGGCCGAAGAGTCGCACCGACCGCAACGCCTTGTCCGCGTCGTGCGCAAGCAACGCCTTGACGGTCCGGCGCGGCACCGCGGGCACCGTCGTCGAGGAATTGCTGGCGATGACGACGACCTTGGCGCTTTCGGCGGCGGCCAGCGCGGGGCGCCAGGCGGTGAGCAGCTCGACGACTCCGAGGTAGTTGACCTGAGCGATCTGGCGCGGACGGTCCCGACCCGGGCTGGGACCAAGTCCGGCGGCCAGCACGGCACCGTCGAGTTTGTTCTCCGAAGCCGCGAGGACCCCGGCGGCGGCCTCCTCTCGTCCCCGCGGTGTCGACAAGTCGGCGACGATGTCGCCGCCCTGGATGTCCACGCCGATCACCCGGTGGCCGCCGTCGCGCAGGCGTTGCGCGGCCTCACGCCCCATCCCGGAAGCCAATCCGGTGATCGCATACGTGCTCATGTCAGGCGCTCGCGGCTTTCTCGACGTCCAGAAGTTGCTCGCCGCGCCTTTCCTCGTCGTAAGCCTTCCGGCCCCCGCGCAATCCGAACAGTCGCTTCGAGATCAGCAGGTAGATCACGGCGGCGACGTTGATGCCGAAGGTCACCGCGCGGGTCATGGTGATGCCCTTGGCCAGATCGTGGATCTCCAACGGCAGGAACACCGAAGTCGCGATCACGGCGAAATACTCACCCCAACGTTTGAGCAGCCATAGGCCGACGCCCTCGACCACCTCCACTAGGGCATAGCCGGCCAGCATCAGGGTCAACAGCGCCAGCGTGGATGGCTTGGCGGCCAGCGCCTTTTCCAGTTCGTGCACGACCGTCATCTGATCGAGCTTGAACCCCGCGGCGCGGAAAATTGGCAGGTCGCGATCGAGGGTGGCCTGGATGGAGCCCCGCGCACCGCGGAACTTCCACACCGCGTACGCGGCGAGCGCGATCACCACCGCCCGGAACAGCCGTTCCACCGCCAGGGCGCGGATGATGATCGCTTGACGTAAAGCCTTGCCGCGCATGATCATCGGCGCATCTTCGGCTGGGCCACGGCCGTGGGGTCCGCCGACGGTGAATTCACCGCACCGCAGGCAACGCCACACCTCGCCCAGCCCGGTGGTGCCGCTCAGCCGTTCGGCGAGGGACTTTTCATCCGGCGCATAGGTGACGTGACCTGCGACTGCACAGGTGACCAGCTCCCACCGATTGATGCCGCGATCTTTGCGCATGGCCCGATCATTGATTGCGGACGACGGGCCACGCAAGGGGGCGCGCTCAGAAGCGTGGCTTGGTACGCGGCCGCTTGGCGGTAGAGCTCGCGGCGCCGAGCAGCCCGGTGAGCTCGGCGACTGGAATCTCATCCAGGTGGGCGACTGCGGCGACGATGTCGGCGCGCAGCGCCTCGTCACAGAAGGGTTCGGCGAGCCAGCCGAATTTGCCCACAACGCGTTCCCACGACATCGGCCGGGTGGGCGACCCTTCGTAATCGGACTCCTCGCGCTCGAATTCCCTTCCATCGCAGGTTATTACACGCACCCGGATCGCGGTGCGCTCCGGGTAGCCCGCGGTCAGGTCTTCGGCCGGCCTGACGTCCACCCGCGCCAGCAGGTCCTGAACATCTCCGCGCAGCACCCGTTCGGTCTCCAACTGCTCGGGGCCGACTCCGCCGTCCAGCAGTGCCACCGCGGTCAGGTACTTCAGGTTGTAGTCGGCCTGCTCCTTGGTTTGCGGGTGATCCTTCTCGCCGTACGCTCCCCCACCGGCGAAGTCGTACGCGCCCTGAAATACCTCGAGAGTCACCCGCGCCACGTCGTCGCCGCGCAGACCGTTGTCGGTGCGAATCGCCAGGACCGCGTCGATGACGGCCTGGCCGTGGATCAGCGAGCAGTACTGCTTGAGGTAGGTCTGTTCGACGCAGTCGAGTCCCCGATCAGAGGTATGGAAATCGATTGGCTGATCGAAGAGTTGCACCAGGCCGTGTGGGCCTTCGAACAGCGACTTGGGCCCGGTGACGCCGCGTGCGGCCAGCATCGTCGTGTAGATGGCGCGCATGCCGGTGATCGCGGGCGAGATGCCCTTCCAGTTCGAGACCGGTTCGGCGTGTACCGCCGCGAGCGACACGTTGTCGGCCGCCGCGGCGGCGATAGCGCCGGCGGTTTGTTCGGCGCTCAGCCCGAGCAGCTTCGCCGATCCCGCGGCCACCGACATCGCCAGTTGCAGCGCATGATTGAGCCCGTGCGCCATGACGGGAACCGCCGCGCTGAACCGGCATTGGACCTCGTAGGCCACCGCCAGGGCCAGCAGGAAATCGGCTCCGCCGGCGCCGACGTGCTCCGCCACCGCCAGGATGGCTCCGAAGTTGTCGGCGGGATGGCACAACCCGCCCACCGTCAGGTAGGTGTCGAGCAGATCGGGATAGCGCACCAGCACCGTGTTGAAAAAAGCGGCCTGATCCACCGACGCGCGCCCGCCGCCGACCAGGGTAGCCGTCGGGACGCCGCTGAATTGGTCCGCCTGCGCACGGATCGTCGCGACGAGTTCGCCGTCCAAAGACCCGACGGCGCACGCGATGCTGTCGAGCACATTGCGTTTCAGCAATGCCCGCGACCGCCCGCTCAGGTCCGACTGTTCGGCGCCGACGACAAAGTCGGCGAGATCGTCCACAACGTACCTGTCTGCCATGCCTTTTCGCCCTCCGCGCGTCGTACCCACCACACAAGCGCGCCGAGCGGTCGCCGTCCAGGACCAATCTCTTACCAGTGCTCGAAAACGGTTCCTACCGCAGGCCAAACCCGGTGGCGAGGGCCTCGCGATGTGGGTCGTCCGACGGAGTCCACCACCGCC
>NZ_JAFAUS010000370.1 GCF_019243155.1 Mycobacterium sp.
GCCGCGTTCGCGGCCGTCGAGTCGACGGCGCCGCTCACCAGGTCGAGCAACGCGCGGGATACCCCGCCGAGGCCGACTCCGCTGGCCCGCACGACACCGGTGATCTCGGCCAGGGCCTCCTCCGCCGTGCAGCGTCGGATACCCATCAGGGCCCCGATGGCCTGGTCGATTTCGCGTCGGGACCGGTGTTGGGCGGGGTGGTAACTGTGCGAATGGATCATCATCAGTCCTCGAGGTTTGTTTTGCGACTGGGTGTTCGACGTCAGTGTGTGTGGACGAAGCTCCACGGCGGCAGCGGATCGGCATAGTCGACCCAGCGCCGCGGGCCTGCGGCCAGTTCGGTGTCGGTCAGCAACGCCGACCGCATCAACCCGAGTACCCGTTGGTGGTCCAGCCTTACGCCGATGAACACGATTTCCTGGCCGGGCGGGAAGTCGGCGGTGGACCAAGCAATGTCGTCTTCCCCGCTCCGAGGAAGCCGGACAGCACGGTGACGGGGATCAGGTGAGAGTTGGGTGGCCGCATGGTCCTTAATGATAATCATTTTCATTAAGAACGTAAAGCGTTTCAGCGCTGCAGGTTTCGGCACCTCGGACAGACGCCGTAGATATCCACGTAGTGGGTGACGTCGCTGTAGTGGTATTCGCTGCTCAGTCTGCGGGTGTGTTCTTCGATGTCGACGGGCGTAAACGCCACTGCCCTGCCGCACTGCCGGCAGAGCAGATAGTGCCGATGGTCCGTGCCGTTGCGGAGCCGATAGAGGATCTCGCCGTCCTCGGCGCGCTGGGTTTCGGCGATCCGATCCGCGGCAAGCGCGCGCAAGATGCGGTAAACGCTGGTGAGGCCGATCCGCTGGTCTTGGCGCCGGCAGATGTCCTGGTACACCTGCTGAGCGCTGCGAAAGTTCTCCTGCTCTCGCAAGACCTCCAGGACGGTCCGCTGCTTGACGGTCGAACGTCGTCGCCGGGTTTCAGCGGGTTCGTCCGGCTGGCAAGACACGAACGCTCCTTTCGCCGGTGCCGGTCAGGTCGTCGAGGTCGCCGAGATCCGTTCCGTAGCCGGCACCACCGCGGGTGCGGCAACCCGCGACTCGTCCACGGCTTGCGCGGTGGCCCCTCGGCGGTGGTTGCCGGCCCAGACGACCGCCCAGACGGCGCAGGCGATGGCGACGATGGGAAAGCTCGGCGGCAGATTGAACATGGCGGACGCGCCCAGTCCGAGCAGCACCGCGCTCAGGCTGATCGCCGTCGAGGTGATCATGGCCAGGGCCGGCCGGGGCGTCAGCATGATCGCGGTCGCGGCGGGGGTGACGAGCAGCGCGAACAACAGCAGGGTTCCGACGGCCTGCACGGCCATGGTGACCGTCAGCCCCAACAGCGCCATGAAGATCATCGAAAGTGCGCGTACGGGAACGCCTTTCGCCTCGGCGACCAGAGCGTTGACGGAGGCGAACAGCAGCGGTCGGTAGATCAGGCTGATGACCAGCCCCAGCAGCACGAGCAGGACCGCGAAGCTGGCCAGCTGATAACCGGAGATGGCCAGCAGGTTGCCGAACAGCACGTTGGTCATCGTGGACGAGCTTTTGGTGGCCTGCGAATTGAAGAACAGTCCGAGGCCGATCGCCGCCGCCAGCACCGTCCCGGTAACCACCTCACGATCGGCCGCACGCTTGCCCAGCACGCCGATCACCAGCGCCCCGCCGACACAGAACACGCCGAGCCCGACTGCCACCGGAACGCCCAACAGGACCGCGCCGGTCGCGCCCGGCAGGCCGATGTGGGCCAGCGCGTGGGTGGCGAACGCGGTCTGCCGGACCACGACGAAGTAACCGATCAACCCCGCGGCCAGCGCGACGATGGTGCCGCCGATCAGAGCGTTGGTCATGAACCCCGACTTCATGATCAACAACCAATTGGCTTGGTAATTCAGGGCTAAGTGGTGCGTCGTCACAGCGTGCTCCTCGTGTACGGCTTTCCGTCCGGGGTGAATTCCACCCGGATGGGCGTCTCGTAGAGCGTGGTCAGCAACGCGTCGTCCATCACGTCGCCGATCGGGGCGTAGTGCGGCTGTCCGTCGAGCAGGTAGATCGCGCTGTCGAGGATGGGCAGCAGCGGGTTGAGGTCGTGAGCGACCACCAGGATGGTGACGCCGAGGTCGGCGTGCAGCCGGGAAAGCAATGCGACGATGTCGCGCTGGCTGCGCAGATCCAACGACGCCAGCGGTTCGTCGAGGATCAGCAGTTGCGGCTGCGAGACGAGTGCCGCACCGATCGCGATCCGCTGGCGTTGCCCGCCTGACAGCGTCGAGAGCCGCCGCTCGGCCAGATCCGTCGCCTCGACCGCGGCCAGCGCCTCGGCGACCCGCCTCTTCTCCTCCGCGGTGCTACGCCCGAATGCCCAATGCCGACCGGTGAGTCCAAGCAGCACCACATCGGTGGCGCGGATGGCCTCCCCCGAGCCGGCGGCGTATTGCTGCGGCACGTAGCCGATTCCGTCGTTGGCGCGGCCGGGGCGGCGGCCGAACACCTCGAGCCGGCCGGCAGCAGTCGGGATCAGGCCCAGGACCATGTGCAGCAGCGTCGTCTTGCCGGACCCGTTGGGGCCGATGACGGCGACGATGCCGCCGGCGGGCACCCGGAAGTTTGCGTTCGCCCAGACCAACCGGCCGTCGCGCACCGCGCTGACGTCGTCGAACGTCAGGACCGGGGGAGTGGCGGAAAGTTCAGACAGGGACACCGAGCGCCTTTCCC
>NZ_JAFAUS010000532.1 GCF_019243155.1 Mycobacterium sp.
CATGACCAACTCGACGCGCTGGCCGAGATGCTCAGCAAAATGTGTGGCCTCGCCGGCTTGGCTATGGATCGCGCGACGCAGGCGCTCCTGCAAGCGGACCTGGCCATGGCCGAACGGGTGATCACCGATCACGATGATCTTGCCCAGATGCAAGCCGACGCGGAGGAAGCCGCGTTCGTGTTGCTCGCGCTGCAATCGCCGGTCGCGGGCGACTTGCGACTCGTCGTCGGTTCGATGAGGAACGCGGCCGACGCCGAACGGATGGGCGGACTCGCGCTGCATGTCGCGAAGATCGCTCGCCGTCGCCATCCCAATCACGCCCTGCCCGACGAGGTCAACGGGTACTTCGCCGAAATGGGGCGCATTGCCGTGGATCTCGGCAACACCGCCAGAGACGTTCTGCTGTCGCGTGACCCGAAGCAGGCCGCAGAAATAGGCCTTGAAGACGTCGCGATGGACCGGCTCCACAGAGAACTGTTCAGCGTCCTGATGGATGAGGAGTGGCCGCACGGCGTCGCAGCGGCCGTCGATGTCACCCTGCTCGGGCGGTTCTATGAACGCTTCGCCGACCACGCCGTCGAAATCGGGCGGCGTGTCGTGTTCGAGGCGACGGGCCGCGCCGGCGTGTCATGACGCACGTTGGGCGGCAACCGCTTAACTTCGCTCGACAAACTGCGCCCGAGATGGACCGGGCTCGAACGGATCCGCGAAGTACTGCGTCTCGTGGACCACTTCCCCATCCTCGAATTCCATGATGCTGACGACGTAAAACGGTTGCTCGTCGTAGGTCAGCACGAGCTCGCTGACCCACAGGCCGCCGCCGCCGAGCATGCGCCGCAGCGTGAAACGCTTCTCGTTCGGCTGAGCGGTGCGTGACGCCTGGATGTTGGCCCGGCCCTTGATCCGTTCGCCCGATTGTGGATATTCGAGAACCGCGTCAGCCCGGTAGATCTGGTGTTCCGTCGCGAAGTCGTTGGCGTCGGAGGCCTCCCAGTGACGTTGCAGCGCGGCCCGCACGTCGTCATCGCTCATGGTCGTCTCTCCTCGCTCGAAGGCACGTCGCCTGCGTAGACAGACCCTTTACCGGGATGTGCCACAAGGGTATCGTTCCGGCTTGCCGGCGGTCGGAGGTAACCCTGATGAACCATGTCGCTGTCATTACTGGGGCCAGCCGGGGAATCGGTGCCGCGAGCGCACTGGCTCTCGCGGAGCGAGGGTTTCGGGTTGTCGTCAACTACCGATCCAGCGCCGAGGAAGCCGACGAAGTTGTCCGGGGCGTCACCGCCGCCGGCGGTGCGGCCGTGGCGATTCGGGCCGATGTCACCGTCGCCGACGATGTCTCCGCGATGATCGACGAGGCCAACGAAAAGTGGGGCCGGGTCGACGTACTGGTGCACAACGCGTTGATCCCCTACGACGTCACCTCGTTCGCCGACCTGAGCTGGGAGCAGCTCGGCGGCAAACTCGACCAAGAGCTGCACGCCGCCTATATGCTGACCAAATCTGTTGTCCCGGATATGGTTTCCCGTGGCTACGGACGGCTGGTCTACCTCACCACGGTGCTGTCCCGCCGGCCTCGTGACGGCATGATCACGGTAGGCACCGCCAAGGCGGCGCTCGACCAGTTCGTCCGGTACGTCGCACTCGAGCTGGCGCCGCATGGGGTGACGGCCAATCTCGTGTCGCCCGCCACGGTGGGCGACACAACGGCGAACGCTTTGCTGAGCGCGACGGAGTTGCAGCGGCTTGGCGCGACCAACCCGATGGGACGCCTGGTGAGTCCCGAGGAGGTGGCCAAGACCGTCGCCTTCTTGGCGAGCGACGACTCCGGCTTCATCACCGGTCATTGCATGGAGGTCAACGGCGGCCTCGCCATGGATTGAATTGGTTTGTGGCGCTGACCAAGTCGGCAGATCGGAAAGGGGTCTGGCCATGGAGACGATCGATCTGTTCTACGTCGGGCGTGGTATCCATGAGGAGCTGGTTGCCCACATCGCCGACCAGGAGGGCTATTTCGAGGACGAGAACGTCCACGTCGCACTCCGCGACGGGGTCGGCTGGCCGGCGGAACGGCTACGCCGCGGCTCGGTGATCGGCCTGGGCAAGACGTTGGTGTCGAGGCTGACCGACGGGATCGGCTGGAAGGCGTTGTCCGTCAGCACCGATCACCCGCTGTTCTGGTTTCTCGGCAACGCCGACGTGAAATCGATGGAGGATCTTCGCGGGCGCCGGCTGGCCGTCCATGGCCCGTCGGACCCGCCCGGCACGTTCGCCCGGATCGTACTGCGCAAACACGGCCTCGACCCCGACCGCGACGTGAGATGCGTGGTGCGGCATCCGGGCGACTACCAAATGGATCTGCGACGCCTGCGGGACGGCTCGATCGACGCCGCTTACGTGGGGAGCACGCTGTCCCCCGAACAGGTTGCCAAGGAAGAGGGATTTCACGTGCTGGCCTGGGTGGGAGATCACTTCCAGATCCCTACCGTGGGCGTCGTCATCGATCCCACCCATATCCCGCTGGACAGCCCCGCCGTTGCGGCAGTGGTGCGGGCCAACCGGCGGGCGCTGCAATTCCTCCACGAACAACCCGGCCGGGCCGTCGACTACGTCCACCGGTTTCTCGACCGACAGACCTGGCAGGAAGCGCAATACCACTACGACCGCTACGTCGGCCCATATTTTCTTCCCGACCGCCGGGTCGACCCGAACCTCGGGCAGCAAGCGATCGATGCCGTCGCGGCCGAACTCGGTGTCGCCCCGACGGCCGCCGCAGAGTTCTATCCGTAGTACCCGGCGCTAGCGCGAGTTACCTTGCCCGCGAATTACCTTGCCTAGGCCGCAATCCCGTCATCGGCGCTGCCCGCCGCCGCGGCCCGCTTAGCACGCCGCCAACCTCGCACCGCGGTGATAGCGGACTTGAGGCCGCGCCGCCGGCCGGTGGCCGGATCGGTACCAGCGAAGCCGGGCTCGAGCTCGGCGAACATCCGCTCGCTTCGCGTCTCCGGCGCGTTGTCGGCGTCGTCGCGCAGGTACTTGTTCGGCAACGAGAGCTTGGCCAGCGTGCGCCAGGTCTTGCCGTACTGCACCAGGAATGAGCCTGTGGTGTAAGGCAAGTCGTACTTGTCGCAGATCTCGCGCACCCGCACCGAGATCTCGTGCAGCCGATTGCTCGGCAGGTCCGGGTACAGGTGGTGTTCGATCTGGTGGCACAGGTTGCCGCTCATGAACCGCATCAGCCAGCCGCCTTCGAAGTTGGCGCTGCCCAGCATCTGACGCAGGTACCACTGGCCCTTGGTCTCGCCGATCATGTCGGTCTTGGTGAATTTCTCTGCGCCGTCGGGGAAATGGCCGCAGAAGATGACAGCATTGGCCCACACGTTGCGGATCACATTGGCGGTCGCGTTGGCCGTCAGTGTCGAGCGGTAGGTCGCGCCCGGCGACAGCGACGTCAGCGCCGGGAACGCTAAGTAGTCCTTCAGCACCTGGCGGCCGGCCTTGACGAAGAACTCCTCGGAGCGCTGCCGGGCGTCGTCCTGGTCCATCCGCTTCTTGAGGATCTTGCCGATCTCCACGTGCTGCAAGCCGACGCCCCACTCGAATCCGATGGCGAGCAAGGTGTTGTACAGCAGGTTGAAGAGGTTGAAGCGCTTCCAGCGCTGGTCGCGGGTAACGCGCAATAGGCCGTAGCCGACGTCGTCGTCCATCCCGAGGATGTTGGTGTACTTGTGGTGCACGAAGTTGTGCGTGTAGCGCCAGTGCTTGGACGACCCGCTCATGTCCCACTCCCACGTCGAGGAGTGGATCTCGGGGTCGTTCATCCAGTCCCACTGGCCGTGCATAACGTTGTGGCCGATCTCCATGTTCTCGATGATCTTGGCCACGCCCAGGGTCACGGTTCCCGCCCACCACGCAGAGCGCCGGGAACTCGCGGCCAGCGTCAGTCGGCCGGCCACTTCCAGCGCACGTTGCGCCGCGATGGTGCGACGGATGTAGCGCGCGTCCCGCGCGCCGCGAGAGTCTTCAATGTCCTGGCGAATGGCGTCGAGCTCAACCGCCAGGCTTTCGATGTCGGCGTCCGTCAGATGGGCGAATACGTCGACGTCGGTGATTGCCACGTCGTCATCTCCCTACGGTCGTTGGGGTACATTCCCTACGCTATCGTAACCTACGAGTCCGTAGGTTACCTGTGAGTAGCCTTTATATGTCGAGTACGCAATCGCCCGATGCGGCCGACACACAGGTCTGCACCCGGGTGCCGGGATCGTGCTCGACTCCGGTGCGCAGATCGCGAACGTGGCCTTCCACGAGGCTCACCACGCACGACTGGCAGATCCCCATCCGGCAGCCGAAGGGCATCTGCACGCCGACGCCCTCGCCGGCGTCCATCAACGACGTCGCGGCGTCCGCGGTCACCGTCCGCCCGCTACGGGCGAAGGTCACGGCTCCACCGGCACCGGCGGGCGCGGCCTTGGTTACCGCGAACCGCTCCAGGTGCAACCGGTCGTTGATACCAGCCGCCGACCATACCTGCTCGGCCTGAATCAGCATGCCTTCCGGACCGCAGGCCCAGGTCTGGCGTTCGCGCCAGTCCGGCACCTGCTGATCGAGCGTGGAAAGGTCCAGCCGGCCCTGCGTGCGCGTCTCGCGCAGCTGCAGGCGATACCCGGGCTGGGCGTCGGCCAGTGCCGCCAGCTCGGCCCGGAACATCACGTCTGATTCGGTGGGCGCCGAGTGCAGGTGTGTCACATCACCAATCTGATTGCGGCGCACCAAGGTTCGTAGCATCGACATAACCGGCGTGATCCCGGAACCGGCGGTGAGGAACAGCACCGACGACGGGGCCGGGTCGGGCAGGACGAAGTTGCCCTGCGGCGCGGCCAGCCGCACGATGGTCCCTCGCTCGACACCAGCGACCAGGTGGCTCGACAGGAACCCCTCGGGCATGGCCTTGACGGTGATGGTCACGGTGCGATCCATGCCGGATCGGGACTTGGCGCTGGGGCTCGAGGTCAGCGAGTAGGACCGCCACTTCCAGCGCCCGTCCATCAGCAGCCCGATCCCGATGTACTGGCCCGGCTGGTAGTCGAAATTGAAGCCCCAGCCGGGTTTGATCACCAGGGTCGCGGAGTCTTCCGTCTCGCGGCGCACCTGCAGGATTCGGCCCCGCAATTCGCGCGCCGACCACAACGGATTGGCCAGGTGCAGATAGTCGTCGGGCAGCAGCGGCGTAGTCATGCGTGCCGCGATTTTGCGTAGCGCGTGCCAGCCGGGGTGCCGTTCGGCGCCGGCGACGACGGGTCGCGTGGTCTCGACGACGTTGCCCGTGATCGAGGGGTTTCGTCTGCCCAGCGGAAGCTCCTGCTCACTATGCGGCGACTGGCTTGCGCTCATCATTGTGGTCGATTGGGTGGGCTTCACGAAACCTACGCTACCGTAACCTACGGTGTCGTAGCTAGGACCGCGGTGCCGGATGCATCACATTCGGACGTCAGAGCAGGTCGAGCAGGAACGGCAGCTCCTGGTTCGCGTACCAGGCCAGGTCATGGTCTTGCGCATCGCCGACGATCAGTTCGGCATCCTCGTCGCCCAGGTCGGCCGCGTCGATGACTTCGATGGCCTTCGTCACGGCCGATTCGGCTTCCGCGTTGTCGACATAGGCGGCAATGACGTCGTCGATCGGAACGGGCGCACCGAGCCTGACGACGGCGTCGTCGAGATCGGGCCGGTACTTGACGTCCTCGATCTCCGCGGCCAGCACCGCGCGCCGCGGCGGCAAGTCGCCGCCCTCATCGGCCAGCAGACGCAGCGACGCCAACGCCGCCTCCTGCAACGCCACCTCCGCGAGCTCGTCGTCGTCGCCCTCGGAGTAGGCCTCGCGCAACGTGGGGGTCACCGCGAATGCGGTGCCGTTCACGGGCCGCAGCGAACCGTCGGCGATGAACTGGCGCAGCATCGCCAGGGTGGCAGGGATGAATACCAGCGCCATGCCTATACCTGCCGACCCGCTGCGACCGGCTCCGCCGCTCTTGCGATCGCCATCAGTCGTCGATCAGGGTCGCGGCGTGGTCGTCGACATACGTCGACAGCTCGCGTGGCGGGCGTTCGTAGTTCCCGGTCACCACGGGGTGCCTCGGCAACTTGACCTTGGGCGTCGGCACTTCGGTGTAGTCGATCGTCGACAACAGGTGGGCCATCATGTTCAGTCGCGCGTGCTTTTTGATGTCGGATTCCACGACGTACCAAGGACTTAGCGAGGTGTCGGTGTGCACCATCATTTCGTCTTTAGCCCGCGAGTAATCCTCCCACCGGTAAACCGATTCCAGGTCCATCGGGGACAGCTTCCATTGGCGGACAGGATCACTCAGGCGTGACTTGAACCGGCGCAGCTGTTCGGCCTCGGAAACCGAGAACCAGTATTTGCGTAGCAGGATCCCGTCGTCGATCAGCATCTGCTCGAAGAGCGGAGTCTGCCGCAGAAAGAGCACATACTCTTGCGGCGTACAGAATCCCATGACCTTTTCGACACCGGCACGGTTGTACCACGAGCGATCGAACAACACGATCTCCCCTTTGGCCGGCAGGTGCGCGATATAGCGCTGGTAGTACCACTGACCGCGTTCCCGGTCGCTGGGCGCGGGTAGTGCGGCGATGTGGGCGACCCGCGGACTGAGGTATTCCGTGATCCGTTTGATGGCACCGCCCTTGCCCGCGGCGTCGCGGCCCTCGAAAAGGATGACGATACGCGCGCCGGTCTGCCGGACCCATTCCTGCAACTTGACCAATTCCGTTTGCAGGCGGAACAATTCGGCCTCGTACACGGCGTCGGAAATCCTGCGCTCGGCTGGCGCATTCAATTTCTTTTTCTTGCCGCTCGTCGACGAGCCGTTGTTAGTCGCGGTACTCACAACAACGAATAATATAACGACGCAGCGATTTTCACCCGCTGCAAACTACCGGGACCCCTCGAGCAATTCCTCCAGCGATTGGCTCAACAAACCCGGCAGCAGTTCGACGTCGCTCATCGCCTCGCGGTCGGCGTTGATTCCGAAATACAGCATGCCGTTGTAGGACGTTACGCTGATGGCGAGGGCCTGATGGTCCAGCAGCGGCGGCACACCATAGGTGTCGAGCAGTTTGGTACCGGCGACGTACATCTGCGATTGAGCACCGGGCGCGTTGGTGATCAGCAGGTTGAAGGTGCGCTTGGAAAAACTCGGGAAACTGGTGGCGACCCGAATTCCCATGGCGTGCAAGGTGGGTGGCGCGAAACCCGACAGCGTGACGATGGTCCTCGCGTCCACCAGGCGGGCCGCCGTCGGATTCGATTCCGTCGCGTGCGCGATCTGCGACAGCCGCACTACGGCATTCGGCTCCCCGACCGGCAGATCGACCAGAAACGGCATCACCTGACTGATCGCCTGGCCCGGGCCGGTCGCGTCGAGCTGGCCGTCCGCGTAGACCGACAGAGGTGCCATCGCCCGCACCGTCGCGGTCGGCGACACCGCCACCCCACGCGACATCAGCCAGCTCCCGAGGGCGCCGGCGATCACCGCGAGCACCACGTCATTGACGTCGCAGTCGTAGCGCGCACGCACGGTGCGGTAGTCCTCGAGGCTGCCGCGGGCCACCGTGAACCGCCGATGACGCGACACGCGGGCGTTCAGCGGGCTGCTGGGCGCGGTGCCGCGGGCCAGGTTGCGCGCGAAGTCCAGTGCCCGGCGGCCGGCGTCGAGGAGTTCGCCATTGTTGGTCACCAGCCCGCCGATCGCCGAGGAGACGGCCTGCAGTTGGGTGCCGGGCCCGACGAACCATTCGCTGATCGCCCCGAAGATCAGCCGGGTGTTGCCGGGATCGCGCTCCGGTACCCAGATGTCCTCGGGAAACGGCGGCGGCCGTTTGGTCCGGTCGGCGATCACGTGATTGATCTCCAGCGCCGACATGCCGTTGATGAGCGCCTGATGTGACTTGGTGTAGATCGCGAGCCGGTTTTTGGCCAGGCCTTCGACCAGGTACATCTCCCACAGCGGCCGCGACTTGTCCAGCGGCCGGGCGGCCAGCCTGGCGATCAGCTCGTGCAGCTGCTCGTCGCTTCCGGGCGAGGGCAGCGCCGAGCGTCGCACGTGATAGGTGATGTCGAAGTCCTCGTCGTCCACCCACACCGGCCGGGCGGTTCCGACGGGCACCTGCCGGACTTTCTGCCGGTAGCGCGGTATCTGCGGCAACCGTTGTTCGACCGTGGCCAGCAGCGTCTCGTAGCTCAGCCCGGCGCGGGGACGGCGCAGGATCGACAGCGATCCGACGTACATCGGGGTGGCGGTGTTCTCGAGCCGAAAGAACGACGCGTCCGGCGGGGACAACCGGGTCACCATGCGGCGCTGTCCTCCTTATCGACTCATCGCTCCCTCGCGGGGAGCGATGTATCGACCACGGTAATCGTCTTACGGGCGCGCGGTTTTGTGCGGGTACGCGCGACATCGACTTGTGCCATGATGACGACTTACTGACGCTGTCTGCCACTCTCCAGCAGGCTCTGAGGAGAGTTGGAGTGTGCGCGTTGAACACTAGTCCTGTTGGGAGCCCGACCGACGTTTTCGCCGTCACACCCCTGGTCGACTACGAGCCGCCGACTCAGGACGTCGCGCGCGAAGTCGCGGCGTGCCGGCAAACACGTCACACTCCATTGCGCCGCCGCGGCACCCGCGCGGCGCCCCGTCCCTGCGCCGGCCAACCGAGCAGGCAGCCGTCCGAGCCTGCCCCGGTCATGTCCGCGCAGCTGCGCCAGGCGGCTGCCTTCGCCGACGCCGCACTGCGCCGTGTGCTCGAGGTCATCGACCGCCGCAGGCCCGCCGCACAGCTGCGGGGGTTGCTGGCGCCCAGCCTGGTTGATTCCGTGGTCGCGGTCGGCCGGTCGACGGCGGGGCACGCGCCGGACGGCGCCGCGGTGCTGCGCCGGATGCGGCTGCAGCCGGCGGGACACCGCGAGCCGGACAGCGCCGCCGAGGTATTCGGCTCCTACAGCCGCGGCCACCGGGTGCACGCCATCGCCTGCCGCGTCGAGCGGGCCGGACCACGGTGGACGGTGGTGGCCCTGCACATTGGTTGACGGGCCCGCAGGCTCAATTGGCTTGAGATCAATTGGCCTGCGCGGTGCCGCCCTGCCGCGCGCCCCCCACGTACCGCGCCAACACCGGACCGACGATCGCCATGATGAACACATACGACGTCGCCAACGCCGCGACCGCGGGGATCGACTTGCCGGCCAACCCGATGATGATCAGCGAGAACTCGCCCCTGGGGATCAGCGCGGTGCCCGCGCGCAGTTGGCCGCGCCGTGCCACGCCGTCGCGGCGGGCGGCGAACGCGCCGGTGGCCACCTTCGTCGCCGCGGTGACCGCGGCCAGGATCAGCGCCGCCGGCAACATCGGGACGAGCTCTTGCGGGTCGACCGAGAAGCCGATCGCCAGGAAGAAGATCGCGGCGAACAGATCACGCAGCGGCCCCAGCACCTTGCGCGCCCGCTCCGCCGTCTCGCCCGTCAGCGTGAGGCCCACCAGAAAGGCGCCCACGGCGGCCGACGCGTGCAGGGATTCGGCCATCGCCGCCACCATCAAGGTGACGCCCAGCACCCTGAGCAGCAATTGCTCGGAGTCGGGGTGCTCCACCAGCCGGCCGACGTGATGGCCCCAGCGATAGCTCGCGGCAAACGCCGCCAGCAGCGCGCCCACCGCGGCGGCCATCCCGCCGACGGCCTGCAGCCAACCACCGCCGGAAGCCAGAACGGCGAACAGCGGGAGGTAAGCCGCCATCGCGAAGTCCTCGAGGACCAGCACCGACAGCACCGCGGGCGTCTCCCGGTTGCCGAGCCGGTGCAGGTCCTCCAGCAGGCGTGCGATGACACCCGAGGAAGAGATGTAGGTGACACCGGCCAGGCACAGGATGGCCACGCCGTCCAGACCCAGGAGCCAGCCCGCGATCGCGCCCGGGCCCGCGTTGAGCACGATGTCGACCCCCGCGGACGGCAGGTGGTGGCGCAGGCTGCTCGCGAACTCGGCCGCGGAGAACTCCAGGCCCAGGGTGAGCAGGAGCAACACGACGCCGATGGGAGCGCTCGTCGTGATGAACTGACCGCCCGCGGCCAACGGAAGGATTCCGCCCTTGCCCAGCGCCAGACCGGCCAGCAGATACACCGGTATGGGCGACATCCCCAGTCGGCGTGCAATGGCGCCCAGTACGGCCAGCGTCGTCAGGAGGGCGCCGAGTTGCAGCAGCAGCGTCCCCGAAACCTGCACTGCCTCAGCCCTTGTCGATGATTTGCTCGACTCCCGCGATGCCGTCTTCGGTGCCGATCACGATCAAAACGTCCTGCGCATGCAGCATTTCGGTGGGACCGGGCGACGCGAGCACTTCGTCGTTGCGCACGATCGCGACAATCGATGCCCCGGTGCGGGTGCGGGCGCGGGTGTCTCCCAGTGGGTGGTCCGCGAAGGGGCTGCCGGCCGGGATGTGCACCTGGCCGGTCTCGAGCCCGGGAATCTCGCGGGCGAGCTCGGTGAACCGCTCGGCGATCCGCGGCGCCCCCAGGATCTGGGCCACGGCCTCGGCCTCTTCGTCGCTGAGGTGCAGCAGCGGGCGGGCCTCGTCGGGATCCTCGCGTGCATAGACGACGACGTCGAAATCGCCACTTCGCCGCGCGACGATGCCGATGCGATCGCCGTTGTGATCGGTGAACTCGTAGCGGAGACCGACCCCCGGCAGCAACACCTCCTTGACGTCCATAACGCCAATCTTTACAGGTCGGCCAGGGCTACTGTTAGCGGATGGACGGAAACACGGTCAGTGTCGAGCGTGTCATCAAGGCGTCGCCGGACGCGATCTTCACGCTGCTGGCCGACGCCGGCCAACATGCCACCTTCGACGGCTCGGGGTCGGTGAACCACGCGACGCAGAGGTCGGTTCCGCTGACGCTGGGTTCGACATTCGGGATGGCGATGCGCGGGCGCAAGGAGACACTGTTCCTGCCCTACCGCACCACCAGCACCGTCATCGAGTACGAGCCGGACCGTCGCATCGCCTGGCAGACCTACGGGCTGGGCGGTCTGGTCGGTGGACGCATCTGGCGTTATGAACTGACGCCCGCCGGCGGCGGAACGCTGGTGCGCGAAACCTGGGACGTGTCACAGGAAAAGCAGAAGCGAATGGTCACCGGCGGCTCGATGCCGCGACAAACCGAACAGGGCATGACTGCCACCCTGGAGCGGATTGCCGCGCTGCTCGAAAGTTAGTGCTGGCCAGCGGTTTTGGCCGGCGGCCGCGGGCGTTTGAGCGGTAGCAGCATCGGCACCGTGCGACGGTATTCGCGATACTGATCGCCAAGGGCCGCAACCAGGTCGCGCTCCTCCAGCTGCGTGGCGACCAGGATGTAACCCGTCATGGCGATCGAGAAGAGCAGATGCCCGGCCGTCATGGTGGGAATCGCCCAGAAAGCGATGACGAAACCGAGCATGAGCGGGTGGCGCACCAGTCGGTACAGCATCCGAATGTGAAAAGGAATGTGTGTGTACGGCTTTCCGCGCCAAGCCAGATAGACCTGCCGAAGGCCGAACAGGTCGACGTGGCTGATCATGAAGGTCGCGGCGAGCGCGATCGCCCAGCCCAGCCAGAACAACGTCCACAGCGTCAGGCGCCCCACCGGCTGCCACACGTCCCAGATGACGGCCGGCAGCGTTCGCCATTGCCAGTAGAGCAACACCAGCACGGCGCTCGACAGCAGCACGTAGGTGCTGCGCTCTATCGACGGCGGCACGAATCGTGTCCACCACTCCTTGAACGCCGGCCGCGCCATGACGCTGTGCTGGACCCCGAACGCGCCGAGCAGCAGCAGATCGACCAGCACCGCTTGTCTGACGGGCGCCGAGAGCCCGCGATCGACGGTCCGCGGCACCCAGAAGTTGCCTACGAAACCGACCAGGTAAAGGAACGCCGCAAGAAACAGCAGGTAAGCGGCCGTGCCATAGCCGACCGTCAGGAATCGCTTCATTCGCTGATTGTGCGCCTGATCGCCCCGAAAAGCGCCGTGCGAGTGTGAAGCTACCCGCACACTGGGCGCCGAACGTGAAGCTAGCCGCACACTCGGCGCCAAACGGCGACTAGCGCCGCTTCACCGATTTGGGTTGCTTGGTGCCGCGGCCCTGCTGGCGGGCGGCGGCGCGTCGCTCGCGGCGGCTGGCACCGGCCGGCACGCCGGCAGGCGTCCGCTCGTCGCCACCACCGTTGCGTTGCAGCTGCGCCGAGCCGTCCTCGGACGGGCCCGAGTAGGTCAGCGCGGGTGCCTCGTTGTCAATACCCTTGGCGCGCAATGTACTTGGCGGAGTCTCTTCGCGCACCGCGGTGGGCGTCGCGGTCTGCTGCCCACCGGCGGCGGCCGCCTCTGCGAATTCAGCCAGCCCTTCCGGCGCCTCGACCGGGGCGACCTGCGGGGTGGGCACCGCCTCGACGGTGACGTTGAACAGGAAGCCGACCGACTCCTCTTTCATGCCGTCGAGCATGGCCATGAACATGTCGTAGCCCTCGCGCTGGTACTCGACCAGTGGGTCACGCTGGGCCATCGCGCGCAGGCCGATGCCCTCCTTGAGGTAGTCCATCTCGTAGAGGTGCTCGCGCCATTTGCGGTCGATGACGTTGAGCAGCACGTTACGTTCCAGCTGGCGCATCGCACCCTCGCCCGCGATTTCCTCGAGCTCGGCTTCCCTTGCGGCATAAGCGCGTTCGGCGTCTTTGAGTAGCTCGTCGAGCAGCTCTTCGCGGGTGAGGTCGTCGTGCTCGGAGTCCTCGTCCCGGCGCATCACCGACTGCGGCGTGATCCCGACCGGGTACAGCGTCTTGAGCGCGGTCCACAACGCTTCGAGATCCCAATCCTCCGCATAGCCTTCGACCGTCGCGCCGTTCACGTAGGCGGTCACCACGTCGCGGACCATGTCCAGCGCCTGCTCCTTGAGGTTCTCGCCTTCCAGGATGCGGCGACGCTCGGCGTAGATCACCTTGCGCTGCTGGTTCATCACCTCGTCGTACTTGAGGACGTTCTTTCTGACCTCGAAGTTCTGCTGCTCGACCTGGGTCTGGGCGCTCTTGATCGCCCGGGTCACCATCTTGGCCTCGATGGGCACGTCGTCGGGCAGGTTCAGCCGGTTCAGCATCGACTCCAG
>NZ_JAFAUS010000336.1 GCF_019243155.1 Mycobacterium sp.
CGACGGTCAGGTCTACGGTTTCGCACCGGCGTGACCGGGCAATAATTTCCTAGTGCCGACCTCTGACACGACTGATCGCAGTCGCCCGGCGCATATCGCGTCGACGCTCATCCTGTTGGTTGTCCATGCGGGCCTGTTCGGAGCAACCTTCGCGCTACTGGGCCTGCTCGTCATGAGCACCGACGCTTGCGCGTCGATGCAGTGCGGCGATTCCGCCTGGATCGACCGGGCCATGGAGTTGGCAACGTGGGGCGGCGGCGCCGTGTTGCTCGTCGACTTCGCCGTCGCCGGGTATCTCCTGCTGCGGCGAAAAAGGGCCTTCATCTCCCCGATCGTCGGCTGCATTGCCCAAATTGTGCTGGCGGTCGCGGCTGTGGCGATGGAGTTGCAGGCCGGACCGGTATAAGGCGACGTGGCGATCGCGAGTGCGGCGGAGCCGGACGAAGCGGGTCGCCACCATCTGACTTAGTGGCGATCGCGCGGACTTAGATGGCCAGCGGCGGAATCGCGTTGCGGGGCACCTGAGCTTGGAGCGCTCCGGCAAATGCGGGCAGGATCTCGCCCGGGGCGAAGTAGAAGATCAGCTGATCGTCGGTGATCGCGAAGTTCTGATAGTGCGACGGATCATTCCCGGTCGACGGCAAAATCGTTGCGCCCAAAGGAGTTTGCCGCTCCAGATCGCGCTGGACGATCGGGAAGATGGTGTCCAGCGGCGTGGTGCCCGGGGCGAAGAGGTTGTCGAAGGTGATCGGCTGATTGGTCCCGAGGTTGTAGTTGAACGCCTTGTACCAAACGGACGGGTGCGCGCCCCCGACGTCCTGGAAGAGCTTGAGCACGGCGCTACGGGTGTTGTGTGGCGGCTGGCCGGAGCTGTGCTGGTCCGTGGTCGCCTCTAGTTGGTAGGGCTGATCGCGCCCCCCGGAACTCTGGGCGACGTTGACGAACCCGTCCCGGTTCTGGGCGATGTAGTCGACCAGGGCTTGTTCGTCGGGGTAGTCGGCGGGAAAGGTCATGTTGACTGTGTACGTGGGCCCGGTGGCGCGCACATGACACATCTGACCGGAGTCGACGGTGCCCCCCATGCCTACGCAAGACGGCGGTGCGGCCGCGGCCGGCCAGCCCAGCAGGACCGCCGGTGCCAGCACGGCCGCGACTATCAGATAACGCATCGTGGAAGGTTCCTCGTAGACTCGCCGCGGCTGGGCGTCTGGGCAAGTGACCCCGCCAGCGTACCTGGCACTATCGCGAGGGATGGCAGACGAACGCCGTCGCGCGAGCTGCGGCCCCCGGCCCGATCCGGGTGACGACCACCGACAGGGATCGACTACCGCGCAACCGCATCCGTCGTCGCAGGGCGTCGGGATCAACCCGCACCCCGCGGACCAGAACCTCCAGCGTCCCGCAGTCCAGCGCCGCCAACGCCTGACGCAGCCGCCGCTCGTCGAACGCCAGCTGCTCGAGCACCTCGAAGCCCCGGACCGAAGGCGGCAGCCGATCGCCGGACAGGTAGGCGATGTCGGGGTCGAGTTGCCACAGGCCGTGGCGAGCGCCGTATTGGCGAACTAGCCCGGCCCGGACGACGGCGCCGTCCGGGTCGACGATCCATCGCCCCGCCGGCCCCGTCGGGCAGTCATCGGGGTCGGTGTCGGTGAGTTGCTCGTCGCGATCGAGGACGCTCGCGCGTCGGCGAACCCCCCGCTCGGTGAGCCGACTCGACCACAGGCATGCTTCGCGCACCGAGCCCTGATAAGACGTCACCTCGATCTCACCGTCGAAGCCGAGGCGTCGGATGTGATCGAAATCGATTCCGGGAGAGCACTTTACGACCAAGTCGCGGTTCCGGTAGCAGTCGATCAGCTCGCCCAGGCCGGGTTGGTAGTCCGCGGGATTGAACCGCCGCCGCCCGCCGGTCCGCCGTGCCGGATCGACGACGACCACCGCGTCGCGCGTCACCGGGTGCAGCGCGTCGGCGCGACTGAGACCGGCCCGCTCCCCGAGGTTGTGCGCCGCCATCGCCAGCCGCACCGGGTCGATGTCGCTGCCCAGCGTTTCGACCCCCGCGCCCCGCAGCGTGGCGACTTCGGTGCCGATCGAACAGGTCGCGTCGTGCACTATGACGTTTGGGGCACCTGGCCCGCTCGCGAGCCGTCGCGCCCGGTGCGCGGCCACCGGCGCCGCGGTGGCCTGCTGCAACGCCTCGTCGGTGAACAGCCACCGGTGCACGTCCCCCAGCTTCTCGGCGGCGCGCCGGCGCAACAGCGTCGTCTCCACCAGTATCGGTGCCCGGTCACCGAAGCGAGCGCGCACCGCGGCGACGTCGGCGATCCGGGTGGCGTCCGTCAGTGCGAATTCGGCGACCGCGGCGAGCGCCGCGACACCCGATTGCGAGCGCAGGTAACCGACGTCGTCGGTGGTGAAGCGCAGGCCTTGGCCGGGTTGGTTCAGGAGGGTTTGACCCCGGTGACCATCACGTTGTAGAACCAGCCCTTCGGTGCGAGGCGCCGCCAGACGTTGGCGTCGACCCAGCTCAGCGTCTTCCAGCCGTTGAACGCGAACTTCGCCCAGCCCCAGCCGAGCCGCCCGGGGGGCACCGAAGCCTCGAAGGTGCGGACCGGCCAGCCGAACATCGCGGCGGTGAACTCCTCGCTGGAGGTCTCGACCTGAACCGCGCCGGCATTGGCGGCCATCCGCTCCAAGTCCTCGGGGGCAAAGGTGTGCAGATCGACGATCGCCTCCAGCGCGGCGACGCGCGAGGACTCGTCGAGCTCGACCTGCGGGCGCCGCCAGCCGCCCAGGCCGGGCAACTTGGTGACGTTGGTCGCCACCCGCCAGGTCAGCGTGGACAACGAACGGGCATAGACCTCGCCGACGTTCGACGGCTCGCCGGCGAAGACAAACCGGCCGCCGGGCTTGAGCACCCGGATCACCTCGCGCAGCGACAGCTCGACGTCGGGAATGTGGTGCAGCACGGCGTGCCCGACCACCAGGTCGAAGGTGTTGTCCTCATACGGAATGCCCTCGGCGTCGGCGACCCGGCCGTCGATGTCCAGGCCCAGCGACTGCCCGTTGCGGGTGGCGACCTTGACCATGCCGGGCGACAGGTCGGTGACCGAACCGCGCCGGGCGACCCCGGACTGGATCAGGTTGAGCAGGAAAAAGCCTGTCCCACAACCCAATTCGAGCGCCCGATCGTAGGGCAGCTCCCGAAGCACCCGGTCCGGCACGGTGGCGTCGAAGCAGTCCCGCGCGTACTCGACGCATCGCTGGTCGTAGGAGATCGACCATTT
>NZ_JAFAUS010000063.1 GCF_019243155.1 Mycobacterium sp.
CGCGGTGGGCGAACCGCTTCTCCAGTTCTGGGCCTGCCTCGGCCGGAACTTCGATTGCATTGATCTTCACCACTGGCGGCATGTCGCTAGGCTACCCCGTTGCATGCCCGCCGCTACCCCGACCTAGTGCACGCCAGGATGGTGATATGCCCAGCGATCTGTTGACTTGCCACGGAGGCGATGGCGAGCCACTGGTGCTGGTGCACGGCCTGATGGGGCGCGGCACCACGTGGACGCGCCAGCTTCCATGGCTGACCCGGCTGGGCACCGTCTACACCTACGACGCGTTGTGGCACCGGGGCCGCGACGTCGACGATCCGCATCCCGTCAGCACCGAGCGCTTCGTCGCCGATCTGGCCGACGCGGTCAGCACAGTGCAAGCACCTGTCCGAATGGTGGGGCATTCGATGGGTGCTTTGCACTCGTGGTGTCTGGCCGCCATCCGCCCGGAACTGGTGTCCGCGCTGGTGGTCGAGGACATGGCGCCCGATTTCCGAGGCCGCACCACCGGCCCCTGGGAGCCCTGGCTGCACGCGCTTCCAGTCGAATTCGATTCCGCTGAACAGGTATTCGGGGAATTCGGGCCCGTTGCCGGGCAGTATTTCCTGGAGGCCTTCGACCGCACCGCCACCGGTTGGCGGTTGCACGGCCACACCTCGCGATGGATCGAGATCGCGGCCGAATGGGGCACCCGGGACTACTGGGAGCAGTGGCGCGCGGTGCGCGTCCCGGCGCTGCTCATCGAGGCGGGCAACTCGGTGACGCCGCCCGGGCAGATGCGAGAGATGAACGAAACAGGCCAGGCCACAAGCTATTTGCAGGTTCCGCAAGCCGGGCACCTGGTCCACGACGAAGCGCCGGCCGTCTACCGGGAAGCCGTCGAGTCATTCTTCGCCGGCTAACCCGAAGCGGCCGTCGGCCGTCTGGGTTACCAGGCCGTCGGCGAGCAGCGAGTAGAGGGCGCGGTCTCGCTGCGCGGTGTCGGTCAGCCAAGCCACGTCCAGCTCGGCCCGGGTGACCGGAAAGTTGCTGGCGCGCAACACATCCAGTAAGCGGCCGCGTACCTGCCGGTCGGTGCCCGCGTAGGTCTGAACGCGTCGCGGCGGCCCTTGCGGCGGGGGATAGCCGGCATGCCGCCACGCGCACCGGCTCAGCGGGCACAACCCGCATTTCGGCGTGCGCGCCGTGCACACCGTTGCGCCAAGTTCCATCAGCGCAACCGAAAACACCGGCGCCGTATCGTCGGTCGGCAGCAGCGCCGACACGTCGGCGTGGTCTCGCGTCGCCGAGGCCGCACCGGCGTCGGCCAGACCGTGCACGACACGGGCCACCACCCGGCGCACGTTGGTGTCCACCACCGGAACCGATTGGCGGTAGGCGAAGCAGGCTATGGCGCGCGCGGTGTAACTGCCGACGCCCGGCAGGGTCAGCAGGGTGTCGACGTCGTTGGGAACGACGTCGTCGTGGTCGCGGGCGATGACGGTCGCGCATTCGTGTAATCGCTTGGCGCGCCTCGGGTAGCCGAGCTTGCCCCAGGCGCGCAACACCTCACCGGCGCTGGCCGCCGCGGTCGCCGACGGCGTCGGCCAGCGCTGCACCCAGTCCGTCCAGATCGGCAGCACCCGGGACACCGGGGTCTGTTGCAGCATGAACTCGCTGACCAGAATCTGCCACGCGCTGACGCCGGGCTCACGCCAGGGCAAGTCGCGGCGGGCCCGGGCGTACCACTGAAGAAGTTCATCCGCTCCGATGAGCGGAACGCTAGTCATTCGCCGCCGCGGCACAGCAGAATGGCTGCCATGCCCAACACCAGTCCGGCCACAGCGTGGAAAACACTCAAAGAGGGTAACGAGCGATTCGTCGCCGGTAGCCCCGAGCACCCGAACCAAAGCGTCAAGCGTCGAGCCAGCCTGACCAGCGGCCAGCAGCCGATCGCGGCGATATTGGGTTGCGCGGACAGCCGGGTCTCCGCCGAACTCCTCTTCGACCAGGGTCTGGGCGACATCTTCGTGGTTCGCACCGCCGGGCAGGCGATCGATTCGGCCGTGCTGGGTTCCCTCGAGTACGCGGTGGCCGTGCTCAACGTGCCCCTCGTGGTGGTCGTCGGCCATGACAGCTGCGGCGCGGTCAAGGCGGCCGTCGGTGCCATCGACGACGGGGCCATCCCACCCGGTTTCGTGCGCGACGTGGTGGAACGCGTCGCCCCGTCGATCCTGATGGGCCGCCGCGACGGCCTGAAGAGCGTCGAAGAGTTCGAGAAGCGGCACGTGTCCGAAACCGTGGCGCAGCTCGGGTCGCGTTCGACGCTGATCGCCGACGGTCTGGCGAAGGGAACGCTGGCGATCGCCGGCGTCACCTACCACCTGGCCGACGGGCGTGCGGAGTTGACCGACCACGTCGGCGACATCGGCGAATAAGGAGCGGATAGCCCGCTTGCAAGGCTGCCACTAACACGGCGGTCAGTCGGCAAACCCCGCGACACGCCGAGTCGGGTCAAGCGAATCGACGTGACCTGGGCCTACGCTGCGAACGTGCTCGATCTGGAACCGCGTGGCCCGCTACCCACCGAGATCTATTGGCGGCGCAGAGGCTTGGCCGTGGGCGTCGCGGTCGTCGTGATCGGGATCGTGGTCGCCACGGTCATCGCTTTCATGGGACACAACGCGGGTGCTAAACCCGCCAGTGCCGACAAGTCCAACTCCGGTCAGAACAAGGCCGGCGCGCCGCCCGCACCGCAGGCGCCGCCGCCGGCGGATCCCGGCGCCCCTGGCCAGGCTCCGGCCCCGGTGCAGGGCCAGAACCCGGAGACGCCCACTCCGACCGCGGCCGTGCAGCCGCCGCCGGTGCTCAAGGAGGGCGACGACTGCCCCGACGCGACGCTGGCGGTCAAGGGTCTGACCAACGCGCCCCAGTACTTCATCGGTGACCAGCCGAAGTTCACGATGGTCGTCACCAACATCGGGTTGGTGGCGTGCAAACGCGATGTCGGAGCCGCCGTACTCGCCGCCTACGTCTACACGCTGGACAACAAGCGACTGTGGTCGAACCTGGATTGCGCGCCGTCCAACGAGACGCTGATCAAGACCTTCACGCCGGGTGAGCAGGTGACGACCGCGGTGACCTGGACCGGCATGGGCTCGGCGCCGCACTGCCCGCTGCCGAGGCCGGCGATCGGGCCCGGCACCTACAACCTCGTCGTGCAGCTGGGAAACCTACGCTCGCAGCCGGTTCCGTTCATCATGAACCAGCCGCCGCCACCGCCCGGCCCGGTTCCGGCCCCGGGCCAGCCGGGTGCGGTGCAGCAGCCGGAGGCACCGCCGGTGGCCCCGGTCCCCGCGGGCTGAGCCTTCTAGTTCAACGGGTCGGCGATAGTCGACTCGGCGAGCTGCGATAGTCCCTCGCGCACGTGCCGGGCCCACATCCCGCCGATTCCGTCGACCGATTGCAGGTCATTTGCGCTGGCCGCCAACAAAGTCTGCAGCGTCCCGAATGTGCGGACCAACAGGTCGGAGTGCGCAAACTGCAGCCGCGGGATGCTGTCGAGCGCGCGGTAGCCGCGGGGGCTGACCGCCGAATCCTGGGCATCGGCCGTCGTCGGGTATCCGAAGACCTTTGCCAGCGCGGTCAAGTCGAGCAGGTCGGTGTCCGACAGGGCGTCCAGCTCGTCGAGGGTGGCGGTCATCTGCACTTCGGACAGCGGCTCGGGGCTGGAGTGATAGTCACGCACGGTCAGTTCCCGAGCGGTGTCGACGCCGCCCAGCAACTCCTCGAGTTGCAACCGCAGCTGGCGCCCGTCGGTGCCGAGTTCGACGGCGTCGTAATCGATCACCAGGCCGATGCGGCGGACCAACTCGAGCCGCTGCACCACCGTAAGCACGTCGCGCAGCGTGACGAAGTCCTCGATCTCGGCTCGCGACAGCTGCCTGCTGACCTCGTCGAGCTGGGCCTTGTACCGCTCCAGCGTCGCGAGCGCCTGGTTGGCCCGCGACAGGATGGTCGCGGAGTCCGTCAGCACGTGCCGCTCGCCGCCGACATAGACCGTCACGATGTTCATCGAATGGCTGACCGAGATCACCGGGCAACCGGTCTGGATGGCCGCACGTTCCGCCGAGCGGTGCCGGGTCCCCGATTCGTCGGTGGGTATAGACGGGTCCGGAACCAACTGCACGTTGGCCCGCACGATGCGGCTGCCGTCGGTGGACAGCACCACGGCGCCGTCCATCTTGGCGAGCTCGCGCAGCCGGGTCGGCGCGTAGCGGACGTCGAGGGCAAAGCCGCCGTCGCAGATCGCCTCGACGTTCTCGTCGTTGCCGAGGACGATCAGCGCGCCGGTGCGGCCGCGCAGGATGCGTTCCAGGCCATCACGCAGCCCGGTGCCCGGAGCCAGGCGGGCGACGGTCTCACGCAGGGTCGGACGGGTCACAGCGAGTCATTGTGCGGCCCCAGTGCGTTGTGCGTCCAGCCTTTGCGGTGGTCGGCGATGTCGATCATGTGCTGCAGCGCCGCGACGATGGTCGGCGCCCGCAGCGCGCGCATCCCATTCGGCACGATGTTGCGCCGGGGGTCGTCGCCGTCGGGGATCAGCGCGATGCTGAATCCCTGTCGCGCGGCCTCGCTCAGGCGACGTTCCATGCCGCTGACCCGCCGCAGGTCGCCGGCCAGGCCGACCTCGCCGATCATCACCGCCGTGGTCGGCAGCGGGAGGCCGGCATGCGCCGAGGCGAGCGCAACGGCGACCGCCAGGTCCGAAGACGGGTCGGTCAGCCGCATGCCCCCGACGGTGGACAGGTAGATGTCGTTGATCGCGATGGGCAACTTGCCGTGCTTTTCCAGCACGGCGGTGATCATCGCGGCCCGGGAATTATCGATGCCGCTGACGGCCCGGCGGGGCGACCCGCCCGACGGCGTTGCCAGCAGGGCCTGGACCTCGCCGATGAGCGGCCTTTTGCCGTCCAGCGTAACCGTGATCGCGGTGCCCGGAACCGGCGCCGGACGCTGATCCAAAAACAGGTTCGACGGGTCGGCCACCCCCTCGATTCCGTTGTCGTGCAACAGGAAACACCCGACCTCGTCGGCGGCGCCGAACCGGTTCTTGATTCCCCGGACCATGCGCAGCGAACCATTGCGGTCGCCCTCGAAGTGCAGCACCACGTCGACGAGGTGTTCCAGTGAGCGTGGCCCGGCGATGGCCCCGTCCTTGGTGACATGGCCGACGAGGAACAACGCGACGTTGTTGGCCTTCGCGGCGGCCGTGAGAGCGGCGGTGACCGCCCGGACCTGCGTGACCCCGCCGGAAACGCCGTCCGCCTCGGTGGTCGACATGGTCTGCACCGAGTCCACGATCACCAGCGCGGGCTTGACCGTCGCGATGTGCTCGAGCACCGTGTGCAGGTCCGATTCGGCGGCCAGGTAGACCTCGTCACCGCCACAGCCGGTGCGGTCCGCACGCAGCCGGATCTGACCGGCCGACTCCTCACCGGAGATGTAGAGCGCGCGCCGGCCGGACTCCGCCCAGCGATGGGCGACCTCGAGCAGCAGCGTCGACTTGCCCACGCCCGGGTCGCCGGCCAGCAGCGTGACCGAACCGGGCACCACGCCGCCGCCGAGCACGCGGTCGAGCTCGCTTATGCCCGTCGCGCGGTGCTGGCTGACGTTCGGCTCGATGGACGTGATCGGGACGGCTTGCGAGGCCGACGCCAGCCCCGCCCGGCGGCCGCCGGCGCCGACAGCGGCGAGCACCGGAACCTCGTCGACAGTGCCCCACGTGCCGCACTCCATGCAGCGCCCCACCCACTTCGCGGTGAGGTGCCGACATTCTGAACAGCGGTACTGGGAGCGTGCGTTTGCCACGCAATGAAGGTATCGAGCTCCTACGACAAGCCCCCGCTACGACAGGCGGTTATGCCTAGTCGGATTTGCCGGGCGGCTGCGCCAGGCCGGCGGAAATGGGCACCTGCATGGTCGCCTGTCCGGCCTTTTCGAAATTGAAGGTGAAATTGTAAAGAAGACCATTTGAAATGGGTTTGGACAAAGTGATCGTTGCCTTGGCCGCATTGGTGTTCGAGCCGACGGGACCCGGCGCCACCTTCTCCCCCTCCGGGGTGCCGATGAACAGCATCCCCGCGGCCGGCAGTCGGGTGTCGCCGCTGACCGCGACCGAGCCGATGTCACTGGTGATGCCGACGAGCTTGTCCGGGGTGTCGGGCGATTGGTTGATCGCCACCAGCACCAGCTCGACGGTGCGGCCTGGTTGCACGAAGTCACCGGTCTGCGCGGCCTGAACGCGGACGTCACGCAGCGCGACGTTGTTGAACGTCGCCTTATTGCCGTTGATGGCTGGGTTCTGGACGGCCATCTGAGAGACCTGTCCGGCCCCGCAACCGCTGAGCAGCGCCGCCAGGAAGGCGACCAGGCAGGCGACGACAACCCTGATCTTGAAGCGGTTCACTCGATGCCTCCCGGGCAGGTTCGACCGAATTCAGACTGTGCGACTAACGCAACTATGCACAGTAGTAGGAAGGGTTCGCGCGCGATAGCGCGGGGCGCAAGACCAGCGCAGGAGCGGCCTCGGGGCCCGAATAAAGCCGTCAAAGCGGCGTTGGTATCGTGCCTAACTGCACGTCTTACTGCTCCTGTCAACCCCTAACCTGCGCGTGTTGTGGCCCCTGACCTGCATCGTTGCTTCGCGCGCGGTTGGGCGGCGTGTTAGGATGAAGTAACGAAAGGGGCTCGAATCAGATGATCTTCAAGGTCGGCGACACCGTTGTTTATCCGCATCACGGTGCTGCGTTAGTCGAGGCGATTGAAACCCGAACCATCAAAGGGGAGCAAAAAGAATATCTCGTCTTGAAAGTGGCGCAAGGAGACCTGACCGTTCGAGTTCCCGCCGACAACGCCGAGTATGTCGGTGTCCGCGACGTTGTCGGGCAAGAAGGCCTCGACAAGGTTTTTCAGGTGTTGCGCGCCCCGCACACCGAAGAGCCGACGAACTGGTCGCGCCGCTATAAGGCCAATCTGGAAAAGCTTGCCTCCGGTGACGTGAACAAGGTCGCCGAGGTAGTCCGCGACTTGTGGCGTCGCGACCAAGAGCGTGGTTTGTCCGCCGGCGAGAAGCGCATGCTGGCAAAAGCTCGCCAAATTCTGGTCGGTGAATTGGCGTTGGCCGAAAGCACCGATGACGCGAAGGCGGAGACCATTCTCGACGAGGTTCTGGCCGCCGCTTCCTGAAGGCCCTGACACTCAGGTGGTCGGGGATTCTGGCGCCTCGGGGGCAGTAGTTGCAGTGGTCCCGGCCGCAGGGTCGGGCGAGCGGCTCGCCGCGGGTATCCCAAAAGCTTTTTGTGAGGTCGACGGGCGCACGCTGCTTGAGCGCGCCGTGACCGGGTTACTGCAGTCCGGCGTCGTCAGCCATGTCGTGGTGGCGGTTCCCGCCGACTGGATCGACCAGGCCGAGCAGGTCATGGCCGATCAAGCCACCGTGGTCGCCGGCGGGTCCGACCGCACCGAGTCGGTCAGCCTGGCCCTGGCGGCCCTGCCCACGGCCACCGAGCCCGAGTTCGTGCTGGTGCACGACGCCGCTCGGGCCCTGACACCGCCCGCCTTGATCGTGCGCGTGGTCGACGCGTTGCGGGGCGGCCATCGCGCCGTCGTGCCCGCGCTGCGGCTGCATGACACCATCAAGGCCGTGGATGCCAACGGGGTGGTCCTGAGCACGCCGGAACGGGCCGGCCTGCGCGCCGTGCAGACCCCGCAGGGCTTCGCCACCGATTTGCTGTTGCGCGCCTATCGCGCCTATCAGGGGGGCGCCAGCGCCGGCTTCACCGATGATGCTTCGCTCGTCGAGCATGTCGGCGGGCAGGTTCAGGTCGTCGACGGCGACCCGCTGGCGTTCAAGATCACCACCCAGCTCGATCTGTTGCTGGCCGAAACGATCGTGCGCCGGTGACCGAGTTGCCGCGCGTCGGCCTGGGCGTCGACGTACACCCGATCGAATCCGGGCGGCCGTGCTGGCTCGTCGGGCTGCTCTTCGCCGATGCCGACGGCTGCGCCGGCCACTCCGACGGCGACGTCGGGGCGCACGCGCTGTGCGACGCGGTGCTGTCGGCAGCGGGGCTGGGCGACGTGGGAGCGGTGTTCGGGGTCGACGATCCCCGCTGGAAGGGCGTCAGTGGCGCCGACATGCTGCGCCACGTAGCCGAATTGATAGCGGGTCACGGCTTCCGGATCGGAAACGCCGCCGTGCAGGTCGTCGGAAACCGGCCAAAGATCGGCCCGCGCCGCGCCGAGGCGCAGCAGTTGCTGTCGGATCTGCTCGGGGCGCCGGTGTCGGTATCGGCGACGACGACCGACGGGCTGGGCCTGACCGGGCGCGGTGAGGGCATCGCCGCGATCGCCACGGCGCTGATAGTCCCCGGCGGGTAAGCCGGGCGCCGGTTAACCACCCGGTAAGCTGGCACGTCGTGACCGATCGCGCCCGCTTGCGGCTACACGACACGGCAGCCGGTGCTGTGCGTGATTTCGTTCCGCTGCGCGAAGGCCACGTCTCCATCTACCTGTGCGGCGCCACCGTCCAGGGGCTGCCGCACATCGGCCACGTCCGCAGCGGGGTGGCCTTCGACATCCTGCGCCGATGGCTGATCGCGCGGGGTTGCGACGTCGCCTTCATCCGCAACGTCACCGACATCGACGACAAGATCCTCAACAAGGCCGCCGCTGCCGGCCGGCCGTGGTGGGAGTGGGCGGCCACCTTCGAGCGCGCGTTCTCCGCCGCCTACGACGCGCTGGACGTCCTGCCGCCGTCGGCGGAGCCACGGGCCACCGGGCACATCACCCAGATGGTCGAATTGATGGACCGTCTGATCGAAAGCGGCCACGCGTACCCCGCCGGTGGCGACGTCTACTTCGACGTGCTCAGCTACCCAGAGTACGGGCAGCTGTCCGGCCACCGGATCGATGACGTCCATCAGGGCGAGGGTGTGGCCACCTGCAAGCGCGATGAACGCGACTTCACGCTGTGGAAGGCCGCCAAGCCCGGCGAGCCGTCGTGGCCTACCCCGTGGGGCCGCGGCCGACCGGGCTGGCACCTGGAGTGCTCGGCGATGGCCCGCACCTACCTGGGGGCGGAATTCGACATTCATTGCGGGGGAATGGATCTGGTCTTCCCGCACCACGAGAACGAGATCGCCCAGAGCCGCGCCGCCGGCGACGGATTCGCCCGCTACTGGCTGCACAACGGCTGGGTGACGATGGGCGGCGAGAAGATGAGCAAGTCGCTGGGCAACGTGCTGGCCATACCGGCGATGTTGCAACGCGTGCGCCCGGCCGAGCTGCGCTACTACCTGGGTAGCGCCCACTACCGGTCGATGCTGGAATTCTCCGAGACCGCCTTGCAGGACGCGGTGAAAGCTTATGTCGGAGTTGAGGAATTCCTGCACCGCGTCCGTACCCGGGTCGGCGGCGTCGAGCCCTCCGAACCGACCCAGCGGTTCGCCGAGGCCCTCAACGACGACCTCGCCGTCCCGGCGGCGCTGGCCGAGGTGCACGCGGCGCGCGCCGAGGGCAACCGGGCGCTGGACACCGGCGATCACGAAGGCGCGCTGCGGCATGCCCGCGCGATCCGCGCGATGATGGGCATCCTGGGCTGCGATCCGCTCGACGAGCGCTGGGAGTCCCGCGACGAGACGTCGGCGGCGCTGGCCGCCGTCGACGTGCTGGTCCACGCGGAGCTGAAGAGCCGGGAGAAGGCGCGCGAGGAGCGCAACTGGGCGCTTGCCGACGAGATCAGGGATCGGCTGAAGGCCGCTGGCATCGAGGTCACCGACACCGCCGACGGGCCGCAGTGGTCGCTGCAGGGCGGTGACACGAAGTAGATGGCCGGCAACTCGCGGCGCCGGGGCGCGATACGCAAATCCGGCACCAAGAAGGGCCCCACCGTGGGGTCGGGCGGCCAGCGTCGCCGGGGCCTGGAGGGCCGCGGCCCGACGCCGCCCGCGCACCTGCGTCCCAACCACCCCGCCGCCAAGCGTGGTCAGACCCAGGGGCGCCGATCGGCGCCGCGGGGCAAAACCGACGAGACCGAAACCGTGCTCGGCCGCAACCCGGTGCTGGAATGTCTGCGCGCCGGGATCCCGGCGACCGCGCTCTACGTGGCGCTGGGCATCGAGGCCGACGAGCGGGTCACCGAATCCGTCACTCGGGCAGCCGATTTGGGCATCGCGATCCTGGAGGTGCCGCGGCCCGACCTGGACAAGATGACCACCAACCATCTGCACCAGGGCATCGCGCTTCAGGTGCCGCCGTACAACTACGCCCACCCCGATGATCTGCTGACGACCGCTCTGCAGTCACCGCCGGCATTACTGGTCGCGCTGGACAACATCTCCGACCCCCGCAACCTGGGCGCCATCGTCCGCTCGGTCGCCGCGTTCGGCGGCCACGGTGTGCTGATCCCGCAGCGGCGGTCGGCTTCGGTCACGGCGGTCGCCTGGCGCACCAGCGCCGGGGCCGCGGCCCGCATCCCGGTGGCGCGCGCCACCAATCTGACCAGGACACTGAAGGATTGGGCCGGCCGCGGGCTGCGGGTGATCGGGCTGGACGCCGAGGGTGACACCCTGGTCGACGACGTGGACGGCGCCGATCCGGTGGTGGTGGTCGTGGGGTCGGAAGGCAAGGGGCTGTCGCGGTTGGTGCGACAGAACTGCGACGAGGTCGTGTCGATCCCGATGTCCGGTGACGCAGAATCGCTGAACGCCTCGGTGGCCGCCGGGGTGGTGCTCGCCGAAATCGCCCGCCAGCGGCGGGTTTAACGCCCGTGTCCGGTTGGTCGGCGCGCCTTTGTGCCGCCCTGGCGGCCGTCCTGGTCGCTGTACCGACGCCTACGGCGGGCGCGCAAGGCTTCGCATTCGATGTGCAGGCCCATGCCGGCGGCCGCGGCGCGGCGACCGGTGAGTCGCTGCGCGCCTTCGCCAAATCGCTCGAACTCGGCGTCAGCACGCTCGAACTCGACATCAACGTCAGCAAGGACGGCCAGCCTCTGGTGTGGCACGACCCCGTCATCGAGCCCGACCAGTGCTCGGACACCGGGGCCGCCTTCGCCGGCGATCCGTCCTATCCCTACGTCGGAAAGCTGATCCGCGAGTTGACGCTGGCGCAGATCCGGACGCTGGACTGCGGCAAGCCCAACCCCCAATTTCCCCGCGCGGAAGTGGTGCGCGGCAACAAAATCGCGGTCCTGCCGGAAGTCTTCGCGCTGACCGACTCCTACCGCGCCGACGTCCGCTACAACATCGAGACCAAGGTGCAGGCCGATCACCCGGAATCCTCGGCCTCGCCGCAGGAGTTCGTCGACGTGGTGTTGGGCGCGGTCCGGGCCGCGGCCAAGGTCGACCGCGTCGAGATCCAGAGCTTCGACTGGCGCACGCTGCCCCTGGTGCACCAGGCGGAACCGTCGATCCCGTTGGTCGCGTTGTGGGATGAGCAGACGTGGGTCCCGGATTCGCCGTGGCTGGCCGGTGTCAACCCAGCCGTCGTCACCGATCCGATCGTCGGAGCCATGAGCGTTGGGGCGAACATCGCATCGCCGGCTTATGCCGTGGTCGACAAGGCCTTCGTCGACCGCGCTCACGCGTTGGGGCTCACGGTCATACCGTGGACGGTCGATGACCCGGCCGCCATGCGCCAACTGATCACCGACGGCGTCGACGGCCTCATCACCAACTATCCGGCGCTGCTGCGCACCGTGCTCGCCGAACTGGGGATGCCGCTGCCGCCGGCTTATCGGCGGCCTTAGCACGCGGAGGCTGGATTAAATCCGCCCACAGACGCCATCGCGCGGTTATAGTCGCCGAGTGATCGGCGCCGAGCCGCTTACCGGCCGCGACAGCGAGTTGGGGGTCATTCGTCGCGCCCTCAGCGGGAGCGGCAAGCAGGCGGGCGTGGTGATCGTCGGGCCGGCCGGGGTCGGCAAGACGTGGCTGGCCCGGGAGGTGTTGCGCCGCGCCGAGGCGTCGGGCGAGCGCACGAAATGGATCGTCGGCACGGAATCGGCGCACGCTCTGCCGCTCGGGGCTTTCATCGGCTCGCTGGGCGACGCGATGTCGGACCCGCTGACGAACGTGCGACGGGTCATCAATTCGTTTGTCGCGCAACAGCGTCGGGGCCGCACCGTAGTCGGGGTCGACGACGCCCACCTGCTGGACGGATTGTCCGCGCTCGTCATTCACGAGCTTGCCCAGTCGGGCGGCGCCCGGTTGGTGATCACGGTGCGCTCCGGCAGTCAGGAACCCGATGCGGTGACCGCGTTGTGGAAGGACGGGCTGCTGGCTCGCCTGGACCTCGAACCGCTTTCGGCGAAGGCCGCCCGCGAGGTGATCGAGAAAACACTGGGCGGCCCGGTCGACGCGCGCAGCGCGACCCGGTTCCGGGAGCTGACCGGGGGCAACACCTTGTTCCTGCGGCAGTTGCTGTCCGATCAGGTGGCAGCCGGCCAGATGCGGCAATCGGCCGGGGTGTGGGTGTGGCACGGCGACGTCGCGGTCTCGGCCAGCATGTCCGACACGCTGGCACGCCAGATGGGCCAGCTGAATCCCGAGGTGGCGACCGTGGTCGACACCCTGTCGCAGTGCGAACCGCTCGCCGTCGAGGTGCTGTGCGATGTGGTGCCCCGCCGCGACCTGGCGGTCGCCGAGAGCATGGGCCTGGTGAGCGTCGAGCGCACCGCGGGCGGACTGATGGCCAGGCTGGCGCACCCCCTGTTCGGTGAGCTGCGCCGCGCGAGCGCTGGCGAGATGTACCTGTCGGCGATCCGAGGCAGGCTCGCGACGCGGCTGGCGCGCAACGGCGACGTCGACATGCAGGCCACCGTGCGACGGGCGCTGCTGAGCCTCGAGTCGGATTTGGACCCCGACCCCGAGCTGTATCTGGAGTCGGCGCGGCACGCCATGACGCTCCTGGATCTGGAGCTGGCCGACCGGCTCGCCACC
>NZ_JAFAUS010000252.1 GCF_019243155.1 Mycobacterium sp.
GGTCAGGAGCTCGAGGGCCACCGACGCGCGCTTGCGCTGCCCGCCGGAGAGCTTGTCGACGCGCGTCTCGGCGTGCTTGGTCAGCTCGAGTTCCTCGAGCACCTGCGCGACAACCTGCTCCCGGTCGGCCTTGCTGGTGTCGGGCGGCAGCCGCAGCTCGGCGGCGTAGCCGAGCGCCTGGTTGATGGTGAGCTGGCGGTGCACCACGTCGTCCTGGGGAACCATGCCGATCCTGGTGCGCAGCGACGCGTACTCGGTGTGAATGTTGTGGCCTTCGAACGTGACCGAGCCCGACGTCGGCGTGGCGTATCCGGCGATCAGCCGCGACAGCGTGGTCTTGCCCGCGCCCGATCCGCCGATGAGCGCGGTCAGCGTGCCCGGGCGGGCGGTCAGCGAGACCCGCTCCAGCAGCCGTTTCTCGTTGACGTTGAAGTCGACCTCGCGCACCTCCAGCCCACCGGTGCGGGTCGCCGCCTCCTGGCGGCGCACCAGCATGCCGCCGGTGAACACCAGGTCGAGGTTGCCGATCGTGACCACGTCGCCGTCGGTCAGCAGCGCCGACCCGACCCTGACCCCGTTGACGAAGGTTCCGTTGATGCTGTTCGCGTCGCGGATCTCGGTGCCCGCGGGCGTCGGGTTCAAGAACGCGTGATGGCGCGACACCAGCACGTCGTGGATGACGATGTCGTTGTTGAGAGACCGACCGATCCATGCCGCACGTCCGGCCGACGGCTGGCGGGCGGATTCCGGGCCCTGCGCCTTGACCCACGTGGTCGGGAACTCGGCGGCGTCGCCGCTGCTCGTGCCCAGCTGGCTGGGTGGTTTCAGCTCCTGCGCCGACTGCGGGACGGCCCGCGTCGAGGAGTCGGGCCGGACGATGGGAACGGCGGTCGCGCGCTGCGGGTCTCCCAGCGGGTGCGGCGGCGGAGCCTTGACGGGCGGTCGCCGCTGGGGGGGAGGCGGTGCGGGGCGCTGGGTGGGCCACCGGCGCACCGGTGCGGCACCGCTGCGCGATCCGCCCACCGGTGCGGCACCGGTGGGTGATCCCGGCACCGGCGTCGATCCGCTCCTCGGCGGGAGCCGGCCGACGTTCCCGGTGTGGTGACCGACCTCGAAGGTGAGCCGCGGACCGTCGGGCTTGCCGATGTTGATGGTCTGGCCGTCCTGGATGTCCACTGCGGAGACCCGCTGACCGCGGAGGAAGACCCCGTTCAGTGAGTTGTTGTCGACCGCAGTCCATTTGCCCTGGTCGAACCGCAGCAGCACGTGTGCGCGAGCGATCAGCGGGTGCGCGACGCGCAGGTCGGCGCGCACGTCACTGCCGACGACTATGTCGTGGCCGGCCGCCGCGAAGCTGCCCTCGGTGCGGTCGGACCGAACCGTCAGCAAAGGCTGCGCAGGTCGAGTCATCAGATGAAGTGCCCCCGGTGTTCCGGCCTAGCGTTTGAGCCGGATGTGCCATCGGACGATGGCGGTGTAGCCGATCGACAACAGCGTGAGCATCGCCATGTCGAACACGAAGATGTGTTTGGAGTGCTGCCAAATCGGGTCGTTGGTCGGTATCTGCTTGACCTTCACCAGCGACGGGAAGTCGATCGAGGACGCGCCCGCGGCGTAGCCCCAGCGGGCGGGGGTCAGCCAGGCCAGCTCCTCGAGCCCGAAGCGCTGGTAGACGGGGATCATGCCGCTGGAGAACACCAGCTGGGACATGATCGACACGACCAGCAGCGGCATGATCTGTTCGTTGGACTGCGCGAGGGCCGACAGCAGCAGGCCGAGCATCGCCGACGCGATACACGTACCCGCCACGGTGACGAACAGCGAGAAGGTGGAGTTGCCGAAGAACTGGGGGTGTGCCGTCGGCGCGCCCTTGCCCAGCCGCACGATGATGGTCGCGATCGCGGCCTGAGCGGTCGCGAACACGCAGAACACCGAGATCTTCGCGAGCAGGTAGGCGGTGGTGGACAGGCCGACGGCCTGTTCTCGCCGGAAGATCGGGCGCTCGCCGATCAGGTCGCGGATCGTCAGCGCGGTGCCCATGAAGACGGCGCCGATGTTCAGCAGCACCATGATGTACTGCGGCTGCGTCGGGGCGGGGCCCATCGGGTCGGCGGGGCCGAGGCCGGGATGCGGACCCTTCACCGTCAGCGACAGCGCCCCGATCAGGAACGGCAGGATCGCCAGGAAGATGGTGTAGCCCCGGTCGGAGATCACGAGGCGGACCTGGCGGCGCGCAATCGTGGACAGCTGCCGGAACAGGTCGGTTCTCGGCGGTTCGCCCAGATCCGCCGGACTCTCCGGAGCGGGCGGCTGCGACGTTGTGCGGTTGCGCTCCTTGAAGCGACGGTTGGCCTCGTCCGGGTCGGCGCCCACCTTGGCGAAGATGTCGGCCCAGTTCCGGGTGCCCATGGCGCCCTCGACCTGGTCGGGTGGCCCGCAGAACGCGGTCTTGCCGCCGGGTGCGATCAGCAGGATCTGGTCGCAGACGTCCAGGTAGGACACCGAGTGCGTGACCACCAGCACCACGCGGCCCGCGTCCGCCAACTGGCGCAGCATCAGCATGACCTGACGGTCCAGCGCGGGGTCCAGACCCGAGGTCGGCTCGTCGAGCAGCAGCAGCGACGGTTGGGTCAGCAGCTCGAGTGCCACCGAGGCGCGCTTGCGCTGCCCGCCGGAGAGTTTGTCGACCCTGGTGTCGGCGTGCTCGGTCATGTCGAGCTCTTCGAGCACCTGGGCGACGACCCGAGCGCGTTCGTCTTTGCTGGTGTCGGGCGGCAGCCGCAGCTCGGCGGCGTAGTTCAGGGCCTGGTTGACGGTGAGCTGGCGGTGCACGACGTCGTCCTGCGGGACCATCCCGATCCTGCTGCGCATCGACGCGTACTCGGTGTGGATGTTGTGGCCCTCGAAGGTCACGTTGCCGGCCGTCGGGTTGGTGTAGCCGACGATCAGCCGCGACAGGGTGGTCTTGCCGGCGCCGGACCCGCCGATGATGGCGGTCAGCGTCCCCGGCCGCGCGGTCAGCGAGATGTGGTCGAGGAGCTGCTTGCCGTGGTCGACGGTGTAGCAGACGGAGTTGACCTCCAGGCCGCCGGAGCGCGTCGCGGCTTCGGTCCGCCGGATCAGGGTGTCGCGGGTGAACACCAAGTCGACGTTTCCGATGGTGACCACGTCGCCCTCGGTCAGCACCGCGGAGCCCACCCGGACGCCGTTGACGAAGGTCCCGTTCACGCTGTGGGCGTCGCGGATCTCGGTGCCCAGCGGGGTCTGGGTCAAAAACGCATGGTGGCGTGACGCCAGCACGTCCTGGATGACGATGTCGTTGTCGGTGGCGCGGCCGATCGTCTGCGAACCGGCCGGCTTCTGGATCGCGCCGGACCGCGAGGGCAGCAGTGCCTGGAACATCTTCGTCGCCAGGTTCGCCACCTCGGGCGGCTTGGACGACGCGGGCGCCATCTGGGTGTGCGGAGTCGCCGGCGGTGGCATGACCGTTGGCGGCGGCGCGCTGGGCGGATAGGCCGGTGGCCGGCCCCCGCTGGCGTACATGGGTTGGCCTGGGGGTGCGGACCTTGGAACAGGTGCGGCGGGAGCGGGTCGCCGGGGTGGTGCCGCCCAGTTCGGCGTGCGCCCGGGCGGGGGACCGGGCGGAGCGGCGAGCGGCGGGGCCGGTGGCGCGGGCGCCTGCGACCAGGCCATGCCGGCCTGCTGCGCCGCGGCCGGAATGCCCATCGATTCTGTCCTGGGCGGGCGCCCCGCCATGCCCTGGTGGCGGCCGACATCGAACACCAGCTGCGGTCCGTCCGGATTTCCAATGTTGACGATCTGGCCGTCGTGGATCTCGACCACCGGCACCCGACGGCCGTTGACGAAGGTTCCATTCAGCGAACCGTTGTCGATGGCCAGCCATCTGCCCTGGTCGAATCGCAGCAATAAGTGAGCGCGCGAGATCAGGGGGTGGGTGATCCGCATGTCGGCGCGGAGATCGCGCCCGACCACCACGTCATGACCCGCTGCAAAGGTGCGTTCCGATCCTTCGTGACGGACGGTTAACGCTGGCGGGGCTGGTGCGGACATCGCCACAACTCTAGCCTGCAGACCTGGCAAACACCGGGCTGCGCGCGATGGCGCGCCTTCGCCCAGGCCGCTTTTCGGTGTGCTCCGTCAGTGGACGGCGTCGGGCGCGCCGGTCACCACGCAGCGGGTTCGGCTGTAGATCGTGGGCATGCATTTGTTGCAATGCGTGCACGCCGAATGCACGCTGTGCGCGGCCCCGTCGGCAACGATTCGGTTGATCAGGTCGGGCTCCGCCAGCAGCGCGCGGCCCATCGCCACGAAGTCGAATCCCTCGGCCATCGCCAGGTCCATGGTCTCCCGATTGGTGATGCCGCCGAGCAGGATCAGCGGCATCGTCAGCTCGGATCGGAACAGCTTGGCGTCGCGAAGCAGGTAGGCCTCGCGGTAGGGGTACTCGCGCAGGAACTTCTTGCCCGTCATGCGCATGCCCCAGCGCAGCGGCGGCTTGAACGCGCCGGCGAACTCCTTGAGCGGTGCGTCGCCACGGAACAGGTACATCGGGTTCACCAGTGAGCTGCCCGCTGTGAGTTCGATCGCATCCAGGCCGCCATCGTCCTGCAGCCACTTGGCGGTGGTAAGCGATTCCTCCGTGCTGATGCCGCCGCGAACGCCGTCGGCCATGTTCAGCTTCGCGGTGACCGCGATCGGCGTGCCTTCCTTTTCCACCGCCCGGCGAACGGCCATCACCATTGCGCGGGCGAGCTTCGCCCTGTTTTCCAGCGACCCGCCGAACTCGTCGGTGCGGCGGTTGATCAATGGCGACAGGAAGGAGCTCGCCAGATAGTTGTGGCCCAGATGGATTTCGACGGCGTCGAAGCCTGCTTCGATGGCCAACCGGGCGGCGTTGGCGTGCGCGGCGATGACGTTGTCGATGTCGTCGCGGGTCGCCTTCTTGGCGAACCGCATCCCGATCGGGTTGAAGAACCGCACCGGCGCCAGCGCGGTGGCCTTGTTGGACTTGGCGTTCGCCACCGGACCGGCGTGGCCGATCTGCGCGCTCACCGCCGCACCCTCGGCGTGGATCGCGTCGGTGAGCCGGCGGAACCCGGGCACCGCCTCCGGTCGCATCCAGATCCCGTTGCCCTCCGTGCGGCCACCTTGGGAGACGGCGCAGTAGGCGACGGTCGTCATGCCCACCCCACCCGCTGCCGGCAACCGGTGGTACTCGATCAGGTCGTCGGTCACCAGCGCGTTGGGCGTGCGCGCTTCGAAGGTGGCGGATTTGATGGTCCGGTTGCGCAGCGTGATCGGCCCGAGCTTTGCGGGGCTGAACACATCGGGTGTTTCGGGCATGTCAGCAGCGTATCGGCGATCGCAAGCGCGGCGAAGCCGGGCGCAGCGGGTCGCCGACATCGAGCGCAGCCCGGGGCATGGAAGACTGTCAGGCGTGGGCGCAATCACACTGGACGGCAAGGCCACCCGCGACGAGATCTTCGTCGATCTGACGAAACGGGTGGCGGCACTGACCGCGTCGGGCCGCACACCCGGGCTGGGCACCATCCTGGTCGGCGACGACCCGGGGTCGCAGGCGTATGTCCGCGGCAAGCACGCCGACTGCGCGAAGGTGGGTATCACGTCGATCCGTCGTGACCTGCCCGCCGACATCAGCACCGAGACGCTCAACGAGACCATCGACGAGCTCAACGCCAATCCGGAGTGCACCGGTTACATCGTGCAGTTGCCACTGCCCAAGCACCTCGACGAGAACGCGGCGCTTGAGCGCGTGGACCCGGACAAGGACGCCGACGGGCTGCATCCGACCAACCTGGGCCGGCTGGTGCTGATGGACCCGGCCCCTCTGCCCTGCACCCCGCGCGGCATCGTTCACCTGCTGCGGCGATACGACGTCGAGATCGCCGGGGCGCATGTCGTCGTCATCGGCCGCGGCGTCACGGTCGGTCGCCCGCTGGGCCTGTTGCTGACCCGTCGTTCGGAGAACGCCACAGTGACGTTGTGCCACACCGGAACTCGCGATCTGCCCGCCCTCACCAGGCAGGCCGACATCATCGTCGCCGGCGTGGGTGTGCCGCATCTGCTGACCGCCGACATGGTGCGCCCCGGCGCCGCCGTCATCGACGTGGGCGTCAGCCGGGTCGACGGCAAGCTCACCGGCGACGTGCACCCGGACGTCTGGGATGTCGCGGGCCACATCTCACCGAATCCCGGCGGCGTCGGTCCGTTGACCCGTGCCTTTCTGTTGACCAACGTCGTCGAGCTCGCCGAGCGGCAATGAGCGCGCGGTCCGTGATCCGGGCCCAATGGCCGATTCTGTTGGTGGGCTTGATATTTCTGGCGGCCATGGTGCTGGTAGGGGCTAACTTCTGGCGCCGCGGTTCGCTGCTGATCGGTATCGGCGTCGGGGTCGCGGCAACGCTGCGGCTGGTGTTGCCCGTCGAGCGGGCCGGCCTGTTGGTGGTGCGCAGGAAGGGCGTCGACTTCGTGACCACCGCGACGGTTGGGGCCGCGATGGTTTACATCGCCTCGACCATCGACCCGCTGGGCACCGGCTAGAAACCCGGGAGTTGCCCCGCCCCTTGCGGGACTTGCCTTGTCAGCCCGGGGATCTGCCCCGCCATGCCGGGCATCTGTCCTGGCATTCCGGGGATCTGTCCTGGCATTCCGGGTATCTGCCCGGCCATACCCGGCATTCCCGGGGGCATCGCGGCGGACAGGTTGCCGCTGGCGATGTTCGCCATCTCCTCGGGGCAGTACGTCTGTATCGCGATGGTGGTGAACAATCCGGCCATCCGCGGCGACATGCCCCGGCCGGCGACGCTGGATGCGACGGTCGCGAAGCTACCGCCCGGCTTGGCGAGCATGGGGCAGATTTCCTGGCCCACGGACATCGCGTTCCCGGGCTCGCCGAAGTCGATCCCGGCGTGGTTGAGCGCGTCGATGAAGTTGTCGTCGGGGTTGTCCGCTTCGGCGGGCGCCGCGAACGTCGTGGCCATGGTGAGCAGGCCGGCCGCCACGGCCAGCAGTCGGATGGTCAGGGGCTGATGGCGAAACAGCCAGACCCAGCTCTGAGTGCGATCCAGTGTCCGTTCCAGTGCTTTCATGCCAGCATCCCCTCCGTTTGGAGTGCACGGCGGCGCACTCGAATCACCATAGGAACTCTGAGCTATCACTGTTACGTTTACGACACGGTGGGATAAAGGTTCGCACAAGAAGCGTTTCGCTGGGACGTTGCGGCCGGACCGTCGATTATTAGGCTGCTCAACCGGATTCGGCCACCTGTCGGCCGCCGGTGGATCGACTCCACTCTGTGATCCGACTTGCGTGACGGCGCCGCGATTTCCGGGTGCGAAATGTCTGGCAATACCGCCCATGATCTCACGCCGTACGATCCCAATCGAATCATATTCTCCGGACTGAACTTTGACCCGGTCATCGGCCGAGCAAGCGGTTCCGCTGGTCGGTGTACTCCTCGTCCGAGATCAGACCCTCGTCGCGCAACCGGGCCATATCGCGGATTTCGGCGGCGATTCCCGTCACCACGGTGCGCGGCTCTGCCTGTTCGTCCTTGACGCTTGGGGCCGCGGCGCTAACCGCCCGCAGCTCAACAGGATCCGCGCCGCCCGGCGGCCGACCGCGCGCGCCGAAGCTATCGCGGATGGCACGCCCGGCGGTGCCGGCCAGAGCCATCTCGCCGAACGAGCTTCCCAAACCGGGCGCCATCGCCTGCGGTGCGCCGGCGGCGGGCGCCGCCGGTAGGGCCAGCGCGATCGGGCGTACCGCCGGTGTCGCCGCGGTCCAGTTGGGCGGCACCGACAGCGGTCCGATCGCGTCCGCCTCGCCCACACCCGCCGATACCATGGGCCTGACCACGTTCGCGGTTGCCGGCGCTGCCCCCGGCATCGTCGTCTGGACCGCCACGGCCGGCATGGTTCCCGCCGCATCCCAGTCGCTGACAATGTCATCGGTGTGGATACCGGTCTGCGCGCCGATGAGGTCGATGGGAAGGGATACCGCGCTCAGCGGGGCCATCGGGGCATCGAGACCGTACGCGATCCCGTCAGCCCCCAGGTCCGCCAGGTCCAACGGCGACGTCACACCGAGCGCGGACGTCGCGCTGCTCACCGATCCCGCCGGCACCTCGCCGGCCTGGGCCACCGCGTTGGCCTGGGCGGCTTCCCCGCCCGAATTGGTGTTCTGCTGCGGTGGGCTGAACGGCGTCACCTGCGTGGCCTCCGCCGACGAGCCCGCATATCCGTACATCGCAACAGCGTCCTGCGCCCACATCTCGCCGTACTGGGCCTCCGTGGCCGCGATCGCAGGAGTGTTCTGCCCCAACAGATTCGTCGCTATCAGCGACATCAGCTGGGTGCGGTTGGCCGCGACCTCGGGTGGCGGCACCGTGGCCGCGAACGCCGCTTCGTAGGCCGCGGCCGCCGCCCTGGCCTGGCTCGCGGTCTGCTCGACCTGGGCGGCGGTGCCGCTCATCCAGGCCACGTAGGAAGCGCCGGCCGCCGCCATGGTCGCCGATGACGGACCCAGCCACGGCCCGCCGGTGAGAGCCGAGATCACCGACCCGTACGAGCTCGCCGTCGAATGCAGTTCCGCGGCAAGCGTTTCCCAGGCCGCTGCCGCGGCAAGCATCGGGCCCGAGCCCGGTCCGGCATACATGCGGCCGGAATTGACTTCCGGCGGCAGCGTCGCAAAATTCATTCCCCGAATCCTGAACGGCTACGCCAATTTCGCGTTCAGCTCTTGGTATTCCCGCCAGTTTTCTGTAGCGGTATCCATGTCATCGGCAACCGGCCGCGCGGGAGGTTGTCCTTTGCGCAAGGTGGCCAACAGTTCTCGATATGGGCCGACGAGATAGACGGTGTCTCCGGCGCAGAGTCGGGCATCGCGGCGCGGGTGCAGGTCGACCGGCGCGTCTTCTCTGGTGATCGCGATGACACGGGTCTGCGTCGACACTTCGAACATCTGCAGGCCGTCGAGTTCGCTGCCGGCCTGAACATGCATCCCGCCGACCAAGAACGATCGGTTTCCGACCGAGAACGTTCCCAGCACCTGCAGTCCCATCGCGGCGCCGATGAACCACGGCGCGGCCAGTTCCACGGTGGAGCGCACGTTGACGAATCCGAAGCGTTGGGCGACCGCGGATCCCAGGTCGTGGTCGTACACCCGCAACACCAGTGGGACCTCGCCCCACCGGTTGCCGCCGGGCGCCTCCTGGGACGCCAGCATCTCGCGAAGCACGATCCCGGTCTCGATGTTGACCATGTCGTCGCGGGTCAGCACGGCCACGGCGCGAGCGGTGGAGACGCGGGCAGCTTCCAGCGTCTGGCGCAGCGTCGCATCCCCGAAGATCACCGGTACGTCGAGTTCGGCGGTCGTCGACAAGAAGGGGTTGTTCTGGTCACGTTCGATGACCGCAACGTCGTGTCCGGCCGCGATCAGATCGCTGACGACGCGAATCCCCAACGCGCTGAGTCCCACCACGATGATGTGATTGCGCAGGTGGCGCGCGCGCGGACGCCCGGACGACCATACGAACCGGCGCGACAGCAGCACATCGGCCACGAACGCGACCAGCAGCGCGGTGGTGGTGACGCCGCTCAGCATCAGCAGCGCGGCATAGATCCGCAGCCACGTCGGCTGTTTGGCGAAGCTGAAGTCGCCGTACCCCGTCGTCGTGATCGTCTCGTTGGTGAAATAGAACGCGTCGATCCACGACATCCCGGGATGCCGATAGGCGAAGTGCAACAATGTCGTTGAGCCGATTATCAAAATGATCAGGGCGACGATCACCGGATAGAACGCCGGGTTCACCTCATTAGGCAGAGTGCGCGCGGCGTCGACTAATCGGTGCCAACGGGTTTGGCGTGAGCGCGTTCTGGTCTGGCGCGGAACCTTGACCCCGCAGGCGGCCAACTCCTCGGTAGTGCCGATCATCGACATCCAGTCGCCGGCGCTCACTCGCTGATCCCGGCCCGGGCACACCACCACCTCGCCCGGGGTGACGCTGTCCTCGCCGTGGACCATTGCGACGGGGGCAAGGTCACCGTAGATTTCGCGCAGCGTCGCGTCGTACGGCGCCTCCGCACCGAAGACGACGAACTCCAGACCGGCCGCGTCGAAGGGGTGCGTGGTGCGGGCCAGGCAGGCCTCAAGGACCGCCGACGCCGCGAGCTCGGCTACGCCGAGGATCGAGCTGGGCCCGTCGTCAACGGCGACCGCTTCGCGCAGCACGTCATTGGCCACTCGGGCGACCACCCGGATGTTGGGGTTGGCTTTCCTTGCGAGCAGCGCGATTTCGAGGTTGGTTGCGTCGTCGTTGCCCGCGCAGACGACCGCCGCCGCGCGAGCGACTCCGGCTTTTTCGAGTTCGGTTTTGACGCGGGTGCCGGCGACTTCAGCACCGGGAAGTGTGGTGACGCTCGCGCCCGCCTTCTTCAACTCCTCGATGATCGTCGTCGCTAGCGCGTCATCACCGCTGACGATGACGCACTGGTTCATGAGATACGGCTCCTCCGCTGAAGATTGGACGGGATTTTGATACTCCAAGAGACGTGGCGGGGCAGACGCATCTTGCCGAAGCTGGTGTCGCGCTGTTCCAAGCAAATGGAGAACTCCTCACAAGGTTAACAGCAGGTTCGAGATACTGCGAAGTCGAATGCGCGGCCCATGAGCCATAGCGAGTGGTCCTCAGCCTTCATTGCCGATAGTTAATTACTTGAGCCACAACATAATCTAATTTGCACAATCATTGCTTGTGCTAAATACAGCCAGGTCGCGACGCTTTAGGCAGTTCGAAGCGATTGCAGTACAACTGATCTGACGTTCCGTACGTCGTGCTGACCAGGTAGGACGGCCAACACGGAGAGGCGGCCTATCAGCAAGTGTCCTTTATCACAACGGCTTTGGGGAAATGTGTCGCCAGTGCACAGGAAATCACCAGTTGCGTCATTTAGGTTAACCATCGGGCTCCTTTGTTACGCCCACGTCAACCATCTGGGAAGGTGCTGGCAAATTCGCTGGTAATTTCCTGTGGCTTTTGACTTTCGGCAATTAATGAGTAGGGACAAGCGGAATTGCGGCGGCTAGGCTTTGGCGAGCTTGGCGACCCTGGGGGTAAGGAATATGGTTTGTGACAACATCTTTGGCTGACGGACAGGCCGACGGGCATCGGGCTTGGTCAACCTTCTCCGATGTGTGTAAGCGAGGCCTCCTCGGAAAACCGTTGATCACGGACGAGCTGGAACACGAGCGGCTGTCGAACCCCGTTGCGCTCGGCGTGCTCTCACCGGATGCGATCTCCTCGACCGCCTACGGTTCCGAGCAGATCATGATCGAGCTGTTGCCCGCGGCCGGGATGGCCGCGTTCGCATTGTTGTTGCCGATCACCGGGGTGATCCTGTTGATCCTGGTGTTGGTGGCGGCGTCGTACCGCCAGGTTGTGATGGCCTATACGCGGTCCGGCGGCTCGTACGTGGTCGCGCGGGAGAACTTCGGTCCGCGGGTGGCTCAGGTCGCCGCGGCGGCGTTGCTGATCGACTACGTGGTCACTGTCGCCGTGCAATGTGCCGCCGGGACGGTCGCGGTGGTCTCGGCCATCCCCGTGCTCGGCCCGTACAGCCTGGAGATCACCGTGGGCGTCGTGCTGCTGATGTGCTTCGCCAACCTTCGCGGTCTCAAAGAGGCGGGAGCCCGTTTCGCCCTGCCCACCTACGCTTTCGTGGCGATGGTCTCGCTCACGATCGTCGTCGGCGTCGCCCGTCAACTCTTTGGAACGCTGCCGGTCTACGATCCGACGCACATCGCCGGGGCGGTGCCGGTGCATCACGGCAACGGCCTGATCATGGGTGCTACTGTCCTGATCGTGTTGCGCGCGTTCGCCAATGGCGGTTCGTCGCTGACGGGGGTCGAGGCCATCTCGAACACGGTCACCAGCTTCCGCAAGCCCGAGGGCCAAAACGCCCGCCGGGTGATGACCGTGATGGCGTGCATCCTCGCGTTCCTGCTGGCGGGCGTGGCCTGGCTCGCGTACGCCACCCGCGCCGTGCCTTACGTTGACGGGTACCCCTCAATGTTGTCCGAGATCGCCCGGGCGGTCTTCGGCCATGGTGTGATCGGCAACGTCCTGTATTTCCTGGTGCAGGCGTCCACCGCGGCGATCCTCTACACCGGCGGCAACACCAGCTTCAATGGCTTCCCCGCGTTGGCGAGTTTCGTTGCCGGGGACCAATTCCTGCCGCGGCCGCTGATGAAGCGGGGTCACCGCCTGGTGTTCTCCAACGGCATCATCGCCCTGACCGTGCTCGCCGTGGCGCTGCTCGTCATCACCGGCGGCTCGGTCGACGCGCTGGTGCCGTTCTACGCGATCGGCGTGTTCACCGGGTTCTCGATGGCGGGTTACGGCATGACCAAGCATCAGCTGACCCACCGTGAGCGGGGCTGGCGGCGCAGGACGGCGGTGAACCTGTCCGCGGGGATCCTGTCCACGATCGTGGTGGGGATCTTCGCGGTGGCCAAGTTCAGCGAAGGCGCCTGGCTCATCGTCATCGTCTTCCCGCTCTTGGTGCTGGCCCTGATGCGGTTGAACCGGCAATATCGGGCCGAGGCATCGGTTTTGGAGATGGCGCGCGATGAACGTCCCGTCCTGGCCCGATACACCCGCCACCGGGTCTTCGTCTTCGTCGATTCCATCGACCTCGCCGAGGTCGAGGCGCTGCGGTACGGAAACGGGCTGCACGCCGACGAACTCACCGTCGTGCATTTCGTGATCGACGGCCAGCACGCCGCCCGGCTGCAAAAGCGTTGGGAGATGTTCGAACACGACACCGCGCTGCGGCTGGTCGACTGTCCGGATCGCCACCTCGGCCGGGCGGCGCACGAGTTGGTCCTGCGGGTACTCAGCGACCATCCCGACACCAAGGCGACCGTGCTGTTGCCGCGCCGAACGTATTCGCCACTCGTCGGCCGGCTGCTGCACGACCGCACGGCGGACAAGATCGCCCGCGCCGTCAGCCGCATTCCGGGCGCGGCAGCGCAGATCGTGCCCTATGACATCGAGTCCCGCATCGCGCAGGTGTCCCGGGCGGGCTGAGGGACGCAGGCATCGGCCTGTCCTGAATCCAAGACATTTGAATACCCTCGAGAAAGGGGTGCGTTGTGACGCAACCGAGTGCCGCAATACCGCTCTCGATGACCGATAAGTGCAAGCGAGTCTTGCTGGGAAGGCCGCTGACCACGGACCAGTTGGACTCCGAGAGGCTGTCGAATCCCGTTGCACTGGGCGCGCTCTCACCAGATGCGATCTCGTCGACCGCCTATGGTCCCGAGCAGATCATGGTCGAGCTGCTGCCGGCCGCCGGGATGGCCGCGTTCTGGTTGTTGCTGCCGATCACCGCGGTCATTTTGGTGATCCTGGTTCTGGTGACCGCGTCGTACCGCCAGGTTGTGATGGCTTATACGCGGTCCGGCGGCGCATACACGGTGGCGCGGGAGAACTTCGGTCCGCGGGTGGCCCAAGTCGCCGCGGCGGCGCTGCTGATCGACTACGTGGTCACGGTGGCGGTGCAGCCTGCGGCCGCCACGGTCGCCGTGGTCTCGGCGATTCCGGCCCTGCGTCCGTACCACCTGGAGATCACCCTGGCCGCGGTGGTGCTCATCTGCCTGGCCAACCTGCGCGGCTTGCGACGCTCTGGCCGGATGTTCGCGATGACGACCTACGCCTTCGTCGCCATGATCGCGGTGACCATCCTGACCGGATTCGTTCGCGAAATGATCTGGGGCTTACCAAAATACGACCCAGCCCACATCGCGGGGGCGGTGCCGGTTCACCAGGGGAGCGGGCTGATGATGGGTGCGACGGTCCTGATCGTGTTGCGCGCGTTCGCCAACGGCGGCACGTCGCTGACCGGCGTGGAGGCGATTTCCAACACCATCAACGTCTTTCAGAAGCCGGAGGGCGTCAACGCCCGCCGGGTGCTCACGGTGATGGCGTGCATCCTCGGGTTCTTGCTGGCGGGTGTGGCCTGGCTGGCGCACGTCACCCACGCCGCGCCCTATGTCGACGAGTATCCCTCGATGTTGTCCGAGATCGCCCGGGCGGTCTTCGGGCACGGGATGATCGGCAACGCCCTGTACTTCCTGGTGCAGGCGTCCACCGCGGCGATCCTCTTCACGGGTTGCAACACCAGCTTCAACGGGTTTCCGTCCCTGGCCAGTTTCGTTGCCGAGGACCGTTTCCTGCCGCGCCCCCTGACCAAGCGGGGCCACCGGCTGGTGTTCTCCAACGGCGTCCTCACCCTGACCGTGCTCGCCATTGCGCTGCTCATCCTTACCGAGGCGTCGGTGAACGCGCTGGTGCCGTTCTTCGCGATCGGGGTATTCACCGGATTCGCGATGGCCGGCTTCGGCATGGCCAAACACCAGCTGACTCACCGTGGTTCGGGCTGGCGAGTCAAGCTCGCGGTCAACGCGTCGGCCGGGATCTCGTCGGCGATCGTCGTCGGAATCTTCGCCGTGGCCAAGTTCACCGAGGGGGCGTGGCTCATCGTCGTGGTGTTCCCGCTGCTGGTGTTCGCGTTGATGCGACTCAACCGGCAATACCGCGCCGAGGCTTCGGTTCTGGAAATGTCGCACACCGACGATCTCGACGTGGCCCGGCACCCGCGACTGCAGGTGCTGGTGTTCGTGGATTCGATCGACCTTGCCGAAATCGAGGCCCTGCGCCTCGGATACGGCCTGCACGCCGACGAGCTGACCGCGGTGCACTTCGTGATCGACGTCGATCATGGTGTGCGCCTGCGCGAGCGCTGGGATGTCTTCGAGCACAACACGCCGCTGTGGCTGATCAACTGCCCGGACCGCCACCTGAGCCGGGCCGCCCACGAGTTGGTGGTGCGGGTGCTCAACGACCACGACGACACCAGGGTGACCGTGCTGCTGCCGCGGCGAACCTATTCGCCGCTACTGGGGCGATTGCTGCACGACCGCACCGCGGACAAGATGGCCCGCGCCGTCAGCCGGGTGCGCAACGCCACCGCGATCATCGTGCCGTATGACATCGAGTCGCGGATAGCGCGGATCGCCCCGAAAGGCCTTGAGCCGCTTCAGGCGGCCAGCGTCGCCCGCGTGCACACGGTCACGTAGGGCAACGCGAGTCCGTTCGAGTTCGCCAGCGCCGGATGGGTGGACAGCAGTCGACGCACCTGATCGAGGGTCTGCGTGCGGACCTCGGCCGGTGAGGTGATGCAGTAACTTCGCGAGGCCACCAGGTCGATCAACGCCTGCGGCGTAAGGTAACTCGTCCACTCGACTTGGTGACGAGCCACGTCGGTGAACGGTTCGGGCAGCTGGACTTGCACACGGCCACCGTCGCCGTCGCTTCCGATGATTTGGCCCAGTTCGCGTACCCAGCCGAGCCGTTCGTCGCGGGTGTTCCACACCAGGCCGAGCCGCCCGCCGGGCCGCAGCACGCGGGCCACCTCGGGGATCGCACGCTCAGCGTCCATCCAGTGCCAGGCCTGTGCGACCAGCACGACATCAACGCTGTTGTCCTCCAACGGAATCTCTTCCGCGGTGCCCAGCAGGGCGCGGGTTTCCGGCAGGGAGGTGCGCAGCACCTCCAGCATGTCGGGAATCGGGTCGACGGCCACCACGTCCAGGCCGCGTTCCACCAACCGGGTCGTCAGCTTGCCGGTGCCCGCGCCCAGGTCGAGCACCTGGCGCGCCCCGACCGGCAACAACCAGTCGATCGCCTCCGGCGGGTAGGACGGGCGGCCACGCTCGTAGGCGGCGGCAGCCGAGCCGAACGACAGGGAGCGGTCGTGCTTGGTGCCGGCCACTATCGACATGCGCCTTCACTCTCGGCCAAAACCAGCGTCTTGCGGATCAGGTCACCGACCGCATCGGATTCCACCAGGAATCCGTCATGTCCGCAGATGGAGTCGACGACCTGTAGGCCGGCGCAACCCGGCAGCAGCTCGGCCAGCTCCTCCTGCAGGCGCAGCGGGTAGAGCCGGTCGGAGGTGATGCCGCCGACCACTGCGGGAACCGGGCAGCGGCGCAACGCTTTTCGCACCCCACCGCGGCCCCGGCCGACGTCGTGACTGTTCAGCGCCTCGGTCAACACGACGTAGCTGCCCGCGTCGAAGCGGGCCAACAGCTTGTTGCCCTGGTGTTCTAGGTAGCTCTGCACCGCGTAGCGGTCACCGTCCGCCGGTTCGCCGTCCTTCTGTAAGTCGTCCTGCTTGTCGTTGGCGAAGCGGGTGTCGAGTTCGACCTCACCGCGATAGGTCAGGTGGGCGAAGCGGCGGGCAATCGCCAGCCCGGCCTCCGGTTCGCTCCCGGTGCCGTGGTAGTCGCCGCCCTGCCAGTTGGGGTCGGCCTTGATCGCCGCGATCTGCGTGGTCTGGGTGCCGATCTGGTCCGCGGTGGCGCGCGCCCCGACCGCCAGCAGCAACCCGGCCCGCACCCGGGACGGATGACTCACCATCCACTCCAAAGCCCTTGCGCCGCCCATGGATCCACCGACCACCGCGGCGACATCGTTGATGCCCAGCGCGGCCAGCGCGGCGATGTCGGCACCCACTTGATCACGCACGGAGATCATCGGAAACCGTGAGCCCCAAGGCTTTCCGTCGCGGGCCAGCGAGCTCGGACCGGTGGAACCGCGGCAACCGCCCAGCACGTTGGTGGCCACCGCGCACCAGCGGTTGGTGTCGATCGGCGCGCCCGGTCCGATCACCCCGTCCCACCAGCCGGGCGTGGGGTGCCCGGGTCCGGCGGGCCCCGTGACGTGCGAGTCACCGGTCAGCGCGTGTAGCACCACCACCACGTTGTCCCGCGTCGGCGACAACTCGCCCCAACGCTGGATCGCGATGCAGACGTCGTCGATCACGGCACCGCTCTCGGTGACCAGCGAGCCGATGTCGACGAAACCGAGTTCGCCTTCTTCGGGCAACGTCTGGGTGGGAACGTCGAAGATCGTCATGGCCGAGTTCCCCTAGAACGCAGCCACGGCTTGCGGGTCGGTGCCGGCCGCCTTCGCGGTCGCACCGTATTTGCGCGCGGCTTCGAAACCGAGCTCCAGGTCGGCCAGGATGTCGTCGATGTTCTCGATGCCGACGGCCAGTCGTACCAGCCCCGGTGTGACGCCGGTGCTCACCTGCTCCTCGGGGCTCAGTTGAGCGTGCGTGGTCGACGCGGGGTGGATCACCAGGGAGCGCACGTCGCCGATGTTGGCGACATGGCTGTGCAGTTTCAGCGCGTTGACGAACGCCCTGCCGGCGTCGATGCCGCCGGCCAGCTCGAACGCCAGCACCGCTCCGGTTCCCTTGGGCGCCAGCTCCTTTGCCCGCTGGTGCCACGGCGAACTGGGCAGCCCCGCGTAGTTGACCGACAGGACTCCGTCGTGACCCTCGAGGTACTCGGCAACCCGCTGCGCGTTGGCGACGTGGCGTTCGACCCGCAGGCTCAGCGTTTCGATGCCCTGGGCCACCAAAAACGCGTTGAACGGCGAGGCGGCCGACCCGAGGTCGCGGAGTAGCTGCACCCGCGCTTTGAGCGCATAGGCGGGCGGTCCGAGCTCAGCGAACACCACGCCGTGGTAGCTCGGGTCGGGCGTGGTGAAACCGGGGAAGCGGCCCTGCGTCCAGTCGAAAGTGCCGCCGTCGACGATCACGCCGGCGATCGCGGAGCCGTGCCCGCCCAGGTACTTGGTTGCCGAGTGCACCACGATGTCGGCGCCGTGCTTGAACGGCTGGATGAGGTACGGCGTGGCGATCGTGTTGTCGACGATCAGCGGAATGCCGTTCGCGTGGGCGACCTCGGCGACCCCGGGGATGTCCAGCACGTCGATCTGCGGGTTCGAGATGGTCTCCGCGAAGAACGCCTTGGTGTTCGGTCGGACCGCGGTCTGCCACGAATCCAGGTCGTCGGGGTCGTCGACGAAGCTGACGTCGATGCCGAGCTTGGCCAGCGAGTAGTGGAACAGGTTGTAGGTCCCGCCGTACAGCCGCGGGCTGGAGACGATGTGATCCCCGGCACATGCGAGGTTCAATATGGCGAACGTCTCAGCGGCCTGACCCGAGCTCAGGAACAGCGCGGCGACCCCGCCCTCGAGTGCCGCGATGCGTTGCTCGACGACATCGGTGGTCGGGTTGCCGATCCGGGTGTAGATGTTGCCCGGCACCTCGAGCCCGAACAGGGCGGCGGCATGGGTGGTGTCGTCGAAGGTGTACGACGTGGTCTGGTAGATCGGCAGGGCACGGGCATTGGTCGCCGGGTCTGGATGCTGGCCGGCGTGCACCTGCTTGGTCTCGAAGGACCAGAACTCGCTCGGATCCGTGTCGTTGCTGGTAGTGCCGTTATCGGGGCTCACGTTGGGTTGCTTTCTGCTCGAACTGGGCGAATCGGATACCGGGACTGCGCGCGAGCTAGCAACGACACGCGTCGCAACACAAAGGAGTTATCCGGGGAGTTATCCGGCCCGAAGGAGTTGGACAGATGCACATCACGTTTTCCCCTCTAGTCAGGGGTCCGTTATGGCGGACCCGCGCTTGCCGCGCAGCCTGTGGCTACTAGACCTGGTCATCACCCGGGGCACCCCACCGCGGTTGGAGGGTTGCCGGCCAGCAAGCCGGGGCTTGTCGCTGGCGCTCATGACCAATACGAAGGTTATCTTACTACGCCGCCCCGGCGTCAACCCTGCCTCAGCAACGTGCAGGTCGACACCTGCTCAAACGCCGCTGATAACGTGGCGACGGGAACGCTGAGCCCCCCAGTATCTGACCGATTCACCCGGGAGAGGGACCGTGAGCGCCGAACAGCCGACCGTCATCTACACGCTTACCGACGAGGCGCCGTTGCTGGCGACCTACGCGTTCCTGCCGATCGTGCGAGCGTTCGCCGAGCCGGCCGGCATCAAGATCAAGACCAGCGACATCTCCGTGGCCGCCCGGATCCTCGCCGAGTTCCCCGAAGACCTGACCGAGGAACAGCGGGTTCCCGACAATCTCGGGGAGCTGGGCCGGCTGGCGAAGCAGGCCGACACCAACATCATCAAGCTGCCCAACATCAGCGCCTCGGTACCGCAGCTCATCGCCGCGATCAAGGAGCTGCAGGGCAAGGGGTTCAAGATCCCCGACTTCCCGCACAGCCCGAAGACCGACGAGGACAAGGAAATCCGCGACCGCTACGCCAAATGCCTTGGCAGCGCAGTCAACCCGGTGCTGCGGCAAGGCAACTCGGACCGGCGCGCACCCAAGGCCGTCAAGGAGTACGCGCGCAAGCACCCGCACAGCATGGGGGACTGGTCGCAGGCGTCGCGCACGCACGTCGCGACCATGCGGCACGGCGACTTCTACCACGGTGAGAAGTCGATGACCTTGGACCGCTCCTGCAACGTGAAGATGGAGCTGGAGACCAAGAGCGGCAAGGCGATTGTGCTCAAGCCCATGGTGTCGCTGCGCAACGGCGACGTCATCGACAGCATGTTCATGAGCAAGAAGGCCCTGGTTGAGTTCTACGAGGAACAGATGCAGGACGCCTACGAGACCGGTGTGATGTTCTCGCTGCACGTCAAGGCGACGATGATGAAGGTCTCGCACCCCATCGTCTTCGGCCACGCCGTGAAGATCTTCTACAAGGACGCCTTTGCCAAGCACGGGGCGCTCTTCGACGAGCTCGGCGTCGACGTCAATAACGGGCTGTCCGATCTCTACAACAAGATCGAGTCGCTGCCCGCGTCGCAGCGCGACGAGATCATTCGCGATCTGCACGCCTGCCACGAGCACCGGCCCGAGCTGGCGATGGTCGATTCGGCCAAGGGCATCACCAACTTTCACTCGCCGAGCGACGTGATCGTGGACGCGTCGATGCCCGCGATGATCCGCGCCGGCGGCAAGATGTGGGGCGCCGACGGGCGGCAGAAGGACACCAAGGCCGTCAACCCCGAGTCGACGTTTTCCCGTATCTACCAAGAGATCATCAACTTCTGTAAGACCCACGGCGCGTTCGACCCGGCGACCATGGGCACCGTCCCCAACGTCGGGCTGATGGCGCAGCAGGCCGAGGAGTACGGCTCGCACGACAAGACTTTCGAGATTCCCGAGGACGGCGTCGCCAACATCGTCGACCTCGACACCGGGGAAGTGCTGCTGACGCAGAACGTCGAAGAGGGCGACATCTGGCGTATGCCGATCGTGCGGGACGAACCGATCCGCGACTGGGTCAAGCTGGCCGTCACACGGGCGAGGAACTCGGGCATGCCGGTGGTGTTCTGGCTGGACCAGGAGCGCCCGCACGAGAACGAACTGCGCAAGAAGGTGAACGCCTACCTGGCCGACCACGACACCGAGGGCCTCGACATCCAGATCATGTCGCAGGAGCGGGCCATGCGCCACACAATCGAGCGCGCAATGCGCGGGCAGGACACCATCGGCGCCACCGGAAACATCTTGCGCGACTACCTCACCGACCTGTTCCCGATTCTCGAGCTGGGCACCAGCGCCAAGATGCTGTCCATCGTGCCGTTGATGGCCGGCGGCGGAATGTATGAAACCGGAGCGGGCGGTTCGGCGCCCAAGCACGTCCATCA
>NZ_JAFAUS010000361.1 GCF_019243155.1 Mycobacterium sp.
CTGCTCCTGCTGGCAGGGCTCCCAGAAGGTGGGCCGGTCGAGCTGTGGGTCGGCCAGTGTGTCCATGACGATCATTGACCGTCTCCGTGACGGCGCTCCGGACACTGAAACCACCCGCGCGCATTGCTCACGACGACGACGATCAAGTAAAACCCATTCACAGGGAAATCAAATTGTTTGGGCGGGAATACATCTCAGCGAACGGCGCCGGACTTTAGGCGGGGAGGCCACGGTCGGCGTTCGCGCGCATCCCGGAACCGCGCATGAGAATGGACTACATGAAAGGCGCCATCGATGACTGGACTGGAGTCAATCGACCACGTCATCCTGCTCATGCTGGAGAACCGGTCGTTCGACCACCTGCTCGGCTATCTCTACCCCAAATCCGACACTTTCGACGGCCTGGACGGCACAGAATCTAATCGCGACTGTGCCGGCTATGCGGTATCGGTGTACCCGATCACGCCGCAAGACCCAAACGCCTACTACTACCCGCTAGCGAATCCCGCCGAGGGATTCACCGCAACCAACGAACAGCTGTTTAGTTGCCCTAAAGCCCCCGCCAGTGGGAAGGCAACCAACAACGGCTTCGTCACCAGCTTCGCTTCCGCGCTCACCAAACCCGCCCATCCACTCGACCCCAAGCTCGTCGGTGCGCAGCCGTCCTCGATCATGGGCATGTACTCGCCCGAGACACTGCCCGTACTCAGCGGGCTGGCCAAAGGTTTTGCCGTCTGTGACCGATGGTTCGCATCGGTTCCCACCCAGACCTTCCCCAATCGTGCGTTCGCCGTTGCCGGAACATCGCTGGGTTACGTCGACAACTCGGCTCGCGGCGCGCCAGCGTTCAACACGCCCTCAGTGTTCGGGAAACTTGGCGAGGCCGGCCAGACCTGGACGATTTATGGCTACTCCGGTCGCCCCCTGACCGCCAATGACTTTCCCGATACCGTCTCTCCTGGTGTTGGGTGCGCCGTGAAGTCCGGGTTCGATAAATTCCAGAACGACGCGGCCAGCGGGCGGTTGGCGGCCTTCAGCTACCTCGAGCCCGAGTGGGCTACCTATCCTGGCAGCAACACTGCGGCGGCCACCACCCAAGCCAACGACCAACACAACTTTCAGGTAGAGAACGACCAGCACCCGGTCTCAAATATGGCCGTGGGCGAACAGCTCATCTTCGACGTCTACACAGCGCTGCGAAACAATCAGGCCATCTGGGAGAAGAGCGTACTCATCATCACCTATGACGAGCACGGAGGAAATTACGACCACGTTCCCCCCGAAACAGGCGCTACTCCGCCAGATAACAACGTCCAAGCAGGCTTCGACTTCACACGCTTCGGAGTCCGCGTCCCGGCGGTCATCGTGTCCCCCCTGATTCGGGCCGGAACCGTCTTTCGGGCACGCGCCGGCAGCCCGCCCTACGACCACACATCAATCATTTCGACCCTGCGAGCCCGCTTCAATCTCGGCCCGCTAGGCAAGCGGGACGCTGTCGCGCCGCACCTCGGGCACATCCTCACTTTGTCCAAACCACGCCGCGACGACCCGTTGAAGGACATCACCCCACCCAAGGCGGCTGATCCCGTCTTGCAGAGCGGCTCCGCCCCGATCGGTGAGGCGCCCAGTTCATTTCTGAGTGCCAAGGCCGTCTCCGCGGCCACGCTGCCCGTTCGCTCCGAATCGAGCGAGAACCCGCAGCAAACAATTACCGCGTTGCCCACCGCCGCCAAACAATATGCCTTCATTCAGGACCGGCTGCAATCGTGGGAAGCTGCAGGCAAACCACTTACCGCCACTTGACCAGCCGAGCAGTTTGGGTCGGTATCGGCGGCGGATGTCGTCGAACGGTGACTGAATTCGTACAGCTCGATTGGAGTGAAGCCGAGCGGGTCGGTGTAATAGCCGACCCGCCATAGGATTCGGTCCTTCCCGGGCGCTGCGATCACGACTGGAAGGTGGCCATCTGCCGCCCGTACGACCATCGCGAACCTCAGTCCTCTGTGGACCGCGGGCCGGGGGAACCACCTCGTGTTGTGGAAGTTTTCATACCCACTTCGCCCAGGATTCCCTCGCGCAGACCGCGTTTGTGCCGGGTCCGTTCACGTCGGGGCGCGATCATTGACTCATGTTGTTTGAACTTCACAGATCGTTGGTCCTGCTCCGGAATCGAGCGCGCGAACTACGTGACGAAGTTTCACAATCGCGGGCGGCCGGCCTCTCCGGCCAGCGTCGTCGCGGTAGCCAATCGAAAGACAACAGCCAAAACTGATACGGCTGAACGCCTATCCGCCCACCATCATCAGGCCCCCGTCGACGGCAAGCAATTGTCCGGTGATGAAACCCGAACCGGGACCGGCCAAGAAGACCAGCATCGGCCCGACATCGCGGGCGGGTTCGCCCAGTGCGCCACCGAGCGGGATCATCATCTGCATTTGTTGGTCGATGAGGGCGGCGGCTTGCGGACCGAGGAAGTCCCGCAAGCGGTCGGCGCCGGGTGTCTGCACCGCCGGCGCCAACGCGTTGACGGTGACATTGTCGCCGGCCCAGGCTTTGGCGGCCGATCGCGTCCACGCCTGGACCGCGCCCTTGGTCGCCGCGTAGACGGCCGAGATCGGGCTGCCCATAACGGCTTCGGACGACCCGAAGTTGATGATCTTGCCGCCCTTGGGATCTTGGTCCTTCATCACCGAGTATGCGGCCTGGTTCGTGAGGATGGTCGCCTTGACGTTGGTGTCCAACAGGAATGAGATCTCCTCGACGCCAATGTAGCCGGGGATTCCCGGCTGCCACAGTCCGGCGGCGTTCACCAGGACGTCCAGGCCGCCGAGCCGGTCGGCCGCCTGTCGAACCATCGCCGAAACCGCGTCGTTGTCCCGAACGTCGCACTGCAACCACGCGGCCGCGAGATGTTCCGGCGGCGGTGTCTGGTGATAGGTGGCGGCGACACTCGCCCCCGCTTCGGTGAGCACTCCGACGGCGGCCGCGCCGATTCCGGTCGCGCCACCGGTAACCAGGATTCGCCGGCCGTGCAGCGGCGGCGTCGCATCTGACATGGCCAAGACGCTACCGCTACACCGCGGGGGCGAGTCGATTACGTGCGAACGGCGACCGTCAACAGCAGATTGGCGAGCCGGTCCGGCTGGTCGAGCATGGAGAACGTCCGGGCTCCCTCGATGATCTCCAGGCGGGCGTTGGGAATGGTCGCGGCCAGCCGGGCGCCGTCTTCCTGCTCAAAGAACACATCGTCTGCCGACCACGCGATGAGGGTCGGCTTGTCGATCTCGGGCAGACGGGCCGCCACGCCCGTCGTCACCTCGGTGCGCAGCGACAACGTGAACTGGCGCAGGTCCTCGGCGACCGCCGGCAGCGACATCGCCGGGCGCACCCAAAGCTGGGTCAGTTCGTCGATGTTGCTGTGCGCCAAGCCGTCGAAGGCACGCTTGCGGGCGATCGGTGCGCGCATGGCCTGCATTGCGGTGCGGAACACCGTCTTCGATTTGGCGGCCAGGATCACCGGTTTGAGGATCGGCGGCGGAAAGTGTTCGAACGCATCGCAACTCGTGAGCACCAGCGCACCCAGTCGCTCGGGATGGTGCACGGCCACCAGTTGCGTGACGACCCCGCCGGTGTCGTTGCCCACCAGCACCACGTCCTGCAGGTCCAGCGCGGTCAGCACCTCGGCGACCATGCCCGCGACGCCGTTGATGGTTCGATCGGCGCCTTCGCGCAGCGGCACGGGATGCGCGCCCAACGGCCACGTCGGGGCGATGCACCGCAGACCCAGATCGGCGAGCCGATCGCTGACCTGCCGCCACAGCTGGGCGCCCATCATGTAGCCGTGCACGAAGACGACCGGCCTGCCGTTCTCGGGTCCGGTTGCTTCGTAATGAATGGTCCCGGCACTAATGTCGATCGTCGACATAGAGAACTCCTATATCAGAGGTACATTTACAAACAGACTGTCTGTTCGTAAGTTACCAACAGGCTGTATGGAAAGCAAGAGACGCACTCAGGAAGAGCGCTCCGCGGCAACCCGCGACGCGCTGATCGCGGCTGCCCGCAAGCTGTGGGGGCTGCGCGGTTACGCCGACGTCGGGACCCCGGAGATCGCCACCGCCGCGGGAGTCACCCGAGGCGCGATGTACCACCAATTCGCCGACAAGGCAGCACTATTCCGCGAGGTCGTCGAGGTCGTGGAGCAGGACGTGATGGCCCGGATGGCCCTCGTGGTGGCCGAGTCGGCGGTGACGACCCCGGCCGACGCGATCCGCGCCGCGGTCGACGCGTGGCTCGACGTCTCGGGCGATCCCGAGGTGCGTCAGTTGATCTTGCTGGATGCTCCGAGCGTGCTCGGCTGGGCGGAGTTCCGTGACGTCGCCCAGCGGTACAGCCTGGGCATGACCGAACAGTTGCTCAGCGAGGCGATCAGGACCGGCCAGTTGGCCCGCCAGCCGGTGCGGCCGTTGGCGCACGTGCTGATCGGCGCGCTGGACGAGGCGGCGATGGTCATCGCCACCGCCGACGATCCGAAACGCGTCCGTCGCGAAACCCGAGAGGTGCTGCACCACATCATCAACGGGATCTTGGACGAGAAGTGACGCTCACGGCGACCGGCAGGTGAGCGAAGCCCGAACGATTACGCTGTCGGAGTTCAGCAAATTGGTCTCGACGTCGCCGTAGAAGTAGCGCTGATCGGGGCTCCAGTCCGCCGTCTGGACCACCGTCGCCCAGACCTGCTTGCCGCCGAACCCCCGGGTGTCGCCACTGTTGAAGTCGCTCAGGCGCTGCGCGTCCGAACCGTCGGCGTTCATGGTCCACCAGTCGGTACCGCGGGATGGGTTGTCGGCGTTGGTCATCCACAGCACCTGCGCGCTCGGCGTGAAGCGAGGATGTTCGTTGTAGCTGTCGCCTCGTGTCAAGCGCGTAGTCGCGCCGGACGCAAGGTCCAGGCGGTAGATCTGACTACTCCAGAAGTTGTGCGTCTCGAAGTCGCTCGTGAACACGATGGACGCGGAATCCGCTGAGAAGCCGCCTGTCTCGTTGAACGCGTCGCCAGGAGGCGAAATTGTACGGATGTGGGACAGCGTAGGTGTGCCGTCTTGCGCGACATTGAAATCCGCGACCTTGATGATCCAGTACCCGGCAAAGCGATTCGGGACAAGGGGCCTGCCCGCCGCGGTGCGTTCGGTCCATTCGAGCAACCGGCCGTCGGGTGAAAATTCCGGCAGCAGTGTGCCGTGATCCTTGTCGACCGGGACGTTGGTGAGGCGCCATGCGCGTGAACCGTCGGAGGTGGCTACCCACAGATCCGAGTAGCTGCCCCATCCGGGCGTGGCGCCAACGGAGTTGCCTGGGTGAGTGGGCTTTTCGGCGGCGAAGGCGATGTATCGCCCCGACGGGCTCCACGCAGGCGATCCGGTGGTGCGTTGCGGGAAGGCCGCGGACCCCAGTCCGAACTGAGTTCGGCTGGAGCCGTCCTGCTTGACCGTATAGATGTGGAAGAGGCCGTCATCGGCCTTGGCGTTGAACGCGATCAGGTTGCCGGCCTTGGACCAATTGACCCCGAAGGCGTCTTGTTGAAAGACCTGGGTTGCGATCGGCGGGCCACATCCGCTGTGCCCGAGCGGTTTTCCCGGCGTCGTCGGGTGCGCGCCCCGGCCGCGCGGTCCCGCGCACGACACGCACAGGACAATCGCGACCACCGCGATCACGCGTCTGGCGACCTGGATCCCGTCAGGCGCGGTGCACATGAGCGATGCCTGCGATGACGCCCTGGATGAGGCGGTCCAGGTGCTCGGGGCTATCGACGGCGGGCTGACCCGCGACGAAAGTGAGCATGACGCCGTTGATGAAAGCTAGTGTGGCGGTTGCCTGGTCGGAGATCAGCGCGGGATCCGGCGCGCTCTCGCCCGCGTGCCATTGGGTAACCACGTCGCGCGCCAGGCCGTAGAGCCGCCCCGCCGACTCGTCGAGGATCTCGGCGAGTTCCGGGTCTCGGCCGGCGAGCAATGCGAGCTCGTAGCGGGCCTTGGCGCGGGTCAGCCAAGGTTCGCTGTTCACGTACATGACGATGCGGGCGAGGCCGGCGGTGCCGGTGAATTGCGTCGACTGATTGTCTGCCAACTCGGTCATCAAGGAGAAGTCCGCCAGGTCGAGTTCGGCCAGGCGGGTCGCGATGGCCTGCAGCAGCGCCTTGCGGGTCCTGAAGTAGAACGACGCGGTGCCCGGCGGAACGTCGGCGCGTTCGTCGACCTTAGGGTGGCTGACCCCGTGGACACCGTCGCTGCCGAGCAGTTCAATCGCGGCGTCGGCGAGCTGGCGGCGTCTCTCGGGCGCGTTGTGCTTTCTACGTGCAGCGATGCGACCCAGTCTATCCGGGGGTGACGGCAGCACCTGGAGCGCGCTGGTTTGCTAGAACTGGCCGCAGTTCGGCGTGGTGGGTGCGCCGTTGAACCGCGCGGCGATCCATTGCATCGCGGGTTCACCGTCGACGAGCATCGGCAGCGCGTGATTGATGACGAGCTTGTTGAGGAAAGGCGGCTCCTCGTTGGTGCGGAAGTCCACATCGGCGTCCTGGGCGCACCAGTCACGGCCGAGCTGGTTCGCCGCGGTCCACGGCACCAGCGGGTCGTAACGGTTGCTGTCGATCAGGACGGGCGCGTTGGGTTTGAAGCGCCCGAGCTTCTGCGCTTCGAACAGGCTGTTGAAGGGTTCTTCGTTCACCAATTGATTGATGTCCTCGGTGAAATAAGGCTGGATGTGGCGAAACATGAAATCGATGAGGGTCTGGCCGACGCATTGACGCGACACCGATTCGAGCATTGCCAGGCCGCGCGGCGTCATTTTCGACCGGATGGTGTCGGCGAATTCGGGGTAGGCGGCCATCACACTGTTGAGCGCGTAGCCGACCACGCCGACGAGGACGCTGCCGTCCGCGTAGGGCAGTAACTCTTTGAGGTTGGCCGGCGGCGCCCCCGCGTAGGTACCGACGATATGTAAATCGGGGGCATACTGCGAGGCGAGTTCGGCACCCGACGCTGACGCGCCGCCGCCCTGCGAGTAACCCCAAAGAGCAACTGGCCCATGTGGATCCAGCGAGGTCCCGGGAAGTTTCATTGCCGCGCGGGCGGCGTCGAGCACGGCCTGGCCCTCGGCCACCCGACCCACGTACGTGTGCATCGAGGGCGTGCCCAGGCCCTCGTAGTCGGTCATCACGATGGCGAAGCCACGCGCCACCATCGTGGCGACGAAGAGCTCCTCGTAGTTGAACATGATGTCCCAGCCGCCCGAATAATGAATGCCTTGATTGAACATTCGCGACGGTGCGCACTGATTACCCTGCCCTTGCGTGCCGGGCGCGTAGCTGATCAGCGGCCGTGGCCCGCCGCCCGGCCACTGGTTGTAGGGCTCAAAGTAGGTCCCGGTGACCGCGATCGGATTGCCCCGGGTATCGGTGCTGCGGTACATGATTCGCGTCCCGGTGGCCATGATCGCACCCAGCTGACCGGACGGCTCCAGCACCAGCCGCGACGGCTCGGTGCGGATCAGGTCGCCCGGCTGCCCGGGTGGCAGCGGATCGGGCGGGGTGTAGAACTCCGCGTATCGCGGCTCGTCCCCATCCGCGCGCGCAATTCCGCCACCGAACAGGGTGCAGGAAATAAGCAGCAGGACTGTGAAAACTCCCCCGACCCGGCGCATTACGGAACGGTAACAATCGAATCCGGTCAGCGGAAGACCAATCTCTAAAATTTTAGAGATTGTGCCGCCTATTAACGGTGATTTTGCGTGAAGAATTGCCAGATGGTGTCGGTGGCGGCCAGCGCCGTCGAGGGCGCGGGAATGCCGCCGAGCTTCTCCACGATGGGGCTTGGTTGACCGCCGGGCCATTGATGACCCGCGCCGGCCACCGAGATCAACTCGACGGTGCGCCCGTCCCGGCAGCCTGCGATCTGGGTCGTGACGTCTCCGGCGGTGGTCGAGTTCGGCGCCCCGCACCCGTCAATGCCACGCCAGGTCGCGTTGACGGACTCCACCGATGGGCCGTCGACGCGCGCAGTTCCGTTGGCCGTGAACGCTTTTCCGGGTCCACCGTTATACGGAACCCGGTCGTCGGCGGTGCCGTGGATCTGCAGGACGGATGTCGGCCGCGCGCCCGAGCAGTCGGACAGCAGGGTGCCCGCCACCGGAGCGATCGCGGCGAAGGTGTCCGTCTGGCAACCCAGCCGCAGCGCCATCATGGCGCCGTTCGACATGCCGGTGACATAGATCCGCGCTCGATCGATGGGGATCTGTTGTTCGATCGTTCCGACCATCGCGGTGATGAAACCGACGTCATCGGCGTTCGTGCGCTGGGGTTCGCCGCAGCAGCTCCCGGCGTTCCAGGCGCGCAGGATTCCGTCGGGGTAGGCCACCAGGAAGTGCCCGTTGTCCGCCTCGTTGTCCCAGTTGTAGGAGCGCTCTGCCTGCGCGCCGTTGCCGAAGCCGCCGTGCAGCATCACCACCAGCGGCGCCCCATCGGGCAACCCCTGCGGCCGGTAGAGGTCAAAGGTTCGGCTGACCCCGCCCGCCTCGATGGTCTGACTGGACTGCCCAACCGGGATCGATTGGGAGCCAGGGTTTCCCAGCGCGTGCCCGCCGCCCAGGCAGCCGCCGAGCACGGCCACCAGTACCGGCAGAAGACACAACGCGAGCACCCGAACGTAGCCAGATCGCATGAGCACATCGTGGCAGTCGCATCCGATTTTGACAAGTGGCTTGTCAATTTTCTCGGGGATGGCACACTCATACGCCATGCGACGCGAAAAGGACGCCGAGTGGCAGCCCACCGTTCCGGCGCTGGTGAACCTGGTGGCCGCGTCCGGGGGCCCGCATCTGCGTGCCGCGTTCGCGGCGGCCGGACTCGACGGCATTCGCCCGGCGCAGGCTGTGGCGTTGGTGCCGCTGGTGGCCGGCGGACTGCACGCATCGGACCTGGCCGATCAGCTGCGGGTGAGCCGCCAGGCCGTGGCCCAGGGGGTCGCGGCGCTGGAGCGGCACGGCTATGTCAGCAGGGTGCCCGACCCGGTCGATGCCCGCGCCCAGATCATCGAGCTGACGCCGCGCGGTCGACAGGCCCTGCGGGTGATGCGTTCCAACGCCCTTGATGTGGAGAAGCGGTGGGAAAAGGCCTTGGGCTCAAAGCGATTGGGAGAGCTACGGGAAACCCTGGTGCTGTTGTTGCAGGCGGAATCGGGTGACTTCGACGCGTAATGCCGTTGGCGCTACGGGGTTTTGAGGAAAATGTCGTTGAGCGTTGCGGTGCGCAGGTCCCGGGAGCGGATGATGTCGACGAGCTCCGGGTAGACGTGCGTGACCGGCAGATGGTTGAGGTGACCGATGACGATGGACTGCGGCGTGAAGTACTGGTCGGCCATCTTCACGATATATTCCTCTGTGATGAGGGTGGAGTCCGACAGCGAGCCCGACCACAGGGTCGGGACGGTGTAGCCGAGGTCGGCGGCGACCGCGTCGACGGCCGCGTTGCGTTTGGCGTACGGCGGCCGCCAGTAAGGCTTGGCGCCGATGCCGTAGGTGTTCTTGAGGAATTCGTCGTTGCGCGTGATCTGTTGGGCGATCTGCTCTTTCGAAAGTGTGGTCAGATCCGGGTGCGACCAGGTGTGGTTGCCGAGCTGGATCTGTCCGCTGTCGACCAACGGCTGCAACATCTCCTTGTTGTCCGTCCAGGAGTTGTAGATCCCGTTGACGAAGTAGGTGAGCCGCACGCCGGTGTCCTTCGCGAACTGCGTGTAGGCGCGCACGACATCGCTGTTGACGCCGTCATCGACCGTCAGTGCGAGAAGATCCCCGTCTCCGGGGATCTTCATGAGTGCTCCGCCGCCTGGCAGTGGGATGCGAGCGCTCAACGGCGGGGGCGGCAAAAGCGCCGACGGGGCGGTGGGGCCGGAGGTAGGCACCAAGTCCGTCGGCGCCTGTGCGAACGTTCGCGGCGACGGGTCGACCACGAGCCGGGCGGCGCCCACACCGGCGACGACCGACGCCGCGAGCGATCCCAAAAACTTGCGGCGGTTCATACCCGGCACCAGACGGGGTCGATCGAAGCACGATGCACAGCAGGTCCCGCGCCGCGGGCGCTCAGTGCGCGAAACTTCGGAGCCACAGCAGCGAACCGTACCATTGCCCAGGTCAATCCGCCGGATGCGGTACGGAAGGGTTAGCTGTGAATTCGTATCGAAATGGTCACGAAGTGATCAGCAGGAATTAGTGCGGTTCCGCATCGCCGCTTCGTGGTAGCTGTACCGGCTCGACAGCGGGCGTACCCAGCACCGACGCCAGCCATGGGAGTGACGCTTCAAATGCCTGGGCGGCGAACGGCCAATCATGCTTGCCCGCCTGGCTGACCACCGCGCAGCTGATGCCGTGGGCGGTGGCGGTCTGGCACAGCTCGTTGGCGGCGGCGTCCTGGCCTTCCGGATTGGCGGACGGGTCGGAGTTCACCGCCGCCAGATCCGGGTTCGTCGACTCGGCCATGTTGCGTGCGCCCGGCGACCCCGGGATGTCGAACCAGCCGGACAGCCCGGTGTAGCGGCCATGTCGATTCATGACGGTGATCGGGTCGAAGTCGGCGTACGCCGCGGTGTCGCCGCCGAACAGCTTGGCGAGGGTTGCCTCCTTCGAGCCGATGCTGGGCGCGCGGTCACCGGCGATGTCCACGAACGCGCTGAACACCTCCGGATGCATGACGGCCAGGTCGACGGCGCAGGTACCGCCCATCGACCACCCGGCAACCCCCCAGTTGTTCCGATCGGCGCTTACACCGAAGTTCGATGCCATGAACGGCACGACGTCCTTGGTCAGATGGTCGGCGGCATTGCCGCGGGCGCCGTTCACGCACTCGGTGTCGTTGTCGAATGAGCCGGTGGGATCCACGAACACCAGCACCGGGGAGAACCCGCGATGGGCGGCGGCGAAGTTGTCGATAGCGGTGAAGGCACCACCCGGGCCCAGCCAGTCGGCCGGGGTGTTGAAGGCGGAGCCGATCATCATCACCCCCGGTAGCCGCGGTGGCGGATTGCTGTTGAACCACGCGGGCGGCAGGTACACCAGTTCGCGGCGGTGGGCGAAGTGGGAGGCATAGGGGGCACTGTCGTCGATGTTGACCGGCACCACCACGCCCTTGTTCGGCCTCGTCCCGGCGACCTGCATCTCGGTGACCCGCAGCCGATCGATCTCGTCGGGCAGCGGCACCGATGTCAATTGGTTCCACGCGGCCAGCGCAGTCGGGAAGTAGCCCACCCAACCGTTCAGCGAGAGGCCCGCGCACAACACGCACAGCGGTACCGCCAGCACCGCGAGCCCGCGGCGCCACCAGCGGTTACCCGGCCAGCCCAGCAACGCGACCGCGGCGGCCAATCCGCCCAGCGCGATCCAGAGCCACAGCGCGGTCGGTGCGGGGTCACCGGCCACCCCGAGTGAGGTGATGTACCAATACGCCAGCGCGGTCACCCCGACGGCCGCGATCAGCGCGGCCGGGAGAACCCGCTTGAGCCAGCGCCGCGCACGCCATTGGATCGCGATGATCAGCACGAGCAGCGCAACTCCCTGCACGGTCAGCGGAAACCAGCCGTGCAGCAGGGACAGTTGTCCGAGGAATTGGTCCAACGGTGGAAGTGCCTTTGCTAGATCGATCGCAGCGCGAGGCTGGCCCGGTTATCAACCCGTCTCTCGTGGTCGAAAGACCACGGATGGTGGCACCAACTATCCCATATGACCTGCGCCCATCAGTTCGCCCTTTTCGGCGTGTAGCCCGGTTGCCTGGCTGTGATGACGCTGGTGAACGAGCGCAACCGCAGGCTGTTGGCGACGACGAAAACGCTGGAGAACGCCATGGCTGCGCCCGCGAGCATCGGGTTGAGCATGCCGAGCGCGGCGAGGGGGATAGCTGCGATGTTGTAGCCGAAGGCCCACACCAGGTTGGTTTTGATGGTCGTCAGGGTGCGCCGCGTCAGCTGGATCGCGTCCACGGCGGCGCGCAGGTCGCCGCGGACCACAGTGAGGTCGGCGGCCTCGATCGCGACGTCGGTGCCGGTGCCCATGGCCAACCCCAGATCCGCGGCGGCCAGCGCCGCGGCGTCGTTGACGCCGTCGCCGACCATGGCGACGACCTTGCCCTCGGACTGCAGACGCTTAACGGCCGCGACCTTGTCGGCGGGAAGGGCTTCTGCGATGACCCGGTCGATGCCGACCTGGCGGGCGACGTGATCGGCGACCGCCTTGTTGTCGCCGGTCAGCAGCACCGGCGTCAAGCCCAGCCGTTCGAACCACCGCACCGCTTCGGCGCTGGTGGGTTTGACGGCGTCGGCGACCACCAGGACGCCGCGCGCGCGGCCGTCCCACCCGACGGCGACGACGGTCTGCCCGTCGCGCTCGGCGTCGGCTTTGGCCGACGCCAGCACGGCGTCCAGCTGCTGACCACGCTCGGCCAGCATCGCTTCGCGCCCGACGATGACGGCGTGGTCGTCGACGCGGCCGTACACTCCGTTGCCTTCCACAGCAGTGAAGTCGCGTGCCTTGGGCAGGGCGCCGAGTTCGGCTCTGGCGGCTGTGGCGATCGCCCGCGCGACGGGATGCTCGGAGGCGCCTTCCAACGCGCCCGCGTGCCGCAGCAGTGTGTCGCGGTCGGTCTGGGGCGCGCAGATCACGTCGACGAGGGTCATCGCGCCGGTGGTCACGGTGCCGGTCTTGTCGAGCACGATCGTGTCGATACTGCGGGTGGACTCCAGCGCTTCAGGTCCCTTGATGAGCACGCCGAGCGAAGCCGCGCGCCCGGTGCCGACCAGCAGGGCGGTCGGCGTCGCGAGCCCGAGCGCGCACGGGCAGGCGACGATGAGCACCGCGACGGCCGCGGTCAGGGCCGCGGTGAACGCCCCACCCGCCGCGAGCCAGGCGGCGAGCGTGGCCACGGCGATCGCGATGACGACCGGAACGAACACGCCGCAGACGCGATCCGCGAGCCGCTGCACCTCGGCCTTGCCGGATTGAGCCTCCTCGACGAGCTTGGCGATCTGCGCCAGCTGCGTGTCGGTGCCGACCTTGGTGGCGCGCACGACCAGCCGGCCGCCGGCGTTGACCGTGGCGCCGATGACGGCGTCGCCCGCACCCACCTCAACCGGGACGGACTCGCCGGTCAGCATCGAGAGGTCGACCGCCGAGGACCCTGAGACGACGATCCCGTCGGTGGCGATCTTCTCTCCCGGGCGCACCACGAACTCGTCGCCCACCGCGAGTTGCTCGACGGGGACGCGGGTCTCGTCGCCATCGATCGGGACCGCGACGTCCTTGGCCCCGAGTTCCAGCAGGGCGCGCAGCGCGGCGCCGGCCGTCCGCCGCGAGCGCTTCTCGAAATAGCGGCCGGCCAGGACGAACAGAGTCACGCCCGCGGCGACTTCGAGGTAGATGTTGGCCTCGCCGCCGCCAGGGCGCACGGTCATCTCGAAGCCCTGGTGAATGCCCGGCCGCCCGGCCGTGCCGAAGAACAGGGCGTACAGCGACCATCCGAACGCGGCCAGGGTCCCGATCGAGATCAGGGTGTCCATGGTCGCGACGCCGCGCCTGAGATTGGCCCAGGCGGCCACGTGAAAGGGACCCCCGCCCCACACGACGACCGGCGCGGCCAGGACCAGCGACGCCCACTGCCAATAGCGGAACTGCGCGGCCGGGATCATCGCCATGGCGATGACGGGGATGGTGAGCACGGTCGCGATGATGAGGCGGTTGCGCAGCGATGTGAGTTCGTCGACAGTCCGCTCGCGGGACCGCTCCGGCAACGACGCCGTGTAGCCGGCCTTGTCCACCTCGGCGATCAACAGCTGTGGGTCGTAACCGACGGGGACGGTGACAGTGGCCTTCTCAGTCGCGTAGTTGACCGTTCCGGCGACGCCGTCGAGTTTGTTCAGTTTCTTTTCGATCCGGGCCGCGCACGCGGCGCACGTCATCCCCGCGATTTCCAGCTCTATGGAGTCCGCCTCGCCCGCCGGCTCGATGGTTTCCGAGGTCGAGGTCATGCCACCAATTCGGCCGTGTACCCGGCCTCGTCGACCGCCCCGAGGACCGCTGCCGCGTCGACGGGTACCGAACTGGTGACGACGAGCCGGCCCGTGTCGGCGCTGACGTCGACGCCGTCGACCCCCGGGATCCGGGCCACCTCGCTCTGGACGGCGGCCTCGCAGTGCGTGCAGCTCATCCCGCTCACCAGGTACTCGCTTGTCGGCATGGCGCTCCTTCCCGCTGCCCGCCAGGGCGGATGACCACAACATTCTGCCTGGAAGGCGGCGCGGGTGTCGGGGTGGCTACTGGCGCAGGTGCGACCCGCCGCCGATGTACCAGACCTGGCCGGTGATCCACTCGGCCTCTTCGGACAGCAGGAAGGTGGTGACCGCGGCGAGGTCGTCGGGCCTGCCCAGGCGGGAGGTCTTCCCGAACATCAGGAAGGCCTGCTGCAGTTGCAGGTCGTTCTGCCGCTCCTGGGTTTCGCCCATCACCAGGCCCGGCATGACGCCGTTGCTTCTGATGTTGTGCTTGCCCCAGTTGACCGCGACGTGCCGTGTGAGGTGATTGACGGCGGCCTTCGAGGCGCCGTAGGCGACATGCGACGGATCGCTGCCCAGGGCCGCGCCGGATGAGGTGTTGACGATGCTGCCGCCACCTTGCTCGAGCAGATGCGGGAGCACGGCGCGGATGGTGCGAACGTAGCCGAGCAGGTTCACGTCGAGGGTGCGCAGCCTCACGTCCATGCCGGTATCGAGGATCGTGGTGTCGCGCCCCAGGTTGTCCTCGGACAGGTCGGCACCCACGTTGTGCAGACCGTGAATGGTGCCGAACTCCGCGATCGTCGCATCGACGAGTCTGCGCACTGAGCCCTCGTCCGCGAGGTCGAATTCGACGGCGATGGCACGGCCACCGGACTCGGTGATGCGTTGCGCGGCGGCGGTGGCACCGGCGACGTTGACGTCACCGATGGCCACCGAGGCACCCTCGGCGGCAAGGCGTTCGGCGGTTGCCGCGCCGATCCCGGTGGCCCCGCCGGCGATGACGAACGTCTTGTCCCGTACGCCGCGCATCAGACGTAACCCACCCCGATGTCGACCGAAACCTGGGTCGCGGTAACCAGTCTCGATTGGTCGGAGGCCAGCCATGCGACGGCATCGGAGATGTCCTCGGGTTGGGCGATGCCTTCGGGCAGCAACGGCTTGTGCAAGCCGCGCAGGTGGGGGTAGTCGTCGGCCGCCGACTGCAGGGCTTCGCGCATCCGCCCGGTGCCCATCGGGGTGGACACCGCTCCGGGGTTCAGGCTGTTGACCCGAATGTTGTACCGGCCGAGCTCGGCGGCGAACGCACGGGCCATCCCGACGACCGCGTGTTTGCTTGCCGTGTAATGGATCATGAACGACTGCATCTTGATGCCCGCCGCCGATCCGATCAGGATGATCGACCCACCGCGGCCGCCCCCGATGATGTGGTGCGCGCCCGCCATCACCGTGTTCCATGTTCCGATCACGTTGGTGTCAATGGTGTCTCGGAACGCCTGCGGGCTGATCTGATCCCAGGGCGCGGGGCTGCAGATGCCGGCGTTGGCGACGATGACATCCAGCCGCCCCAGCTGGCCGACCGCTTCGTCGACGGCGGCCTTCAGCGCGTCGATGTCGCGGATGTCGACCGCGGCGGTGATGACTTTCCGGCCGTTGGCGGACACCAGTCGCGCGGTCTCCGTCAGATCGTCGGGTGTCGGCGAGTCGTAGGGGACGCTCGACGGCAGGGGTCCGGCGATGTCGACCGCGATGATGTCGGCGCCCTCGGCGGACAGGCGTACCGCGTGCGCTCGGCCCTGCCCCCGCGCCGCGCCGGTGACCAGTGCCACCTTTCCCGGAATTAGTTGAGTCATCGAGGTTTTGGCTTCCTTTCGTCGGTGTCGCTAATCGCGAACGATCTTGTCCAGCGGGTTGGAGCGTTCGAGCATGCCATAGGCCTGTTCGCCGTCCCAGGTGTAGCGCACCCCGGCCTGCTGCAGCGCCGGGAAGCTGGGCATCTCCTGTTTCATGGCGTGCATGGAGTACATGTCGTCGTCGTGATGGATGTCGTGCGTGGAAAACACTGTCTCGCCGCCGATCTCGATGACACCGTCGGCGGTCTCCAACACCAGCGAGACGTCCTCGCCCAGCGGCCTCAACCGCGTCAGCCAGGGGGCTTGCACCGCTCGGGCCGCGATCAGTTCGCCGTCGCCGGTGAAGACGAACGCCTCGTTGAAGGTGGGTTGGCCGTCCGGACGCGGCGGGTAGGCGATGTAGCCGAACGCCCTACCGCTTCCGAACACGGCCGACTGCCAGCAGTGCCCCCAGAATCCGGCGAGCTTGCGCACGCCGGTGCGCCGGATTCGCAACCCGCTGCCCGTGAAGCGGTGCCGCTCGCCGGCGGTTCGGAATTCGCCTGTGGCAGTGAATAACTGCTCATAGCGGGGCCCGCCCATCATGTCGCCCACCGAGGAGGACTTGAGCTGTGTATCGGCGTCGGGCTGCAGCGCACCCTGTACCCACGGAGGCACGGCCATCTGCGCCTCGACGCGAAAACTGATGTCGACCGTCGGGCCGGCCTTCTTGCCCTCGACCAAGTCGGCCGAGGACGTCTGGGTGGCCGGTCCCTCGTAGGACATCGTCCAGATTCCGAACGGCTCGATGCACTGGAACGCCAGGCCGCCGGCCCCGAGCACCGTGGCCGGTCCGCCGGGACCGTCGGTGGGCAACGAGGGGCCGTTGGTGCGCAACCGGTAGACCCGGCCGTCGGGGAAGGCGACATTGACCTGCACGTCATGGGAGTCCCAGTTCGCGCCGACCGCCTCAATTCCTATGCGCGGCAAGCCGATCTCGCCGCGGTCGTCGACGACCCAGAAGCTGACCGAATCACGCATCTCCGGATTCTCGGGTCGCTCCGCCAGCACGTACTCGCGCGACGCGTCGATACCGCCCGTCAGGTCAACAGCCATGTGATCTCCTCATCGATGCTTTGTCCAACGTCGGGCGCTGTCCACGTACCGGGTGAACCGAGGCCGTACCGCCTCGAGGTCGATGCCGAATTCCGTGGGATCGGCGTGTGTGCTCGGTTCGCGTTCGGTGGCGGCCTGCTCCCACCAGCTCTGCATTCGCGCTTCGAACACATCCGAGACCGGTACGCCCAACCAGGCATACAACCCGGTGACCTCCCCGATCGGATCCGCCTGCATGGCACGAAAGTCGATGTCGTAGAACCGATCATCGGCGCCGTTCGCGCGAAACGTCAAGGCGCGGTCCATGCCAAGGGACCAATGCTCGACGTTGAGCCGGCCGATGTAAGGGCGGTCGATCTCGGAGGCGAACGAGCCGATGATGTCGGCATAGAGATCGGCGACGGACAAGATGACGTCGGTGGGGTCGCGGTGCGTCATCACGAAGCGCGCGTCCGGGAAGGCCGCGTTCAAAGCATCGAGCCACAGGACGTGGGACGGGCACTTCAACCGCCACGGGCGTTCGGGCTCGCCCCATTGCACCAGCTTCATCACCCGGCGCTGATACCGCATTGTCGTCGAGAGATCCGCCTCCTCCACCAACCATGTTGAATACGAGGGGATTTCGGCGAACGACTGGAAGATGTGCGACTTGAAGTCCAGCGCCATCAGCTCGTGACACTCCATCGGGCCATGCGTATCGCCGGGTACGTGGTGACGGGTGCCGATCATCTCGCCCGCATCGGTCGGGATGCGTGGGTCGATGCCGTGCACGGTGGACGGCGGGGGGCACGGTTGAGACGACTCCCACCGGCGTAGGTAACGCACGTCCGGATCCTGGGCCAGCAGCATCGACAATGCGGTGGATCCGGTTCGCGGCAAACCCAATCCGATCAGCGGCGCCCGGATGGGTACATCGTCGATCTCCGGGTGTCGGCGATACCAGTCCTCGACCTGCAGGCGCTGCGACAGGTGGCCCACGATGCGGTGATGCAAGAACCGTTGGCCGCGCTCGCTGAGCCGGGCCTCGTCGCGCAGCGAGGACAACAGCATCTGGAGGCCCTCCCGGAACGAGTCCTCACCGAAGTCGGCGAGGCCGCACTGCCGCCCCGCCTCATCCATCAGCTCGCTGCTGGACAGCACGGTACGCTCCTTTTGAAAAGTCGTTGTGGCTCAACCCATCCACTGCCCACCGGCGACGTCGATCGTCTGCCCGCACATGTAGTCGGCCGCCCCGGAGGCCAGGAAGGCGACCATGTTGGCGGATTCCTCGGGCAGCGAGGCGCGCCCGAGCTGGACCAGGTTGGTGATCGCTTCCCGGATGGCGTCGCGGCCCGCGCGCTGCCGGTCGTCCTGGGGATCGAGCAGGTACTGCCGCATTCCCGGGTTGATCATGATTCCCGGTGCCACCGCCAAGACGTTGACGCCGCGGGGCGCGACCTCGTGCGCGAGGTTGCGGGTGAATCCGATGACCCCCGCTTTGCAGGAGTTGTAGACGACCAGCCCGCGGTGCTGAATACGGCCACCGACCGCGCCGATGTTGATGATCTTGCCGGAGCCCTGCGGCAACATGTACTGCAGCGCGGCGTGCGCGCCGTACATCATCATGGTCAGGCTGCCCAGCACGGTGTAGTCGATTTCTTGTTTGGTCTGCTGCTCAAAAGGGCTGGCCGCCACCATCACCGGGTTGTTCACCATGATGTCGAGCCCGCCGAGTTCGCCGTGGGCCTTCTGCACGGCGTCGTGCACCTGGTCCCAGTCGGACATGTCCGCCTTCACCGGAATGGCCCGCACACCCCAGCGTTGTTCGACTTCCTTCGCCCGACGCTCCACCTTCTCGAAGGTCCGGCCGATGAGCGCGACGTCCGCCCCACAGCCGGCAAGGCGATTGGCGATCGCCTGCCCCAGGCCGTCACCGCCGGCCCCGGTGACGAAGGCCTTCTTCCCGGACAGGTCCATCAACTCGGTGACCCGCTTGCCCACGATGTGTTCGGGAAGCCGGTCCAATCCCAGCAGTTGAACCCAGTCCTGCTCGTCTTGCACCGACTCGGTTTGCATCGAAGCCGATCTCCTTCACTCAGACCGGGACGGCATCACCGTCCGCACATCGCCGACGATATTGCGACATCGGGCCAAGTCGGTAATACCAATTCGGGAAACCAGCCATGCCGATTTTGTATGGCTGGTAGATGTTGAGAGCAATGGACACCCACCGGCTGAAATACTTTCTGCGGATTGCCGACGAGGGCTCGATCACCCGTGCCGCCACCGCGCTCGGCATCGCGCAACCCGCGCTGAGCCGGCAGGTGCGCCTGCTCGAAGAAGACCTCGGAATCACGCTGTTCCACCGGACCCGCCGGGGGGTGGAGCTCACCGAGGAGGGCGAACGGCTGCGCTCGTCGACGGCCGCGCCGTTGCGGCAACTGGAACTGGCGGTGCAGTATGCCGGATCACCGTTGGCGCGCATCGAGCGCGGACTGTTGTTTGGGATGTTGCCCACCACCGCGGGCGTGCTCGCGGCGCCGCTGCTGGCCGGCCTCGGCGCGGCGTTTCCCAACGTGCACTTTCACGTCGCGGTCGCCGACACCGACGACCTGGTGCAGCGTCTGCTCAACGGCGCCGTCGACCTCGCGATCATCAATCCCATCCCGGATGACCGCTTGTTCTACCGGCCGCTGCTGGTCGAGGATCTGGTTCTCGTAGGCGGTCCGGCCTCCGGTCTTTCGCCCGACCGTCTCGTCCGCTTCGCGGAGGTGGCCAGGCTGCCGCTGATCGTGCCCAGCGCGCCGACCGGGATCCGGAACACATTGGAGAACACCGCATTACGACTCAAGGTCTCCATCACGACCCGCTTTTCGACCGATTCCCTCGAGGTGGCGAAACAACTCGTCGGGGCCGGGCTCGGTTACACGGTGATGCCGTTGGCGGCGTGCCGGCCCGAGGTCGAAGCCGGCAGGCTGCGCTACGCGGCCATCTACGAACCCGAGTTGCACCACCATCTCGGCGTCGCGGCGAGCGCGGCCCTCGAAGTGCCGCGTGAATTCGCTACCAAGATCGGCGTTTTGCTGCGCGAAGAGGTGGCGCGGCTGATCAAGTCAGGCTTCTGGCCGGCGAAGGCCGTGCGCTCGCCCGTTTGGGATCCGAACTTTGCGGACCCCCAAGACTGAGAACCTCGTTACGCTGCTTCCTATAGCCGGAAGGAGGCGTCATGACCGTCACAGTTGTCGACCGAGGACCGCACCAGGTGAGCCGGCGGGTCGAAGTGGCCGCGCCGGTGGCCGACCTGTACGCCATGGTGGCCGATCCCCGGCGCCACCACGAACTGGATGGGTCGGGCACGGTGGGCGACAACATCACGGTGCCGTCGCAACTGCTCGAGGGCTCGAAATTTTCGACGCACATGAAGATGTTCGGCCTGCCGTACCGCATCACCAGCACGATCACCTCGCTGAAGCCCAACGAGGTGTTCGAGTGGCGCCACCCGCTGGGCCACCGCTGGCGCTGGGAGTTCGAGAGCCTGTCGCCGACGCTGACCAGCGTGACCGAGACGTTCGACTACCGCGACGCCGGCGCGCTCAAGAACAAGCTGAAGTACTACGAGCGGACGGGTTTCCGAAAGGCCAACGCGTCGGGGATCGAAAAGACGCTGGGCAAGTTGCGGGATCGCTACGCCGGCTGAGCGATTGAACCGGACACCGACGGCGCTCGTCTACAGATGAGTGAACTCGCTTGAACTGACGCTGACTCGGTTGGGACAGTTGATCAGCCGTTACGGCCTCGTAGTCGTGCTGGCATGGATCGGCTACGGCAAGTACGTGAAGATGGAATCGCGCGTGCTGATCGAGCACAGCCCGCTGATGAGTTGGGTCTACCACGTATTCAGTGTGACCACCGTTGCGCGTGGGCTGGGAACGATGGAAATCGTTGCCGCGCTTCTCATTGCGCTGCGGCCGCTGTGGCCGCGGGCGTCAGCGGTGGGCAGCGCGCTGGCCGTGGTGCTCTTCCTGGGGACGCTGAGCTTTCTGTTCACCACCCCGGGGGTGATCGCGCCACACGCCGGCCTTCCCGTGCTCACTGCATTGCCCGGCCAGTTTCTGCTCAAGGACCTGGTGTTGATCGGGGTCGCGGTGTGGACGCTGGGTGACTCGCTGGCAGCAGCCGCATTCACGCGTAGGGCAGTACCTGTTCGCTAAGCAGCTCAGTGCTTTTCGCACGTCGTGAACAGTGTTCCGCGGATCAGCTTCTTGGCTGCTTGCAGCGCCGCTTCGTGGGCTTGGGGCCGCAGTCGGTCCGACTGCTCCGTCAGTCCGCGGGTCAGCGCGCAGATGGCTGCCACCGTCGATTGGATGTCGGTCTTCGGCGCCAGTCTGCCTTGCCTTTTCGCGTCCGCGACGATCTCGGAGACGACATCGTGCAGCGCTTTGGAACCCGGGTACTGCGGGCCACCGCGTCGTAGCCGGGCGGTGCTGCCGGCGCGCAGCGCCCGCAGGAAGGGAGTGAGGTACGGGTAGTCGCGGGTGAGCCGGCCCGACTCGTCGAGCACGGCGACGAGTCGGTCGACGACGTCGCCGGACTCGGCTGCGGCCGCACGCAAGCGCGGCAAGACGATCTCCTCGACCTGCGCGCCGGTTGCGCTGAGTAGCTCCGACTTATTCGGAAAGTAGTGGTACAGGCTGCCGCTGGTCATGCCGGCGGCGCGAGCGATCTCGCGGATCGTCGCCTGCGAGTAGCCGACCTCGGCCACGCAACGCATTGCCGCGGTGATGATTCGCCGGCGGGTCTGCTCTCCATCTGCGCCCACCGGGCGGCCGAGTTGGGTGACGGTCATGCCGGCGGCACCTGTACCTCCGTGAGCCGGGACTGAATTGATCATTCGATTGTATTCGACTCAGACCCTGGCCCCGGCCGATGCGTCAGGTGTCCTCGCGACGGCGTGCCCGCGTCCGGAGCCGAATGCGCCACGTGCGCTGGCGCCTAGTCAGGTAATACTCGGCGGTCAACCCCTGCCCGAGCCGCCAGCCGCGCCATCTGGCCAGTAGACACCACCCCGAGCCGACGAGGATCCCCGCCAGTTCGCCCTGTGGTGTCAGGCCATAACGCGTGAAGACGACGACGGTGGCGCTCGCGGCCACCGCGCACGTCGCGTACAAAGTGTTGCCACCGAAGATCGCCGGGGTGCGGTTCACCGCCAAGTCGCGCAGCGCTCCACCGCCGACCGCGCTGATCGTCCCGAGCAAAACCGCAGGGAGCCAACTCAATCCGACGCTCAGCGTCTTCTCCGCGCCCACCACCGCCCAGGTGCCCAAGGCCAGCGCGTCGACGATCGGATACGTCAATGACCAGATGCGGGCGCGCAGCGGAATCAAAAATGCGGCCGCCGCGCCCACGAGGGCGACGATCACATAGAGCGTGTCGGTCAAGGCCACCGGCGGACCGTGTTGCAACAAAACATCGCGGATCAGGCCGCCGCCGAGCCCCGACAGGATCGCCAGCGCGACGAATCCGACAGGGTCCATGCGGAATTCGCGGGCCACGACGCCACCCAGCACGGCGTTGACGAACACACCGGCCAGGTCGATCGCGCGCGAGAATTCTCCCAATGCGAGGTTCACGGTCGCTCACCTCCGGGATCAAGGGTCGGTCAAATATATTCGACGATGTGCGCGCAAGGACACAGCTGGGCCGCCCCGTTGGCGCCAGCGGCGAGGAGACCCGCCGGCGGATCATCGTCGCCACCATGCGATGCGTGGCCGAGGTCGGTTACGCGAAGGCGACCATTCGTGAGATCGCCCGCCTGGCGAACGTGACCAGTGCCAGCCTGTACAACTACTTTCCGAACAAGTCGGAACTGATCAAGGCCACGATCGCGACCCGGGCCGAGGCGGCGATGCCGCGGGTGCGCCGGGCCGCCGAAGGGCCCGGTGACGTCATCGATCGAATCGCGGCGGTGCTGGACGAGTGCGGGAAACTGATGCGCGAATACCCGGACCTGGCCGCCTTCGAGTTTGCGATCCGCGCGGAGAACGTCACGGGCGCCGACGACCGAAAAGCGCGGCATCCGAAGAACACCGGGTTCGAGGCGTTCCACGAGATCATCGAGTCCGTCGTCGAGGACGCGCAGCGGCGTGGTGAGCTTGGTGATCGCCCGGATCCGCGGGCGGCCGTCGAGGCGATCTACGCGCTCGTCTACGGCCTCACCGAATTGGCCGCCACACTGCCTGCCGACGAGTACCACGCCGCGCTGAATTCGGCCAAGGTGCTGGTCAGAGGCACATTATTCGACAGTTCCTAGCCACGTTCGGGCTCGGGCGCAGGCCCATCCCTTGATACGATCAAGCGATTGATTATAGAGTCGGCTCACGGAGAGCGGAGTCGAGACCTTGACCGAGACTGTTGGGTGCGCGATCGACGTCGATGCGCTGCGGGACAAGTACGCCCAGGAGCGGGCGCGCAGAATCCGGCCTGACGGAATCGACCAGTACGTCGAGATCGCGGGCGAGTTCGCCCGGTTTGCCGAAGACCCCTGGGTGGACGGAACGTTCGTCCGCGAGCCGCTCACCGACGAGGTCGACGTCGCGATCGTCGGCGCCGGCTTCGGGGGGCTGCTGACCGGGGCGCGGCTGCGCGAGCTCGGCGTGCGAAGCGTGCGGCTGATCGACAAAGCCGCCGACGTGGGTGGCACCTGGTACTGGAACCGGTATCCGGGGATCGCCTGCGATGTCGAGTCCTACGTCTACATACCGCTGCTGGAGGAACTCGGCTACATGCCGGCGGAGAAATACGCCAAAGGCGCCGATATCTTCGCGCACTGCAAGCGCGTCGCCGAGCATTACGACCTCTACCGGGACGCATGCCTGCAAACCGACGTGCATGAGATTCGTTGGGACGCGGCGGATTCTCGATGGATCATCCGCACCGACCGGGGCGACGAGATGCGGGCGAAGTTCGTCTCCATGGCCAATGGCTACCAAGCCAAACCGAAGCTGCCCGGCATCCCCGGATTGGGAACCTTCGGGGGGCACACGTTCCACACCAGCCGGTGGGACTACGGCTACACCGGCGAGAAGCTGGAGAACCTGGCCGGTTTGCGCGTCGGCATCATCGGAACCGGGGCGACGGCGATCCAGTGCGTGCCGCATCTGGGGGCGGCGGCGCAGCGCCTGTTCGTCTTTCAGCGCACACCCTCGTCGGTGGACGTGCGCGCCAACCGCGCTACGGATCTGCAGTGGGCGAACGGATTACAGCCGGGTTGGCAACGCGAGCGTATTCAGAACTTTCAGATCCTCACGGCCGGCGGCCAGGCCCCCGAAGATCTCGTCGCCGACGCCTGGACGAGCATCACCCGCAAGCTTCCGGTCATGCGGCACGACGACGGGTCGGTCGATCCGGCGCAGCGGTCCCGCGACATCGAGCTCGCGGACTTCGCCAAGATGGACGAGATCCGCGCCCGCGTCGACGAGATCGTCGCCGACCGCGCCACCGCCGAGGCGCTCAAACCCTGGTATGGCTACTTCTGCAAGCGGCCCTGCTTCCACGATGAGTACCTGCAGACGTTCAACCGCGACAATGTCACCCTGGTCGACACCCGGGGGCGTGGCGTGGAGCGCATCACCGAGTCGGGCGTCGTCGTCGACGGAGTGACCTACGAGCTCGACTGCCTGATCTTCGCAACGGGTTTCGAGGTGGGCACCGATTACTGCCGCCGCGCCGGCTTCGAGTTGATCGGCCGCGACGGCCTGACCCTGACCGAGCGGTGGCGGGACGGGGTGCGCACGTTCCAGGGCTTGTGCGCCAACGGTTTTCCGAACTGCTTCATCGAGAGTATCTCCCAGGCCGGCTTGACGGTGAACTTTCCCTATTTGCTGGACGTGCAGGCTACTCACGCCGCGTGGATCATCGCGTGGGCCCTGGAACACGGCGTCACCGAGGTCGAGGCATCGTCCGCCGCCGAGGCCGCCTGGGTCGATACCGTGGTGGCCCGTTCGTCCGCGACGGCCGAGCGCGCCAAAACCTGCACCCCCGGCTATTACAACCGAGAAGGCAAGGCGGACGCCAAGACTCGACAGGGCAGTTTCTTCTTCGGAGCGCCAACCGAATACGCCGACGTCTTGGCGCAGTGGCGCGCCGACGGCGACCTGGCGGGCCTCGACATCCGCGGGCCCGGGTCGTGAAGTACGTCCTCGGCCGACTGCGGGCAGCCACCCGGCGTGGACGCCCACCCAAGGTCGCGATCATCGGCGCGGGCTTCGGCGGGCTGGGCGCGGCGGTGGCGCTGCGCCGCGCGGGCATCGACGACCTGGTGATCATCGAGGCCGACGACGGGGTCGGGGGCACCTGGCGCCGCAACACCTACCCCGG
>NZ_JAFAUS010000235.1 GCF_019243155.1 Mycobacterium sp.
GCGACGGTGCGTGGCCGGCGATCTCCGCGCAACTGCGCGAGACCGTCGGGGTCGCCGACCGCGCGACCTTGCTCGCGACCGCCGCGCTGGCGCTCAGTCAGGTGAACCGCGTGATCGCGGCCGTGCGCGGGAAGGACCCGGCGCCACCCCAGACGCTCAATGCCACGCTGGAATTCGATCTGAACGCCGGCGCCATCGTCGCGCGGCAGTGGACCAGGCATCCGCTGTGCTCATGCTGATGCGGGTGGTGTGTCGCACACACGCAACCGGGCGTGAGATTGGTTGTAGTGAGATCACACCGCCGCGAGCTGATCGTCATGGATGATGGGGATGTGGCAGACATAAAACGCGGCCGGGCTGCGCGCAATGCGAAGCTGGCCAGCATCCCGGTCGGCTTTGCCGGTCGGGCGGCGCTCGGCTTCGGAAAGCGGCTGACCGGCAAATCCAAGGACGAAGTCCAGGCCGAGCTGATGGAGAAAGCCGCCAACCAGCTCTTCACCGTGCTCGGTGAGCTCAAGGGCGGGGCGATGAAGGTCGGCCAGGCCCTGTCGGTGCTGGAAGCCGCCATCCCGGACGAGTACGGCGAGCCCTACCGCGAAGCGCTGACAAAGCTGCAGAAGGACGCGCCGCCGCTGCCCGCGAACAAAGTGCATCGGGTACTGGCCGCGCAGCTCGGCACCAAGTGGCGGGAGCGGTTCAGTTCGTTCGACGACACCCCGGTGGCCTCGGCGAGCATCGGCCAGGTGCACAAGGCGGTGTGGTCCGACGGCCGCGTGGTGGCCGTCAAAATCCAGTATCCCGGCGCCGACGAGGCGTTGCGCGCCGACCTCAAGACCATGCAGCGGATGGTCGGGGTGGCCAAGCAGCTCGCGCCCGGCGCCGACGTCCAGGGCATCGTCGACGAGCTGATCGAGCGCACCGAGATGGAACTCGACTACCGGCTCGAGGCCGACAACCAGCGTAAATTCGCCAAGGCGTACGAGGGCGACCCGCACTTCGCGATACCGCATGTGGTGGCCAGCGCCCCCAAAGTGGTGGTCCAGGAGTGGATCGACGGCCTGCACATGGCGGACATCATCCGCGAGGGAACCCGCGAGCAGCGCGACCTGATCGGCACCCGCCTGCTGGAGCTGACCTTCGACGCGCCGAATCGGCTGCAGATGCTGCACGGCGACGCCCACCCGGGCAATTTCATGCTGCTGCCCGACGGCCGGATGGGCGTCATCGATTTCGGTGCCGTCGCTCCCCTGCCGGGCGGCTACCCGATCGAGCTCGGGATGACGATCCGGCTGGCCCGCGACAAGAACTACGACATGCTGTTGCCTACGATGGAAAAGGCCGGCTTCATCCAGAAGGGCCAGCAGGTCTCGGTGCGCGACATCGACGAGATGCTGCGGCAATACGTCGAGCCCGTCGAGGTCGACGTCTTCCACTACAACCGCAAGTGGCTGCAGAGGATGACCGTCGGCCAGATCGACCGGTCGGTCTCGCAGATCAAGACGGCCAGGCAGATGGACCTGCCGCCCAAGCTGGTGATACCGATGCGCGTCATCGCGTCGGTGGCCGCGATCCTGTGCCAGCTGGACGCGCATGTCCCGATCAAGGCGCTGTCGGAGGAGCTGATCCCCGGTTTCGCCGAGCCCGACAGCGCGGTCGTCTAGGCATTCAGGCCGCGACTTCTCCTTTCCTGTCGTCTTTGCGGGGGCGTCCGCGCGGTCGCTTGTAGCTCAGAATCGCGCCGCGCTCGAAGATCTCACCGCCCCACACACCCCAGGGTTCGGCGCGTTCTAGGGCGGCCGCCAGGCACTGGCGCCGCACCGGGCAGGCCGCGCACAGCGTCTTGGCGCGCTCGAGGTCGGCCGGCGTCTCGGCGAACCACAGGTCGGGATTGCCGACGTGGCACGGCAACGCCGGCCTCCGTTGTCTAGGGCCTGTCGGTGCTTTCATGTGCTGCTCACCTGCTTCCTGGTCGGGTGATCGTCTAGAAGACTTGGTGATCCGGACCAGGTTGCGGGCTCGCTGCCCGAAAACTGTGGCCACGGATCCTTGACTTCGGGTCCGTGGCCATTTGGTGAAAACCGGGGGAGATTACGTAGTGCTTACGTATGACCCCGATCCACGGACGCGTCAGTCGCGGCGGCGGCGCGATGCTTAGCCGCCGCCTTAACGGCGGCATGGGCGGCGTGGAAAGTCCGCGCGGTCTGCTGAGCAGCGGCCACGCATACGCCGAACGCGTCGTTCACCATCGTGGCCACCCTCCTTTCGAAAACGCCGGACTGCGGTTTCGAGGGTAAACGGTTGTCACCGCTGACCACAACCGATTTTCTGACCTGCACGTTTACCGGTCAGCTCCCGCGAACCAACCCCAGCACGTCAGGACCGTACTGCTCCAGCTTGCGGGCACCGATGCCCGGGATCGCGATCAGCGCCCGTTCGTCGTCCGGCCGCAGTTCAGCGATCGCGATCAGCGTGTTGTCGGTGAAGACGACGTATGCGGGCACCTTCTGCTCCTTGGCGACGTCCAACCGCCACTCTTTGAGCCGCAACAACAGGTCCTCGTCGACGTCGGCCGCACACGTTTCACACCGCCGTAGCATCACCGCGGCCGGCGTGGTCAGGTCCTTGTTGCAGATCCGGCAACGGGTGGCGCCTTGTTTTCTGCGGGATTTCCCCGGCGCCGCGTCGGCGCGCGCCTGCGGCGCGATTCCGTTGAGAAACCGCGACGGCTTGCGGCCCTGCCGGCCGCCCGCGTTGCGGGCCAGTGCCCAGCTGAGCGTCAAATGCACTCTCGCCCTGGTGATTCCGACGTAGAGTAGTCGACGCTCTTCCTCAACGGCCTCGCTCTCGGCGCCGTGCGCCAACGCGTGCGAGATGGGCAGCGTGCCGTCGGCCAAGCCGACCAGAAACACCGCGTCCCACTCGAGCCCCTTGGCGGCGTGCAGCGAGGCCAGCGTGACGCCCTGCACGACCGGTGGGTGCCGGGCGTCGGCGCGTAACCGGAGTTCGGCCACCAGCCCCGGGAGGTCCAGCTGCGGGCGCTGCGCGACTTCGTCGTCCACCAATTCGGCCAGCGCGGTCAGCGCGTCCCAACGCTCCCGGGCGCGGATACCGGCGGGTTCTTCGGCGGTCAGCCCCAGCGGTTCCAGGATCGCGCGGACGACCTCGGGCAACGGGCGTTCCATTACCGCGCCGGCGGCGCGCTCGGCCGCCCGCTGCAGCGCCACGAGGGCCTGCTTGACCTCCTGACGGTTGAAGAACCCCTCGCCGCCGCGAACCTGATAGGCGATGCCCGCCTCGGTGAGGGCTTCCTCGTAGATCTCGGACTGCGCGTTGACCCGGTACAGCACCGCGATCTCGGAAGGCGCGATGCCGGATTCGATCAGCCGGGCGATCGACGCCGCGACGGCGGCGGCCTCGGCCGGTTCGTCGGAATGCTCATGGAACGACGGCGCGGGACCGGGCTTGCGCTGGCCGATCAGGTGGATCTTGCTGCCTGCCACGCGGCCGCGGGCCGCGGCGATCACCTGGTTGGCCAGTGACACCACCTGCGGCGTGGAGCGGTAGTCGCGCTCCAGACGGACCACGGCGGCGTCGGGAAACCGACGCGAGAAGTCGAGCAGGAACCGCGGCGACGCCCCGGTGAACGAGTAGATGGTCTGGTTGGCATCGCCGACGACGGTCAGGTCGTCTCGATCGCCCAACCACGCCGTGAGCACCCGCTGCTGCAGGGGCGTGACGTCCTGGTACTCGTCGACGACGAAGCAGCGATAACGGTCCCGGAATTCCTCGGCCACGGCGACGTCGTTCTCGATCGCGGCGGCAGTGTGCAGCAGCAGGTCATCGAAATCGAGCAGAGTGACGCCGTCACCGTTGGCTTTGAGGGCCTCGTAGGCGGCGTAGACGGCGGCGACTTTGGCGGCGTCCAACGGGATATCCCGTTGCGCGGCCGCGACCTCGGCCGGATATTGCTCGGGGCTGATCAACGATGCCTTGGCCCACTCGATTTCGCCGGCCAGGTCGCGGACGTCATCGGTGCTGGCGTTGACCCTGCTGCGGCTGGCCGCCCGCGCGACGACGGCGAACTTCTTGTCGAGTAGCTGCCATCCGGTGTCACCGACCACCCGCGGCCAGAAATACCGCAGCTGCCGATGCGCCGCGGCGTGAAACGTCAGGGCCTGCACGGCGCCGACGCCGGTGCCCGTGCGCGCGGCGGCGTCGAGTGTTCGTAGCCGGGAGCGCATCTCCCCCGCCGCCCGCTGGGTGAACGTCACCGCGAGCACCTGTCCGGCGGCGACATGTCCGCTGGCCACCAGCTGCGCGATCCGATGAGTGATGGTGCGGGTCTTGCCCGTTCCAGCGCCGGCCAGCACGCAGACCGGCCCGCGCTGGGCGAGCACGGCGTCGCGCTGCTCGTCGTCGAGCCCAGCGGTCAGTTGGTCGGCGACCATCGGCGTGGCATTCATGGTGGCTTCCCATACTGGCAGGGACGGCCGACAAAGCGATGTCGTGACTAGTGCGCGTCGGCGAGTTGCTGTCTTTTTAGAGGATGGCGCCGCCGGCGGCAATCAGTTTGCGGGCCAAGTTCTCAGCCATTCCAATGCTGCCTTCCTGTCGCATAGCGCTCCTCGAGTTCGGCGTGGTCGGGCAGGCCGATGAGCTCGTTGAAATCGTCGAACGCGATCATGCGGTCGGCGGTGGCGTCCGTTCCGCCGGTGTCCGCCAGCGTGGCGAGGTAGTGCCGCATGCCCTCGGCGGCGGCGAACGCCGTGCCGACCGCGAAGATCGCGAGCGCGAAGCCCATCTCCTCGAGCCGCCGGGCGCCCGGCATCGGGGTGCGTCCGCCTTCGACCTGATTGCTGAGCAGCGGGATGGTGTCGCGGAAGGCGTCGCCGATGCGCTTCATCTCCGCCTCGCTTTCGGGTGACTCGACGAACAGCACGTCCGCGCCGGCATCGCGGTAGGCGCCGCCACGCTCGATCGCCTCGTCCAGACCCATCGACGTTCGCGCGTCGGTGCGGGCGATGATGACGAAGTTGGGATCGCGGCGCGCTTCGACCGCGGCCGCGATTTTCTGCACCATCTCCTCGACGGGGATGACGTCGCGGCCCAGCATGTGCCCGCACCGCTTGGGAAACCTCTGATCCTCGATGTGCAGGGCCGCCGCGCCCGCCTTCTCGTACTCGATGACCGCCTGCCGGACGTTGAGCGGGTTCCCGTAGCCGGTGTCCGCATCGGCGATCAGCGGGAGATCGACGACGTTGACGAGCTGGCCGACGCGCTGCGCCATCTGCGTCAGCGTCAGGTAGCCCACGTCGGGCTGGCCGAGAATGCTGGCCGAGGTGGCGAACCCGCTGAGGTAAAGGGCTTGGAAACCAAGGTTTTCCGCGATGCGCGCGCCGGTGCCGTCGTACACCCCCGGCGCAACGAGGATTGCCGGGTCGGCGATGAGGTGGCGCAGGCGCGTGGCATGTGTGACCGTGTTGCCGTTCACCGGGGAACGGGTTACCGCAACGCCGCCGGGTAAACCCGCTTCGCGGAATGCATCGTCGCCGGGCTACGTTAACCAACTATGACCAACGCTCCGCTCACCGTTTATACGACGTCATGGTGTGGTTACTGCCATCGGCTCATGACGGTGCTCAAGTCCAACAAGATCCCCTACGAAGCCGTCGACATCGAGCAGGATCCGGCGGCAGCGGAGTTCGTCGGGTCGGTCAACGGCGGCAACAAGACGGTGCCGACGGTGAAATTCGCCGACGGGTCGACGCTGACCAACCCGAGCGCGGCCGAGGTGAAGGCGAAGCTCGCCGAAGTCGGCAGCTGAGCACGCGCCGGATATTCAAAATTTGTGCTGACCCCGCCGTCGGCGCGGCCTTACGATACTGGCTATGGCGTCGAGCGTTCGCGCGAATCGCGCTGCGCCCGGCGTTTGGCGGCGTTTTCCGTTAATTGGCAAAGCGTTTGCCGCCGGCGTCGCCTGCAGCGCCCTTGTCGTGATGTCGGCTTGCTCCGATCCGCCGCTGGACGACAGGGCGGTTCCCCCGGAGCACATCTTCGCCGACTCGTTGATCGTCAGCGTCGAAGATGTCCGCCACATCGCCAATTTCGAAGGCCTGCAACCTTATTCGTACGCGGACAGGCATCATCCGCTGGCGAGCATCAATGCCCCCGGCCCTTGCCAGGCGGTGGGAAGCAGCAACCTCACCTTCACCTCGGGCTGGAAAGAATATCGCGCGGTCACCTACAGCGGCACCACCGACGACCTGCGACCGGGCGGGATCGCCCCGATCAACGAGGTCAGTCACGCAGTCGCGATCTACCCGGACTCGGGCGCGGCGCGCGGGGCGCTCGCCCAGTTGGAATCCAGGCTCAACCAATGCGCTTCGTTGCACGACAACGCCTACGACTTCGCGCTGAGCAAGCCAGATCCCATGACCCTGCGGCTCGGCTCGGCCGGGTGGAGTCACTTCTATCGCACGAAATCCTCGGTGCTGATGTCCGTTGGGGTGTTAGGCATCGAACCCACCGAGCAGGTGGCGACGACCGTGCTGCAGACGATCACCGACCGCATCAAGCAGTAGCGGCGGGGTCAGTCGATGGCGGCCCATGATTCGATGATCACCCGCGCGATCGAAATCGACCCGGGCAGAAGTAGTTTCGAGTCCGAAGAGTTGTTGGACCAGTCGCCGACGGCGAGCGCCGCCCGAACCTCGTCGCGGGTGAACCATGCGGCCTCGGCGATCTCGCCGTCATTGAACGAGAAGTCTTCAGTCGGGTCGCCCACGGCGTGGAAGCCGACCATCAGCGAGCGCGGGAACGGCCACGGCTGACTGCCCAGGTATCGCACGTCGCGGACGGTCAGTCCGATCTCCTCGTGAATCTCCCTGGCCACGCACGCTTCGAAAGACTCACCGGCCTCCACGAATCCGGCCAGCAGCGAGAACATCCGCTCCGGCCACACCGCCTGCCGGGCCAGCACCGCTCGGTCGCCGCCGTCATGGATGAGGCAGATCACCGCGGGGTCGATGCGCGGGAACTCCTCCTGCCCGGTCACCGGGTTGACGCGCGCCCAGCCCGCGCGGGCCAACTTCGTCGGTGAGCCGTCAACCGGGCTGAATCGCGCCCTGTCATGCCAATTCAGTAGCGCCACCGCGCACGACACCAGCTGACTGCTGGCGTCGTCGAGGATCGGCCCGACGCCGCGCAGGTTCACCACCTCCGTGTGCACGTTCGGGTCCTCCGGGGCTTGCAGGGCGCCCCGTACAGCCCACACATGCCTGCCGTTCTCGATGCGGCCCAGGAATACCGCTTCCGGCGGCGGCTTGTCGGCCAGCTTTGCGGCCGCGCCGAGCACGACTCGGCCGTCGGCGACCAGCACCTGGTTGCGCGAGTCCACCTGCAACAGCGCCGCCTCCGACCATCCCGCGGTGGCGGCGTCGACGTCGGTGCGTAATTGGTCGGCCCGGTCGGCGCCGACCCGCGACAGCAACGGAACCTCGCGCAGCCGAAAGTCTGCGATCGCCACTAGTGCCCCCTGCCGTGGCGACCCGCCGCGCCCGGCTTCGCCGCGCTTGCGATCGCCACTAGTACCCCGCGTTCCGGATGTAGAGCAGCCGGTCGTTGGCCTCGACGGCGTCCACCTCGGGCGCGCCGATGCGCAGGAGGTGGCCGTCGCGCACCACGCCGAGCACGATGTCGCGCAGATGCCGGGGCGAACCGCCGATCTCGGTCGGCTCCACTTCACGCTCGGCGATGGCCAACCCGAAATCCGGAGTCAGCAGGTCCTCGATCATCTCCACCACGCTGGGCGTGGTGGTGGCGAGCCCAAGCAGCCGTCCGGCGGTCGCCGAGGAGACCACTACCGAGTCCGCGCCCGACTGCTGCAGCAGATGCTGGTTTTCGGTCTCCCGGATTGACGCCACGATCTTGGCTTTGGGCGCTAGCTCACGTGCGGTCAACGTGGCAAGCACCGCGGTGTCGTCGCGGCTGGTGGCGACGACGATCGAGGACGCATGCTGCGCCCCGGCCAGCCGCAGCACGTCGGCCCGGGTGGCATCGCCGTGCACCGTGACCAGGCCCGCCGTCTCGGCATGCTCCAGGGTGCTGCGGTCGGTGTCGACGACGACGACCTCCCCCTGGGAGGCCTCATCACCAAGGATGGCGGCGACGGCCGTTTTTCCTTTCGTGCCATAGCCGATCACGATGGTGTGGTTGCGCACTCTGCTCCTCCAACGCTGAATCTTCCACCCTTGCCGGGAGCGCTCGGAGAGCACTTCAAGGGTCGTGCCGACCAACACCGCCAGGAAGGCGATCCGCAGCGCTGTGAAGATCAGGGTATGAACCAGGCGGGCGGATTCCGTGTACGGGGTGATGTCGCCGTAACCGGTGGTCGACAACGACACCGCGGAGAAGTACATACAGTCCAGGAATGTCAGCGGCGCGCCCCGCACGTCGCGGTAACCGCCGCGATCCAGGTAGACGATGACGGCGGCGGCGAACAGCACGACCAGCGCGATGGCCAGGCGGCGGGTGATGACGCGGATGGGGCTGGCGTGCTCTTCCGGAATACGAAGTACGCCGACCAACTGGTGACCGCGCTGGGCGGACAGCGTTTCGTCCAGACCGCTCAGCTTTCGCGACCTACCGTTGCGCACGGCGGCCGATCATTGGCTCAAGCCCAGCGAATGAGACACGCACGCCTCAAATGTAACCACGATCGCGGCTTCCCCAATACTTGGGCGGCGACGCCCGGGCATCAGCCGACGGGGTCGGTCAGCAACCCCGCTAACGCACCGGGCGCCGGCAATTCGTCGGGAGCGACTGTGCGACGCGCCCGCACGTAGTGGAAAGCCGTGCGCACCGACGATTCCGGCAGCCCGGACAGAGCGGCCCAGGCCAGGCGGTACACGGCAAGCTGGACCGCGGCCTGGCGCATCGCCTCCGAGCCGTGCGGCGGTTCGCCGGTCTTCCAGTCCACAACGGTTGCGCCGCCGTCGGGATCGGCGAACACGGCATCGATGCGACCGCGCACCACCGTATCGCCGATCGGCATCTCGAACGGCACCTCGACGGC
>NZ_JAFAUS010000249.1 GCF_019243155.1 Mycobacterium sp.
CGGAAGTCGCGGACCTCCCAGCCCCGTTCGCGGGCCAGGGTCCGCAGCCGGGCGTCGGGATTGATGGCCACCGCCGTGCCCACCAGCGACAGCATCGGCACGTCGTTGAAGCTGTCCGAATAGGCGGTGCAGCGTTTGAGGTTGAGCCCCTCGCGGATTGCCAGCGACCGCACGGCATGGGCTTTTCCGGTGCCGTGCAGGATTTCGCCGACCAGCCTGCCGGTGAACACCCCGTCGACCGATTCGGCGACGGTCCCCAGCGCGCCGGTCAGCCCGAGCCGCCGGGCGATGGTCGCCGCGAGCTCGTACGGGGTGGCGGTGATCAGCCACACCTGCTGGCCGGCGTCGAGATGCATCTGCGTGAGTTCGCGGGTGCCGGGCCAGATCTTGTCGGCGATGATCTCGTCGTAGATCTGCTCGCCCAGGTCGACCAGCTGGTCGACAGATCGGCCCTCGATGAAGGCGAGCGCCTTGCGCCGTCCGGCGGCGACGTCGTCGCTGTTTTCCTTGCCAAGCACCTGGAACTTGGCCTGCGCATAGACGAATCCGAGCACGTCGCGATACGTGAAGTAGTGCCGCGCCGCCAGCCCGCGCCCGAAATGAATCGCCGAGGAGCCCTGCACGAGGGTGTTGTCGACGTCGAAGAACGCGGCCGCGGTCAGGTCGATCGGCGGCTGCGGGCGATCCTGCGTCGCGGCCGCCTCCTGCATGCCTTCGATCGCGCGGGCGGCGCTGGCATTGGCGGCCAGCGATTCCAGGTCGACGCTGCCGGTGGGGTCCGCGTCGACAGGGTCAGAGGAAGTCATCGCCAAACCTCCCTAGATGCCGTGCCGCCCGAGGCCATCGAGTGGCCGGTATCCAACCCTATCGGGCAGATGTCGGGGGCCGGCGGGGCCTCAGCTCACGACCACATGCCGAGATTCGTTGATGCCGCGCCGGTGTAGTTGGCGTGCGCGGTCGCACCCGCGGCGCTCATTCGAGCCAGCGCCGCGCGCATCATCGCTTCACCGCGGACCCAGTGCTGATGAGCCTCAGCGTGCGCCGCGGCGGCTTCACCCGTCCAGGTGGCATGCAAACACGTTATGCGGGAATCGATTTCGCTGATCATGTCTTCGGCGTAGCGTTGGAAAGCGGCCATCCGCTGCACCGCGTCGGCCAAGGCTTCGGGGTCCACCCGAAACGGCTCAGCCACCGCGCACCGCCCGCTCCGCCCGGGCGGATTCGGCCTCGTTTTCCCGATAAGCAGCGCCGGCCTGAGCCATCAGCTGCGCCAGCATCGACAGGCCCACCTGCACCTCGCGAGCCCCCTGCTGCCACAGTTCCCACGCCGAGCCGTACGCGGTCCCCGACGCGCCCCGCCAGCCGGCCAGCAGCCGGCCCACCTGATCGTCGAGCTCGGCCAGTTGACTCATCAGATGCTCGGCCGCACCGCCGAGCGAGGCCGAACAACCCTGCAGCGCCGTCAGATCGACACGCAGCGTCGCATCGGCAGCCATAGCGGCAAGCTAGCCAATGCAGCGCCGCCCCACAATTCACCCGCTGCCACACTGGTAGTCATGACCCAGGCCGCCGGGGAAGCCGCCAGCCGGCCGCACGTGGAGTTGTTGACCCGCGACGGGTGCACCATGTGCGCCCAGGTGCACGCCCGGCTGCAAGAGCTGGCCGCAGAGCTCGACTTCGACCTCTCGATGACCGACGTCGACGCCGCCGCCTCGGCCGGCGACCCGGGGCTGCGGGCCGAGTTCGGCGACCGGCTGCCTGTGATTTTGCTCAACGGCCGCGAACACAGCTACTGGGAGATCGACGAGGCGCGGCTGCGTATGGATCTGGCCCGGTGATCGGGGCAGTCCGGCCGGGGCGGGCAGCGTGGCAATTATTTGGTAGCCCAGCTGATAAACGTTTACCGTGGACAGCAGTTCAGTTACTGGAAGAAGCAAGGGAGCTGGCCAGGTGATGCTGCCGTGAGCGTCCTGCTTTTCGGGGTTTCGCACCGCAGTGCGCCGGTATCGGTCCTGGAACAACTGAGTATCGACGAGGCCGATCAGGTCAAGATCGTCGACCGGGTGTTGCAGTCGCCGCTGGTGACCGAGGCGATGGTGTTGTCGACGTGCAACCGGGTCGAGGTCTACGCGGTGGTCGACGCGTTCCACGGCGGGTTGGCGGTGATCGGGCAGGTGCTGTCCGAACACTCCGGAATGTCGATGGCGGACCTGACCAAGTACGCGTACGTGCGCTATAGCGAGGCCGCCGTCGAGCACCTGTTCGCGGTGGCCAGCGGCCTGGATTCCGCGGTGATCGGCGAGCAGCAGGTGCTCGGTCAGGTGCGCCGCGCTTACGCCGCCGCCGAGGCCAACCGCACCGTGGGCCGCGTCCTGCACGAGCTCGCCCAGCGCGCATTGTCGGTGGGCAAGCGGGTGCATTCCGAGACCGCCATCGACGCCGCGGGTGCTTCTGTGGTGTCGGTCGCCCTGACCTTGGCCGAACGCCGGCTGGGCGGACTGTCGGGCAAGACCGCCGTGCTGGTCGGCGCGGGCGCGATGGGCGCCCTGTCGGCGGCGCACCTCACGCGCGCCGGCATCCAGCACATTCAGGTACTCAACCGCTCGCTGTCGCGGGCCCAGCGGTTGGTCCGCAAGATCCGCGAATCGGGCGTGCAGGCCAACGCGCTGCCGCTCGACCGCCTGGCAGACGCACTGGCCGGCGCCGACATCGTGGTCAGCTGCACCGGCGCCGTGAGCCCGGTGGTCTCGCTGGCCGACGTGCATCACGCGCTGGCCGCCGGACAGCGTGACGAGACTGACCACCCGCTGGTGATCTGCGACCTGGGCATGCCGCGCGACGTCGACCCGGCAGTGGCCGGACTGCCCGGCGTCTGGGTCGTCGACGTGGACCGCGTGCAGCACGAGCCGTCAGCGCACGCCGCGGCCGGCGACGTCGACGCCGCCCGCCACATCGTGGCCGCCGAAGTCGCCTCCTACCTGGCGGGACAGCGGATGGCCGAGGTCACCCCCACGGTGACCGCGTTGCGTCAACGCGCCGCCGATGTGGTGGAGGCGGAGCTGTTGCGCCTGGACAACCGACTGCCCGGGCTGCAGAGCTCCCAGCGCGAGGAGGTGGCCCGCACCGTGCGACGCGTGGTGGACAAGCTGCTTCATGCACCGACCGTGCGGATCAAACAGCTCGCCAGCGCGCCGGGCGGCGACAGCTACGCCGAGGCGTTGCGCGAGCTCTTCGAACTTGACCAGACTGCCGTCGACGCCGTTGCTGCGGGCGAATTGCCAGTGGTATCAAACGGATTCGATGCCGGCCCGACACCTCCGGTCGAGTAGCCGATTGGCGAACGTGATCCGGATAGGCACTCGGGGCAGTCTCTTGGCCACCACCCAGGCCGGCGTCGTCAGGGACGCTTTGATCGCCAACGGGCACCCCGCCGAGTTGGTGACCATCTCCACCGCGGGTGACCGCTCGTCGGCGCCAATCGACACGTTGGGGGTCGGTGTCTTCACGACGGCGTTGAGGGAGGCCATCGAAGAGGGCCGCGTGGACGCCGCTGTGCACTCGCACAAGGATTTGCCAACCGCCGATGATCCGAGGTTCACGATCGCGGCCATCCCGGCCCGAAATGACCCTCGCGATGCGTTGGTGGCGCGCGACGGCCTGGTCCTCGGGGAGTTGCCCGCGGGTTCGCTGGTGGGCACCTCGTCGCCCCGGCGGGCCGCGCAGCTTAGAGCA
>NZ_JAFAUS010000418.1 GCF_019243155.1 Mycobacterium sp.
GGCATGAAGGGTCTGGTGACCAACCCGAAGGGTGAGTTCATCCCGCGTCCGGTCAAGTCCTCGTTCCGTGAGGGCCTGACCGTGCTGGAGTACTTCATCAACACGCACGGCGCTCGAAAGGGCTTGGCGGACACCGCGTTGCGTACCGCCGACTCGGGTTACCTGACCCGTCGTCTGGTGGACGTGAGCCAGGACGTCATCGTTCGCGAGCACGACTGTGAGACCGAGCGCGGCATCATCGTCGAGCTGGCCGAGCGTCAGCCGGACGGCACCCTGATCCGCGACCCGTACATCGAAACCTCGGCGTACGCACGGACTCTGGGTATCGATGCCGTCGACGAGGCCGGCAACGTCGTCGTCCCGCGTGGCGAAGACTTGGGTGACCCCGAGATCGACGCCCTGCTGGCGGCGGGCATCACGCAGGTCAAGGTCCGCTCGGTGCTGACGTGCACCACCGGAACCGGCGTCTGCGCGACCTGCTACGGCCGTTCGATGGCGACCGGCAAGCTGGTCGACATCGGTGAGGCCGTGGGTATCGTTGCGGCGCAATCGATTGGTGAGCCCGGCACGCAGCTGACGATGCGTACCTTCCACCAGGGTGGTGTCGGTGAGGACATCACCGGCGGTCTGCCCCGTGTGCAGGAGCTGTTCGAGGCCCGCGTCCCGCGCGGCAAGGCCCCGATCGCCGACGTCACCGGGCGGGTCCGCCTGGAGGACGGCGAGCGCTTCTACAAGATCACCATCGTTCCCGACGACGGGAGCGAAGAGGTCGTGTACGACAAGCTCTCCAAGCGGCAGCGGCTGCGCGTCTTCAAGCACGAAGACGGTTCCGAGCGCGTGCTTTCCGACGGCGACCACGTCGAGGTCGGTCAGCAGCTGATGGAAGGTTCGGCCGACCCGCACGAGGTGCTGCGCGTGCAGGGCCCCCGCGAGGTGCAGATCCACCTGGTCCGCGAGGTCCAGGAGGTCTACCGCGCACAGGGTGTGTCGATCCACGACAAGCACATCGAGGTGATCGTTCGCCAGATGCTGCGCCGCGTAACCATCATCGACTCGGGCTCGACGGAGTTCCTGCCCGGCTCGCTGATCGACCGCGCGGAGTTCGAGGCGGAGAACCGTCGGGTGGTGGCCGAGGGCGGCGAGCCCGCGGCCGGCCGGCCGGTGCTGATGGGTATCACGAAGGCGTCGCTGGCCACCGACTCGTGGCTGAGTGCGGCGTCGTTCCAGGAGACCACGCGAGTGCTGACCGATGCGGCGATCAACTGCCGCAGCGACAAGCTCAACGGTCTGAAGGAGAACGTGATCATCGGAAAGCTGATCCCGGCCGGAACCGGCATCAACCGGTACCGCAACATCCAGGTGCAGCCGACCGAGGAGGCCCGCGCTGCGGCGTACACGATCCCGTCCTACGAGGATCAGTACTACAGCCCGGACTTCGGTCAGGCCACCGGTGCCGCGGTCCCGCTGGACGACTACGGCTACAGCGACTACCGCTAGTCCACAAACGAAAAAGCCCCGGGTTCGCCCGGGGCTTTTTCGTGCCTGGGGTTCGCCTTTGTCGAGCGTGACGCTAGCTTCACGCTCGACGCCGAGCGTGCGGCCAGCGTCACGTTCGCGGCGGCCGGCGGCTCGCGTCGGCGCCCCTCGTTAGACTGGCCGAGTGCTCATCGGTTCACATGTCAGTCCGGGTGACCCGCTGGCCGCGGCCGCGGCCGAAGGCGCTGAAGTCGTACAGATCTTCCTCGGCAACCCGCAGAGCTGGAAAGCGCCCAAGCCGCGCGAAGACGCGGAGCTGCTGAAAGCCTCGGCCGTTCCGATCTACGTGCACGCGCCATACCTGATCAACGTCGCGTCGGCGAACAACAGGGTGCGCATCCCGTCGCGCAAGATCCTGCAGCAGACATGCGACGCGGCGGCCGACATCGGCGCCGCCGCGGTGATCGTCCACGGCGGCCACGTCGCCGACGACAACGATCTCGACGAGGGCTTCGGACGCTGGAGCAAGGCACTCGACCAGCTGGAAACGACCGTCCCCGTCTACCTGGAGAACACGGCGGGCGGCGACCACGCGATGGCCCGTCATTTCGACACCATCGCGCGGCTCTGGGATGTCATCGGCGACAAGGGAATCGGCTTCTGCCTCGACACCTGTCACGCCTGGGCGGCGGGGGAGGCGCTGGTGGACGCGGTTGACCGCATCAAGGCCATCACCGGCCGCATCGACCTGGTGCACTGCAACGACTCCAAGGACACCGCGGGCTCGGGTCGAGACCGCCACGCCAACCTCGGAAGCGGGCAGATCGACACCGAACTGCTGGTGGCGGCGGTCAGGGCCGCCGACGCGCCGGTGATCTGCGAGACCGCCGACGAGGGCCGCAAGGACGACATCGCGTTCCTCCGAGAGAAGACCGGCGGCTGACCTGTTGTTACACCTTCTTGTGCGGTTGTAGAAAAAATGTAACATGGTCGGCATGGCAGATACGCATGTCGTCACCAACCAGGTCCCGCCCATTGAGAACTACAACCCCGCGACGTCCGCGGTGCTCGTCGAGGCCCTGATCCGCGAGGGCGGCGAGTGGGGTCTGGACGAGGTGAACGAGGTCGGGGCGCTCTCGGCCAGCCGCGAAGCCCAGCGCTGGGGCGAGCTCGCCGATCGCAACCGGCCCGTCCTGCACACCCACGACGTCGTCGGCCACCGCGTCGACGAGGTGGAGTACGACCCGGCCTACCACGAACTCATGCGCGCGGCGATCGCCCACGGCATGCACGCCGCGCCCTGGGCCGACGAACGACCGGGCGCGCACGTCGTCCGCGCCGCGAAGACCTCGGCATGGACGGTGGAGCCGGGCCACGTCTGCCCGATCTCGATGACGTATGCCGTCGTCCCGGCTCTGCGTTACAACCCTGAGCTGTCGAAGGTGTACGAGCCGCTGCTCACCAGCCGCGAATACGATCCCGAGCTCAGGTTGGCGACCACCAAACCCGGTATCACCGCGGGCATGTCGATGACCGAGAAGCAGGGCGGCTCCGACGTGCGCGCCGGCACCACCCAG
>NZ_JAFAUS010000530.1 GCF_019243155.1 Mycobacterium sp.
CCACCGGAGGCCAGCAGGTTCACCGCGAACGTCGCACGAATGTTGTTCTCGGCCAACGAGCCCAGCGGTAGCAACAGCGCCCGCGGACGCGACCCGGTACGGGCCAGGTGGACGTCGGAACGGTCTCGCAGCGCTTCGAACTCCGCGGCATAACGCACCAACTTGCCCGCAGCGAGCGGGGAATACGACGAATCGCTCTGCGGCAGCGGCGGTTCGCCGAGGTTCGGGAACTCGTTGACACCGGTGATCGCGGTCCGCCGGTGGGCGACGTCGTCGGCGCGGCGCCCGGCGATCTCGGCGATCTCCGCGGCGATGAAGTCGCGCGCCCCGATGAAGCCACCGCGCGCCTCGATGGCCTGGAACTGCTGCCACGCCTGCTGTGCCAGCTGGGCGGTGAGGTCTTCCACGAACCACGATCCACCTGCCGGATCCAGGATGCGGCCGACGTGTGACTCCTCGAGCAGCAGCAACTGGGTGTTTCGCGCGATGCGTCGCGCGAAACTGGTTGCCACATCCGGGAATCCGCCTTCGATCGCCACGTCGAACGGGAAAACCAGCAGCGAGTCGGCGCCGCCGACACCGGCACCGAAAGCGGCCAGCGTGCAGCGCAACATGTTCACCCAGGGATCGCGTTGGGTCATCATCGGCAGTGACGTCTCGGCGTTGATGACGGCCGCACCGGAATCCGGCTCGCCGAGCACCTCGGCGACCCGGGCCCACAGGTTGCGGGCCGCACGCATCTTGGCAATCGTCATGAACTGGTCGTCATCGGCGGCCAGCCGGAAGCTGATCTGCTTCAGCGCCTTGCCGATTGACAACCCGGACTCGGTGAGCACCCGCAGGTAGGCCACCGCGGCGGCAATGGCGGCGGCGACTTCCCATGTCGCGTTGGCACCCAGATTGTGGAAGGCCGGTCCGTCGACGCTGATCGCGCGCACGCCGGTGTGCTGGGTAGCGCGCTTGGCGACGGCGACAACCTCCTCGACCGCCGTGGCGGGCCGCCCGCTCAGCGAAGCGGTCAGAGGGTCACCGCCCAGATCGATCGACAGAATGGCCCGCTGGTCGGGTTCCACCCCGTCCGCAAGCGACAGCGCGACATCGGCGGCAGCCGCGTAGTCGGCGCCGGCCTCGAGGATGAGCGGCGCCATGGACAGATAAACGCCTTCGAGCGCCGCCTCGAGCTGGTCGGGCGCCAGCCCGGACTCCCCTATCCGCAGCACCAGGGTGCTCGCTCCGTTGGCCAGCGCGTCGAGCACGGCGGAATTGACGTCTTTCGCCGCAACACCGGGCACCGGAGTGGCCGGGAATGCCTCGGCTACCTTCCAACCCGACTTGACGTCGCGCAGCGCGTCCCCGCCGCGGACGTACGGCCACTGGCCGGGGAGCGGCGGCTCGGGAACCTCGTCCAGCGCGGTGTAGAGCGCGCGGACCGCGATCCCGTCGTAGGTCGGTGTTTCCAGCAGCCGCTCCGGCTCGTCCCCCAACTGCTCGGGGTCCTTCCGGGTGCTCTTTGACAGCACGCCGGCGACCGCACTGCGCCAACGCCCGCGGACCTGTTCCAGGTCCGCAAGTTCGGGTACATCAATGGACACCGATTGCTCCCTTTTTCCCAGCATTCGGGAACGTTCTTTGGGGATACCACTTGATAAAGAGGCTAATTGATCGAGCCTCTCCCCTGAAAACCGCCGGTGGTGGCGTCGCGCCGGGCATCCGATGAAACGCCAGCCTCGAGAAACGTCTTATTCATCGGCTACCCGTAACCTTGTGAGGCGTGACGGCTTCCGCCACCTGCAAGATCAGCCAGACACTTCGCGATCTCGGGTCTTCTCTGCGCGCCGCTGCGCGCCAGGTGTCTCGGTCGCGGATCGTGTGGACAGTGGTCGGCATCACAGTTCTGGTGCTCCTCGCCTCGTGGATTCCGTTGCCCTCGCCGATGCAACTGCGCGACTGGGCCCAATCGCTCGGCCCGTGGTTCCCGCTGGCGTTCTTCATCGCGCACATCGTCGTGACGGTGGTGCCCGTTCCGCGCACGGCATTCACCCTGGCGGCGGGGCTGCTGTTCGGCCCGGTGCTGGGCATCGCCATCGCGGTGACCGCGAGCACGGCGAGCGCGATGATCGCGATGCTTGTGGTGCGCGCGGCCGGTTGGCGGCTGAACAGAGTCGTCAGGCACCGATCCATCCACACGGTCGACGAGCGCTTGCGGCACCGGGGCTGGTTGGCCGTGTTGTCACTGCGGTTGATTCCCGCCGTGCCGTTCTCCGTGCTCAACTACGCGGCGGGCGCGTCGACGGTGCGGGTGCTGCCCTATGCGCTGGCCACGCTGGCCGGACTGCTTCCCGGCACCGCCGCCGTGGTCATCCTCGGTGACGCACTCGCCGGTCACATCAGCTGGCCGCTGTATCTGGTGTCGGCATGCACCGCCGCGTTGGGACTGACCGGGTTGGTGTTCGAGCTTCGCCAGTACCGTCGGCACCACCGTCGCCGCGCGAACCACCATCTCTACGACGAACCCTCCCCCGAGCCGACCCCCGTCGGCCGATAGGGGGCTAACTCCGCCTCGGCCCCGTCGCCGTCATTGCGGCGAAGGTGGCCAGGAATGTCGCCGCCGGAATGGCGTTGACGGGCTTGTCGTGTGCGCGGACGTGCGCACCCACCGCCAGCGCGAAATACAGCGTCAACATCGCGGTCGTCAGCCGCGCCAGGGCCGGAAACCGGGTCACCGACAGCAGGCCGATCGCGGCGGCCGCCTTGACCACCGGCAGCACCGGCCGGATGTTCTCCGGAACGCCGACATCATCCAGAACCTTCTTGATGGGGGCCACCTGAACCGCGCACGCCACCGCGTCGACGGCGTGGAAAGCCCCCAGCGCCGCATAGGTTTTCGGTGAACTCAAAACAGTCATCACCCAATCCTATTTGGTCAGCTCCGGCGGCATGCCGGGCCTGCCGTCCACCGGCTGGCGGGCTATCGCTTCGGCCTTGGCAACCGCTTGCGCAATCGCCGGGTCGGTCTCGGTGGAGAACCAGTCGGCGACTTCGGCCTCGTCGTTCTCGACGGCATGCTTGGGCGGGTCCTCGACCGGAGACGGCTCGAACCGGAACACCCCGTCCTCCCCCGGGGAACCCAGCAGTTTGGTGAATCCCTGCAGCGCCGCGTTGAAGTCGCTGGGCACCACCCACACCTTGTTGGCGTCGCCGCGCGCCATCTCCGGCAGCGTCTGCAGGTACTGGTAGGCAAGCATTTCCGGAGTGGGCCTGCCCGCCTTGATCGCCGCGAACGTCTTCTCGATGGCCTTGGCCTGCCCCTGCGCCTGCAGATACGCGGCCGCGCGCTCGCCCTGCGCGCGCAGCATCCGGGACTGCCGCTCGGCCTCTGCGGCCAGGATCGCGGCTTGCTTGGCGCCCTCGGCGGCCAGGATCTGCGCCTGCTTCTGGCCTTCGGCCTCCTTGATCGCGGCCTCGCGCATGCCCTCGGCCGTCAGGATCATCGCGCGTTTTTCGCGGTCGGCCTTCATCTGCTTTTCCATCGACGCCTGAATCGACGGCGGCGGGTCGATGCTGCGCAACTCGACCCGGGCGACGCGCAGGCCCCAGCGACCGGTCGCCTCGTCGAGCACGCCCCGCAACTGGCCGTTGATCTGGTCACGCGACGTCAGCGTCTGCTCGAGCGTCATGCCGCCGACGACGTTGCGCAGTGTGGTGGTGGTCAGCTGCTCGACGCCGACGATGTAGTTGCTGATCTCGTACACAGCCGCTTGCGGAACGGTGACCTGGAAGTAGACCACCGTGTCGATGTTGAGGGTCAGGTTGTCCTCGGTGATCACCGGCTGCGGCGGGAACGACACCACCCGCTCACGCAGGTCCACCCGGGCGCGGATCCGGTCGATGAACGGCACCAGCAGCGTTAACTGACCGCTGACGGTTCGGCTGTACCGACCCAGCCGTTCGATCACCGCGGCCTCGGCCTGCGGGATCAGCGCAACCGACTTGGCCACCACGACCATGGCAAAGATCACCAGAACGGCCAGCAGGACCACACCAGCAACCATCGGAATTCCTTTCTCTTGCAGCGTTTCTCGCGCTGCGCTATAAACCGCTCTTGAACACGACCGCCGTGGCGCCGTTGATCTGCATGACCGTGACCGGCTCGCCGGGTTCGTAGGTTTCGTCTTCGTTGAGCGGGCGCGCGGTCCAGACCTGGCCGTCGAGTCGTACCTGGCCTTCGTCGCGCGCGACCCGTTCGAGCACCAGCGCGGTTTTGCCCGTTAGGGCCTCGATGCCCAACGGCACGGGGACGGCCGGTGTCAGCCGCCGGCGCAGCGCGGGCCGCACCAGCGTCAGGAGCAGCACCGAAACGATCAGGAACACCGCCCCGTCGACCCAGACTGGCCAACCCGTCAGCCAACTTGTCAGTGCGGCAGCCAAGGCGCCCCCGCCGAGCATCATTAAAAACAAATGGCCGGTGAGTGCCTCCGCACCGGCCAACACCAGCGCGAATATTAGCCAAAGCACAGCGGCGTGCATGCGGCCAGAATACGCGTGATCGGCCTTTGCGGGACAAAACAACTACACTGCGAAATCGTGTGGTGTCCCAGTGTCTCGCTGTCCGTGTGGGCCAATGCCTGGCTCGCGGGGAAGGCCGCGCCCGACGACGTCCTGGACGCGTTATCCATTTGGGCGCCAAAGCAATCGGTAACGGCGTATGATGCGGTCGCGGCGGGCCATACCGGGCTTCCGTGGCCCGATGTGCACGACGCCGGGACGGTCACGTTGCTGCAGACGCTGCGCGCCGCGGTCGGCCGGACAGGGTGCGCACCCGACGGGCCCGATCGGCTGAGCGGGACGATCAACGTGGTTTTGCCCGTACCCGGCGATGTGCGCGGGTTGGCACCCGGCACGCAGTTCGAGCGCGACGCGCTGGCCGCCGGCGAGGCGGTGATCATCGTCAATCCCCACAATCCCGGCACGGCGGTCGGGCTGGTCCCCGAGTTCTTCTACGACGACCTCGACGAGCCCGTCGAGGACGACATGGGCCTACCGGAAGTGGGCGCACTGATCTGGACGGTGTACTCGCTGCCCGGCGCTCCCGTATTCGATCACTACGAGCTCGGCGACGCGGAGTACACGCTCCGTTCCGCGGTGCGATCGGCCGCCGACACGCTCGGCGCCATCGGGCTGGGATCCGCCACGGCCGACATTGAGGACCCGCGCGGACTCGTCGAACAGCTGCTGGAATCCGCACGGCAACACCGCATTCCCGACCACGCGCCGACGCGCGCGGTGCGGGTGCTGGAGAACGCCGCCCACGTCGACGCGATCATCGCGGTCAGCGCGGGGCTGAGTCGGTCGTCGGAATCCCCGGATCGGCTCGCGGCGCCCATCGTCGCCGGCATCGAGCCGCTCGGGACGCGGTCGGCATCGGAGGCCCGCATCGCCGGAGATGCGTTGCGGCCGTTGACCGCGGTGGTGCGTTCGGCGCGGATGGCCGCGATCAACGCGATCATGCACTCGGCCTGGTCCGACTAGGCCTGGGTTGCCGCTAGCCGCATTCCGGCGCGGCGCAGTGTGGCGGACGGCACGCCGCTCCGTCGACGCTGGCGAGGCAACCGGGCACCGGGTCGGCGCCGCCGACCCGCGCGGGCGACTTGCCTTCGCGCAGTTCGTCGATCAAGCCGGCGGCCAGTTGCGCGAATCGCCTGTCGGCGTTAGGCGTGGTCGCGCGCGCGAACGCAATTCCCGCCGCCTCGGCCTGCGAGCGCAGTTCGTTGTCGAGATCCCACACCACCTCGATGTGGTCGGCGACGAACCCGATGGGGCAGACGATGACCGCTCGCGTTCCGGACGCGGCCAGCGCCGTGAGATTGTCGGCGACATCGGGCTCCAGCCACGGCACCTGGGGTGGGCCGGACCGCGACTGCCACGCCAGATCGTAGTCGGCGTAGCCGGCGGCCGCGGCGACCAGCCTTGTCGCATAGGCGACTTGGCGGCTGTACAGGCGTGGACCGCAGCGCTCGTCGGCGGCCACCGGGACCGAATGCGCGGTGAACACCAGTCGCGCGTCGTCGCGCAGCGCGGCGGGCAGGGTCACCGAGGCCGCGGCGACGGACTCGGCGAACATGTCCACGAAGAGCGGATGGTCGAAATAGGTACGCAACTTGACCAACTCGGGCGCATCCGGCCCGGCCGCCCGGCGCGCCCTGGCGATGTCCTCGACGTACTGCGTGCAGCTGGAGTATCCGCTCCACGCCGACGTGGTGAACACCGCGGCACGGCGACTTCCGTTGTCGCGCATGGTCGCAACGGCGTCTTCGACGTAGGGCTCCCAGTTGCGATTGCCGAAATACACCGGC
>NZ_JAFAUS010000161.1 GCF_019243155.1 Mycobacterium sp.
AACCGGATAGACCGGCTTCCACGAGTGACCAGTACCTGCTTTCGCGTTTCGTCAGCTCGTTGGACGTGATCGCACCGAAAGCGGCGGCGGCACGCTCGAACCGAATCGCCGCATCAGGCAACGCATCTGGGCCCTCGAGTCGAAAACAGCTCGGCGCAAGCGGACCGAACAGCAGTGCGCGGCGGATGTGCGGCCAATTGCGCAAATCCGGTTCGACACCGGCGGCTCGCGCGAAGGTCAGGGCCACGAGGTTCATCCGAGTCTTCTGGGACATCCCGCGCTGTGACCGATAGGCGCCGACGGCCAGCCGCTGGATGGTTTCGTCAGGCGCAGGGATGGCGCCGCCCCATGTGTACGCGATCCACCTGGCCTGAAGTTCCAATGGCACAAAGTATCCGCCCGACTGGTCCCACATGCCGACGAAGGCCAGACCCGGGAGATCGGGGTGGAACGTGTAGCGGTCGGCGTCCAGATGCACGGCGTCGAGGTCGACGACGGCTCGGATGTCGTCGCTCAGAAACCCTGCGAGAGCAGCCAGCGCGCTGCGACCAGCCCGCCGGGTCCGGCCCCGATCACGGCGACAGCTCTGCTCACCGCTGAACTGTCGCACGCGGGTGTGGGCGTTTGCAGTCGACCTATGCGCGAAACCTGAATTGGCCGACATGTTTCTCCCGCGTGATCGTTCCGCGACCGCGACGTTGGAAGCTCAATCCTTATGGCACCCCTCGCGATGATGTGCGCGCTGGTGATGGCGCTGTGCCTCGGCTACTGGCTCGGGCGGCGCGCGGGTTCGACGCCGTTGACCTGGAAAAGGCGGACGAGTCGAATCGCACTGGGAAGGCTGGCCGTTAACCTGCTCGTCCTGCTGACCGCGCGCCGCATCCGGCGAGGCTTTGCGGCCGAGCGGGTACTGCCCGACCCCCTGGGCGTGTTGGGGCTCAGATTCGTTGCGCCCGTTGCACTTCTGCGCGGTAGCCTTGCGCGAATGCGATCCTACTGACGGGAACCTGATGTCAGCACTGAGCGGCAAGGTCACACTGGTGACTGGCGCGTCCTCGGGCCTGGGCGCCGAAACGGCCAAGCTGTTTTCCCGCCAGGGTGCGACGGTGTTCGGCATCGGACGGGATACCGGACGCTTGGCCGACGTGTTCGCCGACGTGAAGAGCGGCTCGTACGCATCGGTGGACATTGCGTCCCCGCAGGCCTGCGCGGACGCGGTCGACCAGTGCGTCCGGGAGTTCGGCGGGCTGGACGTCCTGGTCAACATCGCCGGCAAGCATCAGATGCGCCGTACCGAATCGATGAGTGTCGACGAGTGGGCGAACGACCTGGCGGTGAACCTCAGCGGGCCGTTCTACCTATGCAGGGCGGCGCTGCCGCAGCTGCTGGAACGAGGCGGCAACATCGTCAACGTCAGCTCCATCGCCGGCGTCGAAGGTCAGGCCTACTCGGCCGGCTACTGCGCTGCCAAGCACGGGCTCATCGGGCTCACCCGCGCCCTGGCGGTGGAGTACACCGCGGATCGTCTGCGGGTCAATGCGGTATGCCCGGGCGGCATGCTGACGCCCCAATTGGAGCAGTTCAGCGCCCCGGACGACCCGAATTACGACCTGATTATGCGTACGGCCTCACCGCGCGGGATGATGCAACCCCTCGATGTCGCGAACGTGATCGCGTTCCTGGCCAGCGATGCGGCGGCCGCCGTTCATGGCGCCGTCTACCGGGTCGACAACGGCAAGGGCGCCGGCTAGCACCCGCGGTGGTCAGCGGTTTTCGTCGATCCAGGCGGTCGTGAAAACCATTATCTCCGAGATGCTTTCGGCCAAACCGGCTTTGATGTGCTTCTCGAGCTTGCCACCGACCAGAGGGATCTTGACCTCCACTTTTCCGGCGGAACGCAGTCGCGAGCCACTGTCCGTCGGCGCCAGCCAATTGTCCGCATGGCCCGATCCCAGAATGCCGGCTGAGATGCTGATCCGCCCGGATACCTGACCGTCAGCGTCCGGTTTCCACGTCTCGTTGTGCACGAGTTTCACGTCGCCGGGAAGAAACTTGGCAAACGGCCCCTTGAGTAGCTGGCGACCGATGTGCTGCGTAACGCCCACCGTCACCGCGCCGTCGGGGTCGATGATCAGCGTGTCCAGCGTGGTGGCGACTGCGGACCCGGCATCGACGCGGGCCTGCCAGTAACCCTCCTGGCAATATGCAGCGTGAATCTGTTCAACGCTGGCGGGCGACTCGGTCACCACCTCGAATGATCGCGACATGGCGACCATTCTTACAAAGCCGACGCGGTCTCATCCCCGCAGTCCGGTTATGAACCGTTGCACACTGCGGGTCAGAGACCGCGGGACGTGGTCGGGGTCCATCAGGTCGTTCTCCGCAAGCGGGCCCGACTCGTCGGCCACGGTGCTCTCGGTGAATGGCCGCAACGTCTTGCCGTGGCCCCGAAGTTCCTCGACCGCGGTGCGCAACGACCGGCACCGACGCAGCGCCTCTTGGAAGTCGCCGACAGAGGTACCCAGATGTTCGGCCACCAGTTGATCTCGTAAGGAGGTGATTTGGTTGCGCACAGGATCGTTGTCGGGACTGTCGGGGTGTGCCTCGATCGCCGCATCGCACTCGCTGTCGAATCCCATGGACCGGTTGTTGAGATTCGATGAGCCGACGCGCAGCAGCCGGTCGTCGATCACCAATACCTTCGAGTGGACGTAGATCGACGTGCCGCCCACGGTCGCCGGCCAGTAGATGCCCAAGCGGTCATGCTCGTCCGCTTTCCACAGCACTCGGATAAGCCGGTGTCGCGCGCTGTCCATCGTCCCGCGCTCCAGGGGGTTGTTGCCTTTGCGGGCAATGACGATCACGATCTCGGGACCGTCGCTGTCCTTGAGTCGATCCGCCAGCGCCTCGACCATGCGGCGGGATGCCAGATATTGGTTCTCGAGATAGATGGTGTGGCGCGCCGCCGCTACAGCCGCGAGGTTGAGCGCCTCCACCTCGCGAACCTCGGGCCGACTGTCCAGCTCCGGCAGAGTACGCGCGATTCCGACGTCGACGTCGCACAGGCTCGGCTGAAGTCCTGCGGGCCATGCGACGTGCCTCGCCGCAACCGGCTCCGGCGAGCCGCCCGTCGCGGTCTGCCACCGGGCCAGGGCCAGCTCGCCGAGTGCGCGCGCGGCCGCGCCGTCGACCGCCACCGTAACGTCGTGCCGCGGCCCGTAGGCGCGTCCCAGCGTCCGGCGGCGACGACTGTCATCCTTGTGCGCCGGGGTGTCCCAACGATCGACGGTGAGGTCCATGCCGCCGCAGAAAGCCACGGCGTCGTCTACGACCACGATCTTCTGATGATGGACCGAGCCGATCGGGTGGACACCGTCGATGGCGAAATGAATTCGCCTGCTGCTGAATTGGTTCAGCAGCGACACCGGGGTCAGCCCGAACCAGATGCCATCGAAGGCAGGTAGCAGGCGCAGATTGGATTTCAACAGGTACACGTGCAGATTCGGCCGCTTCCACAGCATCCAGTACAGGAAGGCGCCGAGCTGGTTGGGGCCGGGAAGCGTTTTGACGCCTCGCTCGAATGTGGTCCTGGCGTCGAAATCCCAGCCGATCAGCATGATTCGGTGTTGGGCGCGCAGCATCGCCGCCTTGACGTGCTGAAAGTAATCGGCCGCGTCGATGATGCAAGCGAACTGGTCGGCGCGCTCGACGCGCCAGCACGTCTGGCCGGGAGTCAGCAGTCGATCGTCACGCACGCCGGTTCTCTCAACGAAGATTGCTGTTGAGTGCGGACACAGCTCTGTGTACCACACCGAAGCCGCTCGTCACGACGCGAAATGGCCCGTGTGATCAGGCTCGCGCCGTGTTCTCTGTGATGATTTCGCATGCCGCCTCATAGAACGCGCTGATCAGTGTCGAGAAGGAGAGCTGGAAGGGGTGGATCATGTACACCTCGAGTCGTTCGAGGGTCCAGTCCGGCAGCACGGGCACGATGCTTCCTTCGGCCAGCTCGGTGGTGAGGATGATCTGATTGGGCATCGCCCCGATGCCGAGGCCGTGCAGGATGTACTGCTTGCATACTTGAAAGTTGTTGGAGCGGGCCCGCACCAGCGGTGAGAGCTCGACCCGACGCTTCTGCTTGGCGACCACCAGCTTCCTCGGACCGCCGTAGAAGCCGCAATCGATGAACGGCAAGGTGTCCAACTGGGCGGGTGCGGTGATCGGCTCCGCCAGTTGGCCCATGAAATCCGGTGCGGCGCAAAGGAACATCTCGAGGCTGAACACCTTGCGCGCGATCAGCATCGAGTCTTGCAGCGGCCCGGTGCCGAAGACGACGTCGAACCCGTCCTTGATCGGGTGCACAACGTCGTCCACGAGTCGGATGTCCAGTCGCGAGTGGGGATGACGCTGCAGGAACATGGCGCCGACTCTGGATGCGTAGTCGATGCCGACAAAGACCGGTATCGCGACTCGCAGTTCGCCCTGCGGCTCCTGCTTGCTGCCTTCGACCAATGCGCGCACCCCGTTGGCCTCGGCGAGGATGTTGACAGCGTGGCCGTAGATCTTCTCGCCCAAATCGGTGACCGTCAGCTGATGTGTGTTCTTCCGCAGCAATTTGATGCCGAGGTCCGCTTCCAACTTGCTCAGCTTGCGGCTGACGGTTGACTTCGGCATGCCGAGCAGCGTGGCCGCTTTCGACAGGCTGCGGCATTCGACGACCTTGCTGAATATCAGCAGGGCATCGAGGTCGAACGGCAGGTTTTGCTCCATGGCTGGTGTTCCAATAATGCAACAGCGTGTTGCGATTCGCGACCTATTTGCGGCTTTGGCGAAGTGTTACCGTCGGCCGATATGAGCTAGAGGCCGAGCTGAAGGGGGGCCTCATGAGCCAAGACGTCCTGGTAACGAAGCCGGACAGCGGCCACTGGACCGATCTGTACCCCGAACTGGGCCGCGGCCCGGTGTCGCTGGACGACTGCGTCTCCGAAGAGTTTTACGAGAAGGAACGCGAGCACGTCTTCAAGAAGACCTGGCTCTACATGGGACGGGCGGAGCGGGTGCCGCGGTCCGGCAGCTACTTCACGCGCGAACTGAAGTTCCTGAACACGTCGATCATCATCGTGCGCGGCAAGGACGACGTGATCCGCGCCTTCCACAACATCTGTCCGCACCGCGGCAACAAGATGTTGTGGAGCGATGACCCCTTCGAGGAAATCGAGGGCCGCGCGCCGGTGCTCTATTGCCGCTTCCACGGCTGGCGTTACAACCTGGATGGCTCGCTGTATGCGCCCACCCGCAAGGACCTACTGCTCGACTTCGACGCCGACAGTTGCCGCGTGCCCGCCATTCAGTGCGAAGTATGGGAAGGCTTCATCTTCATCAACCTCAACCCCGACAACAGCGAACCGTTGCGCTCCTATCTCGGTGAGCTCGCCCACGGCATCGAGGGCTATCCCTTCGGCGGGCCGCATCAGGTGTACCGCTTCAAGGCGGAGTTGCAGTGCAACTGGAAGATCTTCGTCGAGAGCTTCGCGGAGAGCTACCACGGGCCATATCTGCATGCGTCGTCGTTCGGCGCCCTGACGGCGGAGGCCA
>NZ_JAFAUS010000498.1 GCF_019243155.1 Mycobacterium sp.
GCGAACGCACCCGCTAGCAGCTAGCACACCCCGGCCCGGGCAGGTACTCAGCGCAGAGCTGTCGAATTTGGCAGCCGAGTCATCGGCTGCGGAGCCCGGTTTTGGACCACCCGCAGAAGACGGAAGCAAAGGTGTCGAGTCGCTCATGTTTGGGCCGAAAGACGGAAAGGCACCAGCTTAACCGACAGATGTTGCTGAGATGTTGATCAAAAAAGAAACTGGCCAGAGCTTCATCGCTCTGACCAGTTGATGTTCAGTGGAGCTGCCGGGAATCGAACCCGGGTCCTACGGCATTCCCTCAAGACTTCTCCGTGCGCAGTTCGCTATGCCTCTACTCGGATCTCCTGGTCACGCGAACTAGCCAGGATGACGATCCCAGTCGCTGTTGGTGTCCCGATGAGTCCCGCGACCGGACTCATCGGTTGATCCCTCTAGCTGACGCCAGGCTCCGGGTCGAGGGCGTTCCCGGTCTGACGGACTAGCTGTCGCTTAGGCAGCGAGAGCGTAGTCGCGCTGATGTGAATCGGCGCTTATATGTTTGCAACGACGCTTACGGTGGTCGGTTGCCTGCACCGGCACGCTTCCCTTGATTCGATGCGCGAAGTCGAAACCTTTCAGCCCCTTGTCTTTGTTACTTCGAACATCCCCACCGATTTTCGGCAGGATGACCTATTCTACCTGCCCATCAACCAGCGGCAACGGGATTATGTTCCGCGCCGGGGCGCGATCAGATTACGAAGTTCAGATGCTCGACCACCCTGCCGGCAACGCCTTCGTCACCGCCGATTTCGACATCCTGGGCGCGCGCAGGACACATCGGGCGGCCGCCGGCCAGCCTGGTGAATTGCAGTCCGTCCAACCTGACCGTCGCCGTCGGCTCTTGGCCGCCGAAGTCGTCGACCACCTGGGCTCGTCCGTCCACCTTGACGCGGATGGTGCGGGCCAAGGGGCCGGTCAACTCCAACTGGACGCGCGAACCGTCGGGCGCCTTGGCCAACTTGCCCACGACGTATCCCATCGTGGCGGCGGCCTCGTCCAGTGCCAGCCCCGACGCCGTTCCGGCGAGCTCGTCGTCGGACGACGGCCGCCCAAGCGCCGTGCGGATGTCTTGCTCGTGCATCCAGCAGTCGAACACCCTGATCCGCATGAATCGGCCATACGATTCCGGGCCCGCCGGAGTCACGGTCACCGCATCCCACTCGTCGTTGGGCAGGCTCGTCAGGACCTTCCGCCGATCGTCGGTGATCGCCTTGAACCGCTTAAGCACGTCCGCGCCGGGTTCCGCGCTGAGATGACGAACCCAGCACTCGTTCATCGTTCCGATGTCGTTGCGAACGTGGCCGAGTGCCGAGACGTCGATGTCCGGTTGGGGTGGGGCCACGCCGGAAAGGAACGACTCGGTGCCCACCATGTGGGCCACCAGGGCTTTGACGTCCCAGCCCGGCAGCGGGCTTGCGGACAGCCACTCCGTCTCCGAGAGGCCGCCGACGAGCGCTCCGATGTCGTCCCACACGGCGAACAGACCGGACAACACAACTGACTTGTCGAGCTTGGTGACGGGACGATCGGCCATGGTCGGATCGTAAGCCGGTTAGTAACGGATAAACAGTTAGCTTCCGGCGATCATGGCCACGGAGCCCATGGCCATCACCATGCCGACTCCCTGCAGGCGGGTGACCCGCTCCCGCAGCACGACCATCGCCAGCACGACCGTCGCCGCCGGATAGAGCGAGACCAGGATGCTGGTCAACGAGAGCAGCCAGGTGTGCAGCGCCGCCAGCATGGTGATGTTGGCGAAGATGTCCAGCAGCGCCGTGCTCAGAGCCAACTTCAACGGCCTACCACGCGGCACCTTCATATTGCCGCTGGTTCCAGCCATCATGAACACCACCGCAGTGGCCGCCACCCGCGCGAACACCAGGGGCCAGAGTTTGCATTCGTGTGGGGCCTGATGCAGGAACACCAGGTTCAATCCCATCGCCGAGCCCGCCACGACTGTGAGCCAGGCCACCTTGGGCGTGAAGCGATAGGGCGCGTCTTCGACCGGGGCCTCGCGACTGACGAGCATCACCGAAACCAGTGCCAGGACCACGCCGACCACCGCCGCTTGACCCGGCCGCTCCCCCATCGCCACGCCGACCGCCACAGGCACCGCGGCATTGAGCACGGCGGCCAACGGTGACACCACCGAGATCGGCCCGGCACCCAGTGCGGCGAAGAAAGCCCACATGCCGAACGCCATCCCGACGCCGTACAGGGCGCCCCAGATGATCGCACCGGCGTGGATGGGTCCACCGACCCAAAATGCCAGCGCACCAAGCAAAATCGTTTCGATCGGGTAAGCGACGAGCATTACGCGCAGCGCGGCCACTCGCCGTGCTGCTACGCCGCCCACAAAGTCGCTGACGCCGTAGGTGACGGCCGACAGCTGGGCGTAAGCGGCCCCGATCAGTTCATACCCTTTGCCCGGCGGCCCATTTCGCGTTGGACTTCGCGTTCTGCATCGCGGCGAGCCATGTCCTGTCGTTTGTCATACGCTCGCTTGCCGCGCGCCAAAGCAAGTTCGACCTTGACCTTGCCCTCAGAGAAATACAATGACAACGGCATCAAAGTGAGGTTACCATCTCGTATCTTGCCGACGAGGCTGTCAATTTGTTGCCTATGTAACAACAACTTTCGATTGCGACGTGGATCATGATTGGTCCAGCTGCCGTGCTGATACTCGGCGATATACAAGTTGCGCAGCCAAACTTCGCCGTCATCGATCGTTGCGAACGCGTCGGCCAGCGATGCCTGGCCCTCGCGCAGGCTCTTGACTTCGGTGCCCTGCAACGCAACTCCGGCCTCGAATAATTCGATCACTGAATAGTCGTGCCGTGCTTTGCGATTGGTGGCGATGACCTGTTTGCCGCCGCGTTTGCCGCCCGCCGCTTTGGCCCGGCCGGGTCCTTTGGCCATGGCTGCTACCGCCGTATATAGAGGCGTAGGGTCGCGTAACCGGTCACGGCCGCGATCGACACGCCGAGCAAGAACAGCCACGGGGCGATGTAGAGGATGTCGGCGTAGTCGACCTTCGCGATCAGGTGAGCTTGGTAGAACTGACTCAACGCGTTGTCCAGGAACGCCGCGCGCACCAGCAACAGGCCGACGACCGCGATCGCCACACCGATGGCCGCGGCCAGCATCGCCTCCACCAGGAAGGGCAGCTGGGTGTACCAGCGGCTGGCGCCGACGAGCCGCATGATCCCGATCTCAGTGCGCCGCGTGTGCGCCGCAACCTGGACCATGTTGGCGATCAGCAGGATCGCGCCGACGGCCTGGACCAGGGCCACCGCGAACGCGGCGTCTCGCAAACCGTCGAGGATGGCGAACAGCCGGTCGATCAGATCCTTCTCATTGAGGATGCTGCGAACTCCGGGCTGACCCTGCATCGCGGTGTCGAACTCCGCGTGCTGTTCGGGGTTGTTCAGCTTGACGATGAACGACGCGGGAAACGACTCCTTGCCCGCCACGTCCTTGAATTCGGGGAACTTCTTGATGGCGTCGTTGTACGCGTCCTGCCGGTTGACGAACCGCACCGATTTGACGTCTTGCCGGGCGTCGATCTTGTCTCGGAGCGCCTTGCACGGCCCGGACCCGCACGTCGCGTCGTTGGCGGAGATGTCGTCGGTGAGAAACACCTGCGTCTCGACGCGATCGAGGTAGATCTCCCGCGAGTTGTCGGCCAGCCGGACCACCAGCAGACCGCCCCCGAACAGACCGACCGAGATGGCGGTGGTCAGGATCATCGCGGCTGTCATCGTGACATTGCGACGAAGCCCGGTCAGTACTTCATTGAAGAGGAAGCCAAAGCGCACTTAGCGGTCCATCCCGTAGATGCCGCGCTGCTCGTCGCGAACGAGCCTGCCCAAGGACAGCTCGACGACCCGCTGCCGCATGGAGTCGACGATGTGGTGGTCGTGCGTCGCCATCAGCACCGTCGTTCCCGTGCGGTTGATCCGCTCCAACAAATCCATGATGTCCTTACTGGTGTCTGGGTCGAGATTGCCAGTGGGCTCGTCGGCCAGCAGAACCAGGGGCCGGTTGACGAACGCGCGGGCAATCGCCACCCGCTGCTGTTCGCCACCGGACAACTCGTGCGGCAGCCGGTTCGCCTTGCCGGACAGGCCCACAGTCTCCAGCACCTCAGGCACCGTGCGGTTGATCGCTTCGGCCCGTCGTCCGATCACTTCCAGCGCGAAGGCGACGTTCTCGTACACCGTCTTTTGCTGCAGCAACCGAAAGTCCTGGAACACGGTGCCGATCACCTGACGCAGCTTCGGCACGTGCCGACCGCGCAGCTTGTTGACGTGGAACTTCGACACCCGGATGTCGCCGTTGGTCGGGTTCTCCTCGCCGAGCAGCAGCCGCATGAATGTCGACTTACCCGAGCCCGACGGGCCGATCAGGAAGACGAACTCACCCTTGTCGATTTTTACGTTGACGTCTTCCAACGCCGGGCGCGCCGAGGCTTTGTACTTCTTGCTTACATGGTCAAGGGTGATCATCACGGCACGCCAGTGTAGCGGTGAATTTCGCTGACGGGCTAAGTCAGCTGGCCGGTGGCGACGTAGTCGGCGCCGGTCCGGGCCCCGGCTGCGGCTGCTGGGACGTTGGTGTGGGCGGGCTCGTGCTGGGCGGACAGAACGGCGCCGGCAGCACGCATGGCAGTTGCGGCAGCTGGAACGGCGGCGGCGATGTCGTCGTCGTGGTGGTCGGCGGCGCCAGCGGGGGCGGCGGAGGCGGCGGCGGCGGTGTGCTGGTCGGGGTCGGCGTGTAGGGCACGGTGGCCGGCGGCTGCTGCACCCGGCTGCGCGGCACCCACGTGTAGTTCGGATCGGGCACGAAGCCGGGTGGCACCACCTGGGGGGCCACCGGCTTGGCGGGTGGTTCCGGCTTGTAGGTGTTGTAGGTCCACCACAGGGCCAGGAACGCGACGATCAACGCCAGGGTCGAGGTGCGGACCCGCCCGCCGAACATGAAATTCGGCCAGGTCTTCTCCCCGTCCCCCCGACGCTTCTCGAGGACGTTCAGCGTGAATTTCACCGTTGCTGCACCGAATCGTGGTGCGCTGCGGCCGCGACCCGGTCGGCCTCAGCGGCCTCGTCGGCCGGCAGGGCCGCGTCGTCGACCAGGCCGACCTTGGCGTCGGCCGCGGTGACGATGCCGGCGCGCGCCAGCGCGCGGACGACCAGCACGCGCAGCTGACGGCCGGCCTCGAACTGCTTGCCGGGCAGGGTGCGGGCCACCATCCGCAGGGTGACCGTATCCACTTCGATGCTTTCGACGCCCATCACCGTCGGCGCGTCCAGGAGCAGCTCACCCAGCAGCGGGTTGTCCATGGCGTGGTCGCACTCCTGGTGCAAGACCTCGTTGACGCGGTTCAGGTCGGTGCTGGTCGACACCGGGATGTCGATCACCGCGCGGGCCCAGTCCTTGGACTGGTTGACGGCCTTGACGATCTGTCCGTTGGGAATGACCAACACCTCGCCGTTCGGCGAGCGCAGCCTGGTCACGCGCAACGTCACGTTCTCGACCGTGCCGCTGGCTTCCGTCGCGGAAACGACGGTGAGCGTCACGAGGTCACCGAAGCCGTACTGCTTCTCGACGATGATGAAGAACCCGGAGAGGATGTCCCTGACCACCTGCTGAGCACCGAAGCCCAGTGCCGCACCGACCACGGTCGCGGGCGCGATGAGTCCGCTGATGGAGAACTGCAGCACGTCGGCGATCTGCACGATGACCCAGATGGCGATCAGGACGATCGACACCCACTGAATCACCGACGCGACGGCCTGGCGGTGCTTGGTCGCCTCCGAGCGGACCAGGGCGTCGCTCTCGGCGAAGCGTTCGTCGAGTTGCCGGTCCACTTGGTCGGCGACCCAGGTGACGAACCGCACCGCGAGAACCGCCGCGATGAGCAGCATGACGACCCGCAGGCCGCGGGTGAGGACCCATTCACCGATCTCGCCGCGCCAGAAGTCGTGCCAGCGCTGCGTCATTGCTGTGGCGAGAATCTCTCTTCCCGCAAGAAAGCTTGTTTTACTCGTCATCTTTTCTGTTGCGCCACCGGATGCCCGCTTCCAGGAATCCGTCGATGTCTCCGTCCAGGACGGCCGCGGGATTGCCCACCTCGTACTCGGTTCGCAGATCCTTGACCATCTGATACGGATGCAGTACGTACGAGCGCATCTGGTTTCCCCAGGAGCTGCCGCCCTCGCCTTTCAGGGCGTCCAACTCTGCGCGTTCTTCTAATCGCTTGCGCTCCAACAATTTTGCCTGGAGCACTCGCATCGCCGAAACCTTGTTCTGCAATTGCGATTTTTCGTTCTGACAAGTTACGACGATACCCGTTGGGATGTGCGTAAGCCGAACCGCCGAGTCGGTGGTGTTCACGGATTGACCGCCGGGCCCGCTGGAACGGTAGACGTCAACGCGCACATCGCCTTCGGGAATGTCGATGTGATCAGTGGTCTCGACCACCGGCAGAACTTCGACTTCGGCGAACGATGTCTGCCGCCGGCTCTGGTTGTCGAAGGGGCTGATCCGGACCAGCCGGTGGGTGCCCTGCTCGACCGACAACGTGCCGTACGCATAGGGCGCGTGAACCGCAAAGGTGGCGCTTTTGATGCCGGCCTCTTCGGCATAGGAGGTGTCGAACACCTCGGCGTTGTAGTTGTGTTGCTCGGCCCAGCGGATGTACATGCGCATCAGCATCTCGGCCCAGTCCGCGGCGTCGACGCCGCCCGCGCCGGACCTGATGGTCACCAGCGCCTCGCGCTCGTCGTATTCGCCGGAGAGCAGGGTGCGTACCTCGGCCGCTTCGATATCGGCCCGCAGCGCCTTGAGCTCGGCGTCAGCCTCGGCTTGCGCGTCGGCGGCCCCCTCGCCTTCCTCGGCCGCAAGCTCGTAGAGCACCGGCAGGTCGTCGAGGCGTTGCCGCAGCTCTTCCACCCGCCGCAACTCCCCTTGGGCGTGGGACAACTGGCTGGTGACGCGCTGGGCGTTGGCCTGGTCGTCCCACAGATTGGGGTCCGACGCTTCCTTCTCCAGCTTCTCGATGCGGCTGCGCAGACCGTCGACGTCGAGCACCCGCTCCACCGTGGTCAGGGTGGAGTCAAGTGCGGTTATATCGGCTTGACGGTCGAGTTCCACATCGGACCACGTTACCGGGACCGACAACTGCCGCCGCCTGCGGCGAGTGTTCGGGTCACGACCGATGGCCCAGCGTTTAGCATCGAGTCACGATCATGTGCACCCCGCGTTGCGTGCGACAGCCCCTCTGCGCGCAATCCGGCAACAACAGAAGGTCGAGTATGCGTCCATATCACGTTGCCATCGTCGGCTCCGGTCCGTCGGGTTTCTTCGCCGCCGCGTCCTTGCTGAAGGCGGCCGATTCGTCCGAGGACGTCGACGTGACCGTCGACATGCTGGAGATGCTGCCGACGCCGTGGGGGCTGGTGCGCTCCGGCGTCGCGCCCGACCATCCGAAAATCAAGTCGATCAGCAAACAATTCGAGAAGACGGCCGGCGATCCCCGTTTCCGTTTCTTCGGAAACGTGTCCGTGGGCGAACACGTCGAGGCCACCGAACTCGCCGAGCGCTACGACGCGGTGATATATGCCGTCGGGGCGCAGTCCGACCGTGCGCTGAACATCCCCGGCGAGGACCTTCCCGGCAGCGTGGCGGCCGTCGATTTCGTGGGCTGGTACAACGCTCACCCCAATTTTGAGCAAATCGCGCCCGACCTGTCGGGTGCGCGAGCCATCGTCGTCGGCAACGGAAATGTCGCACTCGACGTCGCGCGCATCCTGATCACCGATCCCGGCGAGCTGGCCCGCACCGATATCGCCGACCACGCGCTGGAATCCCTGCGTCCGTGCGGTGTGGAAGAAGTACTGATTCTCGGCCGGCGCGGACCGCTGCAGGCGGCCTTCACCACGCTCGAGCTGCGGGAGCTGGTCGACCTCGAGGGCGTCGACGTCATCATCGACCCGGCCGAGCTGGACGACATCAGTGACGAGGACGCGGCCGAGGCGGGCAAGACGATCAAGCAGAACATCAAGGTGCTGCGCGACTACGCGAAGCGCGAGCCCCGTCCCGGCCACCGCCGGATGGTCTTCCGGTTCCTCACTTCGCCGGTCGAGATCAAGGGCGAGGAGAAGGTCGAAGGGATCGTGCTCGGCCGCAACGAGTTGGTCGCCGACGAAAAAGGGCGGGTGTCGGCCAAAGACACCGGCGAGCGCGAGGAGCTGTCGGCCCAGTTGGTGGTTCGCTCCGTCGGGTACCGGGGTGTGCCCACGCCGGGGTTGCCGTTCGACGAGAAGAGCGCCACGATCCCCAACACCGGCGGCCGGATCGACGGCAGCCGCAACGAATACGTCGTCGGGTGGATCAAACGTGGTCCGACCGGTGTCATCGGCACCAATAAGAAGGACTCGCAGGAGACCGTCGACACCCTGCTCGCCGACCTGGCCGGCGCGAAGGAGGGCGAACTGTCTGACTTCGGCGCCGACCATGTCGACAAACTGGCCGACTGGCTGGCCGAGCGCCAGCCCAAGCTGGTCACCTCCGCCCACTGGGACCTCATCGACCAACACGAGCGAGCAGCGGGTGAGTCACACGGGCGTCCCCGCGTCAAGCTGCCGAGCCTGACCAAGCTATTGCACGTCGGCCACGGCTGAGCTTTAGCCGATCACGGAATACGTTGGTTAGCAACGTATTTAATACGCTTCAAGCGCGAAGAAAGTACTAACGGCCCTACCTGGCCCACGCCAGTTCTGCGTAGCGTTGATGGCGTGGGCGAAGTTCGTTAGGAGGGTTGTCAGCAATGAGCGACGAACCGGTCACCGTGCTCTCTGACGATGAGAACTGGAAATTGATGGGCGGCATGACACTTGGCCGGCTGATCACCAACTTTGCCGGGGAGCCCGAGGTCTTTCCCGTCAACTACGTCGTGCAAGACCGCACCGTGCTGTTCCGGTCCGCCCCGGGCACCAAACTGGTTTCGGCCGTGGCGAATCGCGCGGTGGTCTTCGAGGTCGACGACCACAACGCCGCGGAAGGCTGGAGCGTCATCGTGCGCGGCAACGCCCGACTGCTGAAGACCGACGCCGACATCCAGCGAGCCGACCGCGCGCAGTTGCTGCCGTGGACCGCGACGCTCAAGCCGCACTACGTCCGGATAACCCCGACCGAGGTCACCGGGCGGTTGTTCCGGTTCGGTCCGGAGCCCGACCGCAACGAGACGGTTAGTTGAACCTCGTTCTGCTCCAACGAAACTCGCTAGACCACAGGTGGTTGCTGCTCCGGCGGCGGGGGCGGCGCCGGCGGCGCGAATCTCCAGTTGTCGGGATTGTTCGACGAATACACGACCGGGAACAGCTGACCCACCGTCGGCCAGTGGTCGACGTCGACCGCCATCCGCTGATACACCGCGTGCTCGTTGACGGTAGGGCCGTTGATCACCCCGGCGATAGTGACGAATTGCTGACCGGTGGCCGGGGGCCGCGGGCTGATCCCGGTCACCAGCAACGTCCCGCTGAACTGCTCACCCCGGGGACCGCGCGACACGAACCGTTGGGCCAGGAACACCCCCAGGACGGCCACCAGCAGGAGCAGCAGACCGAATTCCCACACTCCGCCATGGTAGGGCCGTGATAGGACTGCGTCATGAGTCAGGACGATCTGGCATTGGCGCTCAACCTTGCCGACCGCGCCGACGCGCTGACCTCCGCCCGGTTCGGCGCACTCGACCTGCGCATCGAGACCAAACCGGATCTGACACCGGTGACCGACGCCGACCGCGCCGTCGAAAGCGAACTCCGGAACGTGCTGGCCCGACAACGGCCTACCGACAGCATCGTCGGCGAGGAGTTCGGCGGTGAGACCAGTTTCACGGGACGGCAGTGGATCATCGACCCGATCGACGGCACCAAGAACTTCGTGCGCGGGGTCCCGGTCTGGGCCAGCCTGATCGCGTTGCTGCATGACGGCGTTCCCGTGGTCGGCGCCGTCAGCGCGCCGGCACTGCGACGCCGCTGGTGGGCGGCACGCGGCCAGGGCGCTTTCACCCAACTCGACGGCACCCCGCCGCGACGGCTGTCGGTTTCGTCTGTGGCACAACTCAATTCGGCCAGCCTCTCGTTCTCGAGCCTGTCCGGTTGGGCGCAGCGCGGGTTGCGGGACAGCTTCATCGAGCTCACCGACGACGTGTGGCGGGTGCGTGCCTTCGGCGACTTCCTGTCGTATTGCCTTCTCGCCGAAGGGGCCGTCGATATCGCCGCCGAACCGGAAGTCTCGGTCTGGGATCTCGCGGCGCTCGACATCCTGGTCCGCGAGGCGGGCGGCACGATGACCGGCTTGGACGGCATCGCGGGTCCGCACCGGGGCAGCGCGGTAGCGACCAACGGCCTGCTGCACGAGCGTGTTCTGGAGCGCCTCGGCGCGGACGGCGCTGTGAATTAGTTAACACGGAGCTGGCTACCTTACTCCGGAGTAAGATAGGCTGAGTACGCATCGCCCCAACGACCGAGGCTGCTCACATGACCGACACTGTTTCCGGTTCAAAAAAGACTTCAAAGCCCGCCCGCCCCCGCGCCAAACGGCGCGGCCGCAAAACCGGGGTCGGGCAGCAACCACACCAGCGCACCGGCGTCGACATCGCCATTGCGCTGCTCACGCCGCTCGTCGGCCAGGAGTTCCTGGACAAATACCGGCTGCGCGATCCGCTCAACCGCGGCCTGCGCTACGGAACGAAGAAGGTCTTCTCCACCGCCGCCGCCGGTTCACGGCAGTTCAAGCGGGTTCAGAACCTGCGCGGTGGCCCCACCCGGCTCAAGGCGAGCGGCCAGGACTACTTCGACCTGACGCCGGACGACGACCAGAAGATGATCGTGGAGACCCTCGACGAATTCGCCGCGGAGGTGCTGCGGCCCGCGGCCCACGACGCGGACGAGGCGGCGACGTATCCGCCCGAGCTGATCGCGAAGGCCGCCGAGCTGGGCATCACCGCCGTCAACATCCCCGAGGACTTCGACGGCATCGCCGCACACCGTTCCAGCGTGACCAACGTGCTCGTCGCCGAGGCGCTGGCCTACGGCGACATGGGTCTGGCGCTGCCGATTCTGGCCCCGGGCGGTGTGGCCTCGGCGCTGACCCATTGGGGCAGCGCCGACCAGCAGGCCACCTATCTGCCGGAGTTCGCCGGCGAGAACGTACCCCAGGCCTGCGTCGCGATTGCCGAACCGCAACCGCTGTTCGACCCCACCCGGCTGAAGACGACCGCGGTGCGCACGCCGAGCGGATACCGCCTCACCGGCGTGAAGTCGATGGTCCCGGCGGCGGCCGACGCCGAGCTGTTCATCGTCGGCGCGCAACTGGACGGCAAGCCAGCCTTATTCATCGTCGAGTCGTCGGCGAAAGGCCTTACGGTCAAAGCGGATCCGAGCATGGGGATTCGTGCGGCGGCCCTGGGCCAGCTCGAGCTGTCAGGCGTGTCGGTTCCGTTGCACGCGCGGCTTGGTGAGGACGAGGCGACCGACGACGATTACTCCGAAGCGATCGCACTGTCCCGGCTGGGCTGGGCGGCGCTCGCCGTGGGCACCTCGCACGCGGTGCTCGACTACGTCGTCCCCTACGTCAAGGAACGCGAGGCGTTCGGCGAGCCGATCGCTCATCGCCAGGCCGTGGCCTTCATGTGCGCCAACATCGCGATCGAATTGGACGGCCTGCGGTTGATCACCTGGCGCGGCGCCGCCCGCGCCGAACAGGGCCTGACATTCACACGCGAAGCGGCACTGGCCAAACGGCTGGGCGCCGACAAGGGCATGCAGATCGGCCTGGACGGCGTGCAGCTGCTCGGCGGCCACGGCTTCACGAAGGAACACCCGGTCGAGCGCTGGTACCGCGACCTGCGGGCCATCGGCGTCGCCGAAGGCGTCGTAGTCATCTAGGCCGTCATTTAACTCCAGCTGAAAGTTCAATCATGGCAATCAATCTCGAACTTCCCCGCAAGCTGCAGGCGGTCGTCGACAAGACCCATCAGGGCGCCGCAGAACTGATGCGGCCGATCGCCCGCAAGTACGACCTGAAAGAACACGCCTACCCGGTCGAACTCGACACGCTGTACAACCTGTTCGCCGGCGCCTCGGAATCGTTCGAATTCGCCGGTGCCGACGCCCTGCGTCACGAGGACGAGGACCGCGACAAGAACCACAACGGCGCCAACATGGCGGCGCTGCTGCAGACCTTGGAGGCCTGCTGGGGCGACGTCGCGATGATGCTCTCGGTCCCCTACCAGGGGCTGGGCAACGCGGCGATCTCCGCGGTCGCCACTAAGGAGCAGCTAGAGCGCCTGGGCCAGGTGTGGGCGGCGATGGCGATCACCGAACCCGGCTTCGGCTCGGATTCGGCCGCGGTGTCCACGACGGCGCGCCTGGACGGTGACGAGTACGTCATCAACGGCGAAAAGATCTATGTCACCGCAGGTTCGCGCGCCACGCACATCGTGGTGTGGGCGACCCTGGACAAGTCGCAGGGCCGTGCGGCGATCAAGTCGTTCATCGTGCCCCGCGAGCATCCGGGCGTCACGGTCGAGCGACTCGAGCGCAAGCTCGGCATCAAGGGCTCCGACACCGCGGCGATCCGGTTCGACAACGCCCGCATCCCCAAGGAGAACCTGCTCGGCAACCCGGAAATCGAGGTCGGGAAGGGCTTCTCCGGCGTGATGGAGACGTTCGACAACACCCGGCCGATCGTCGCCGCGATGGCCGTCGGGGTGGGCCGCGCCGCGCTGGAGGAAATCCGCAAGATCCTCACCGAGGCAGGCGTGGACATCTCCTACGACAGGCCGTCGCACGTCCAGAGTGCGGCCGCGGCCGAGTTCCTGCGCCTGGAGGCCGACTGGGAGGCCGCCTACTTGTTGGCCCTGCGCGCCGCGTGGCAGGCCGACAACAAGATCCCCAACTCCAAAGAAGCGTCGATGAGCAAGGCCAAGGCCGGCCGGATGGCCAGCGACGTCACCCTCAAGACCGTCGAATTGTCCGGCACCGCAGGCTATTCCGAGCAGTCCATGCTGGAGAAGTGGGCGCGCGACTCCAAGATCTTGGACATCTTCGAGGGCACCCAGCAGATCCAGCAGCTGGTGGTCGCCCGCCGCCTGCTGGGCCTGTCGTCGTCCGAGCTCAAGTAGCCGCCCCGGATTCAGTAGGCTGATCGAGCGCTGTTCGGGCGCTATTCGGCTGACACTGACGACGGAGGTGGCATGCGCGCGGCACAGGTGACTCGGCTAGACGGTCCAGACGCGGTCGAGTTGACCGAGATCGACGAACCCACTGGTGACGGCGTTGTGGTCGAGGTGCACGCCGCCGGAGTCGCCTTCCCCGATGCCCTGCTCACCCGCGGCCTGTACCAGTACCGCCCGGACCCGCCGTTCGTGCTCGGAGCCGAGATCGCAGGTGTGGTCCGGTCCGCGCCGGACGGCGCTCACGTGCGTGCCGGAGACCGCGTTGTCGGGCTCACGATGCTCACCGGCGGCATGGCCGAGGTCGCGGTGCTCTCACCCGACCGGGTTTTCAAACTTCCGGACAACGTCAGCTTCCCGGCGGGCGCCGGCCTGCTGTTCAACGATCTGACGGTGTACTTCGCGCTCACCGTCCGCGGCCGGCTGCAGCCTAACGAGACGGTGCTCGTGCACGGCGCGGCCGGCGGCATCGGCACCTCGGCGCTGCGACTGGCGCCGGCACTGGGCGCCTCGCGCTCAATCGCGGTGGTCAGCACGCAGGAGAAGGCCGACATCGCCACGACGGCCGGTGCGACGGACGTCGTGCTGGCCGATGGCTTCAAGGACGCGGTGAAGGAGTTGACCAACGGCCGCGGCGTCGACGTCGTCGTCGATCCCGTCGGCGGCGACAGGTTCACCGACTCCCTTCGCTCGCTCGCACCGGGCGGTCGGCTGCTGGTCGTCGGCTTCACCGGCGGTGAGATCCCCACAGTGAAGGTGAACCGCTTGCTGCTCAACAACGTTGACGTTGTCGGCGTGGGCTGGGGTGCGTGGGCCGCGACCCATCCGGGCGCGTTGGCCGAGCAGTGGGCCGGACTCGAGCGATTGCTCACCTCCGGCGAACTCGCCCCGCCCGAGCCGGCGGTGTACCCGCTGGAAGAGGCGGCGGCCGCGGTCGCATCGCTGGAGAACCGCAGCGCCAAAGGGAAGGTCGTGCTGCGCATCCGCGACTAGCGGGACCTTGAAATGCCAGCACCGGCCCTTGTGCGGCAGCAAAAGAGAAAGTAATGTCACTTTCAGTTTTGCACGCGAATCTAGGGGCCTTCCATGGAATCCTTTGTGCACCTGCGAAAAGGCAGGACACCGCGCCGACTGCACGCCGATCTCGACGGACTCAAGGACGACGAGCTCGGCCGGGGCGGATTCACCGGCCGGACCGCGAACCTCTACCGCCGCCACGACCCCACCGCCTACCGATCGGTCGGCCCGCTGCGGCCCGTGGACGTGTTGGCCACCGAGCTCAAGCCCGATGACACCACCGACGCCAACGGCGGACCCCTGCTGATGTTCAGCAACGACGACTGCCGAATCCTGTTGAGCCGTCGGCACGAACCGATGCCCTTCTTCGTTCGTCACGTCGACGGCGATCTGTTGTGCTTCGTGCATCAGGGCTCGGGCCTGGCCGAAACCGAGTTCGGGCCGCTGCGCTACCGCGAGGGTGACTGGATCTACCTCCCGAAGGCTTGCACCTGGCGGCAGGTGCCCGAAAGCGAGACGACGATGCTGATGATCGAGGCCCGCGATGAGTTCCGGGTGCCGCCGCCCGGCGCGCTGGGCCGCCACTTCCCGTTCGATCCGTCGCAGGCCGTCATCCCCGAGCCGGCCCCTCTCGAAGACGATGGCCGAGAGGAGTACGAGGTCCGGCTCGTCCACGAGGGTGGCCCGACAACCCTTTTCTATCAACACAATCCGCTCGATGTCGAAGGCTGGCGCGGCGACAACTTCGCCTTCACCTTCAACATCGCCGACTACAACGTCGTCACCTCGGACAGCGTCCACCTGCCGCCGACGGTGCACCTGTTCATGCAGGCCACCGGTGTCTACGTGATGAACTTCCTGCCCAAACCCGCCGAGGCCGTTCCGGGCACCGAGCGCACGCCGTGGTATCACCGCAACGTCGATTACGACGAGATCGCCTTCTTCCACGGCGGCTCCCTGTACGGCATCCCGATGCCGCCCGGCTTGATTTCGCATGCGCCGCAAGGGGTTCACCACGGCGCACCGGAGAAGGCGCGAGAACGGGCACGCCGCAAGTTCGACGACTATTCCCGCGTCGACTGGCAGGTGATCGCCGTCGACACCCGGCGTCGGCTGACTCCGTCGGCCGAAATACTGGCAAACGATTTGGGGCAACACTGAAAATGACACGCGCCGGCGACGATGCAGAACGAAGTGATGACAAGGAGCGGCGCCAATGACACACGCCGCGAAACACGAATACGACCGAATCCCCTATCTCGTTGCGTTCCAAAACAGTTCGGACGTCCGCGACGTCTACGGCGGCCTCGCCGAGATCACGGTGCTGGAGAGCTACCTGCTCAAGCCGAAGGACAAACCGTCGGACACCGTGCTGGTGTTCATGCACCCGATCGGCGGCGGCGCATACCTGCCGATGATGAACGCGTTGGCCCGCGCCGGTCATCACGTCATCTACTGCAACAGCCGATTCCGCGGCACCGACTCGGCGCTGCTGATGGAGAAGGTGGTCGAGGACCTCGGCGAGTGCATCAAGGACGCCAAGAAGCGTCTCGGCTACTCCAAGGTGGTGCTCGCCGGCTGGAGCGGCGGCGGCTCGCTGTCGGTGTTCTACCAGCAGCAAGCCCAGCAGCCGACCATCACGTCGAGCCCGTCGGGCGACGGTCCCGACCTGACCAAGCTCGACCTGACCCCCGCCGACGGCATCATGCTGCTCGCCGCGCACATCAGCCGGCACGGCACGATGACTGAATGGATGGATGCGTCGATCCTCGACGAATCCGATCCCACCAAGCGTGATCCGGAACTCGACCTGTACAACCCGGACAACCCGAACCAGCCGCCCTACAGCCAGGGATTTTTGGCCCGGTACCGGCAGGCGCAGATCGATCGCAACCGCCGCATCACCGCCTGGGTCAAGGACAAGCTCGCCGAGTTGAAAGCCGCAGGCCGTCCCGACGACGAGTTCGGCTTCGTCGTGCACGGCACCATGGCCGACCCGCGCTGGCTGGATCCGACCGTCGATCCCAACGAACGGACCCCGGGAACGTGCTACCTGGGGGATCCTCAAGTGGTGAACATGAGCCCGGTCGGACTGGCCCGCTTCTGCACGTTGCGTGGCTGGCTCTCGCAATGGAGCTACGACGACGCCCGTGGCGACGGGACGGCCTGTGGACCCGATATCGCGATCCCGGCGCTGGTGATCGGTAATCTGGCCGATGACGCCTGCACCCCGAGCCACACCCGGCGGCTTTTCCACGCGATCGGCCACCACGACAAGGAGATGCACGAAATCCCTGGTGCCACACACTATTACGCGGGTCCCGACCAACGCGACAAGCTGCGTGCCGCCGTCGACATCGTCACCGACTGGCTGATCCGGCACGATTTCGCGAGCAAGGTATGACACTTGCCGGACCGCTGGACGGTATCCGGGTGCTCGAGCTGGGCACCTTGATCGCCGGCCCCTTCGCGGGCCGGCTGCTCGGTGACCTGGGCGCCGACGTCATCAAAGTAGAGCCCCCCGGCGCCCCGGACCCGTTGCGCACCTGGGGTCAGGCCGAAGTCGATGGGCAGCACGTCTTCTGGACGGTGCATGCGCGCAACAAGCGCGCGATCACACTGGATCTGCGCCGCCCCCGCGGACGCGAGCTGTTCTGCGACCTCGTCGAGAAATCCGACATCGTGGTCGAGAACTTCCGTCCGGGCACGCTGGAAAAGTGGAACCTGGGCTACGACGTACTCAGCGAACGCAACCCCGGCATCATCCTGGTGCGGGTATCGGGCTACGGGCAGACCGGACCCGACGCGGCCAAGGCCGGCTATGCCTCGGTCGCCGAGGCGGCCAGCGGACTGCGACACCTCAACGGTTTCCCCGGCGGCCCGCCGCCCCGGCTGGCGCTCTCACTGGGTGACAGCCTGGCCGGCATGTTCGGCGCGCAGGGCGCGTTGGCGGCGCTGTATCGGCGCAGCGTTACCGGTCGCGGCCAGGTGGTGGACGTCGCGTTGACCGAATCATGTTTGGCCGTACAGGAATCCACGATCCCCGACTACGACGTCGGCGGGGTGGTGCGCGGACCGTCGGGCACCCGGCTCGAGGGCATCGCGCCCTCAAACATCTACCGCAGCGCAGACGGGTCCTGGGTGGTGATCGCCGCCAACCAGGACACCGTCTTCGCCCGGCTGTGCAAGGCGATGGGCCGCCCGGAACTGGCCACCGACGACCGGTTCGCCACACATGTCGCGCGCGGCCGCAATCAAGACGAACTGGACAAGATCATCGGCGCGTGGGCCGCGGACCGGCTGCCCGTCGACATCATCGAAACGCTTTCCGGCGCTGGGGTGATCGCGGGACCGATCAACACCGTCGCCGAAGTCGTCAACGATCCGCAGCTGCGGGCGCGCGGGATGCTGGTCGAGCACTACGACGAACGGATCGGGCGCGACGTGCTGGGGCCGGGCATCGTGCCGGTGCTCTCGGAATCCCCGGGCCGCGTCCGCAACGCGGGCCCCGCCCGTCCCGGCCAGCACAATGAGGACGTCTACGTCGGGCTGCTGGGCAAGACGGCCGAAGAGCTCGAGCGACTGCGGGCCGAGGAGGTGCTATGACACACGTAGATATTCGAGAGGTGTCGCTGCGCGACGGCCTGCAGATCGAGAAGCCAATCCCGTTGTCGGCCAAGCTCGAACTACTGGCCGCGGTGGCGGCTACCGGGGTCCGCGAGGTGGAGGCCACGGCCTTCGTCTCCCCCTCGAAGGTGCCGTCGATGGCCGACGCCGCCGAGCTCGCCGCCCACCTGCGCGACTACCCGGACATCGAATTCTCCGCGCTGGTGGCCAGTCCCAACGGCGCCAAGCGCGCCGTGGCCGCGGGCCTGCGCTCCATCGAATACGTGGTGGCCGCCGACGACACGTTCAGCCAGGCCAACGTCGGGAGCTCCAGCACCGAGGCGACCGACCAGATCGACGAGATCGTCGCCATCGCGCACGACGGCGACGTCAGCGTCGAGGTCGTCATCGCGACGGCGTGGGACTCGCCGTTCGAAGGCCCCACCCCGCCGCAGCGGGTGCTCGACATCGCCGCGGCCGCGGTCGACGGCGGCGCCGACCGCTTGTCGATCGCCGATACGATCGGCACCACTACGCCCGGACGCGTGAGTTCGCTTATCGCGCAGCTGCGTCCGGTGATCGGTGACATGCCACTGGGTGGCCATTTCCACAACACCCGCGGTTCGGGGCTGGCCAGCGCCTACGCGGCGGTCAGCTCCGGAGTCACCAGGCTCGACGCCTCCGTCGGCGGGCTGGGCGGCTGCCCGTTCGCCCCCGGCGCCACCGGCAACATCGCCACCGAGGACCTGGTGTACCTGCTGCGCGACAGCGACATCGATGTCGACGTCGACCTGCAGGCCGCCATCGCCGCCGCCGGCGTCGCGAGATCCGTTGTCGGTCACGACCTGCCGAGCGCTGTGCTGCGCGCCGGTGACCGGATCCGGAACTGATGACCGCGCCTGCCCTGACCCCCAAAGGCCGCCAGACCAGGGCGGCCATCGAGCAGGCGGCCCGAAAACTGTTCGCCGAACGCGGCTTTCACGGTACCACCCTGGCCGACATCACTTCGGCCGCGGGCAAGTCACCGGCCGTGTTCTACCGGTACTTCGCCGACAAAGAGGACCTGCTGGCCGCCCTTGCGGAGTCCTTCCTGCACGACGTCGTCACCCCGTCCGGCTTGAGCCTGCACCTGCCTGACTCGCCGGACGAAGAGGCGTTCTTCACTTCGGTGGTCACCGGCTACTGGAACATCTTCAAGCAGAACATCGGCATCATGATCGCCGTCGCCCAGCTCGCCGCGACCCAGCAGCGCTTCGCTGTTGTCCAGAACGAGTTCCGCCGCTTCGGCATGGACATCGTCGCCGCCTCGGTGCGCCGCGCGCAGGAGCAGGGCCACGGAACCGAGCTCAACCCGGAGCACACCGCGGCCGCCATCGCGTTGTTGTTCGAGAACTTCACCACCGTCTTCGTCGGTCCGTCCGGGCTCGGATTGGAGATCAGCGACGCGGACGCCATCTCGATCCTGTCAACGATCTGGAAGAAGACGCTGTACGGAGCTTAAGGATAGAATCGTGGATTTCACTCTCCCAGAACATCTTCCGGGTCTGCTCGCCGAGATGGACGCGTTCATCGAGGCGGAGATCAAACCGCTGGAACGCGAGAACATCCAGTACTTCGACCAGCGCCGCGAACATGCGCGCACCGATTGGGACAACGACGGCATCCCGACCGTTCAGTGGGAGGACCTGCTCGCCGAGATGCGCAGGCGAGCCGACAAGGCGGGCTGGCTGCGCTATGGGTTGCCTTCCTCGCTCGGCGGTCGTGACGGCACCAACGTCGACATGGCAGTCATCCGGGAGCATCTGGCGCACAAGGGCCTTGGCCTGCACAACGACTTGCAGAACGAGTCGTCGATCGTCGGGAATTTCCCGCAGGTGATCATGATGGAGCGCTTCGGGAGCGACGAGCAACGCAAGCTCTGGTCCGAAGCGCTGATCACCGGCGAACGCTCCATGGCGTTCGGCCTCACCGAACCGCAGCATGGTTCGGACGCGACGTGGCTGGACACCAGCGCCGAACCGGACGGCGATGGCTGGGTCATCAACGGCTCCAAGCGTTTCAACACCGGAGTGCACCGCGCCACCCATGACCTGATCTTCGCCCGCACCTCCGGTGAGCCGGGCCAGGCCCGCGGCATCACCGCCTTCCTGGTGCCCACCGACACCTCGGGCTTCAATGTTCCGTACTACTGGTGGACGTTCAACATGCCGACCGACCACGGCGAGGTCGAGTTGACCGACGTGCGAGTGCCCGCCGACGCGGTGCTCGGCGAGGTGGACCGCGGTCTCGAGGTCGCGCAGACGTTCCTG
>NZ_JAFAUS010000178.1 GCF_019243155.1 Mycobacterium sp.
CAGGCGCGAACGCAGATACTCGTTGGTGATCACCGCGGCGGGGGCGGCATCAGACAAAACGAACTCGATCCGCGCCGCGGGCACCCCCGGGTCGATCGGCAGGTAAGCCGCCCCGGTCTTGAGCACGGCCAGGATCGCCACGATCGCCTCGGCGGAACGCTCCATCAGCAGACCCGCGCACTGCCCCGGGCCCACACCATGCTCGATAAGCAGATGCGCCAACCGGTTTGACGCCTCATCCAACTGCGCATACGTCAGCGAGTCGCCGCCACACGTCAACGCCACCGCCCCCGGAGCCCGAGTCACCTGCACGGCGAACACCGCCGGAATCGATGCCGGCGCAACAACCGGCGTCGTCAGCACCGCGCGATTGCCCCAGCCGTCCAATCGGACATGCTCGGCCCCATCGAGCACCTCGATCGAGGACAACGGCCGAGCGGGGTCGGCGGTCATCGCCGCGAGCACTCGCTGCAACCGTCCCGCGAGGTCGGAGACGTCAAGATCCGAAAACAGTTGTCCCGCACCGGCTGTGCTGAGGAAGAGTTGATCTCCGGCACCGGAGAAGATCAACCCGAACGCCCCCACGGCGCCTGCATTGGAGTACGACGCCGTGGCCGCGATGCCGGCAAAGTCCAGTGAAAATGCCGACGGCAAGAAGTTGATGCTGACCCGATTGGCCAGGGATCCGGCGTCGATGGCTTGGCGTTCCAGCGCGTGCACCGGAAACCTCTGGTGCGCCACCGCTTCCCGGATCCGGGTGTCCACCTGCGCACAGAAGTCGGCCACCGACGATTCCGGCGACACCCCGAACACCAGCGGCACCACCCCGGCCATCATCGCGGGAATCGTCTTGGATTCCGGGCGCACCCGCCTACTGACCGGGAAGTCGAGCACCACCTCAGACCCCTGCGCGCTCCAGCCCCGCACCAGCAGCGCGCACGCGGCGGTGATCACCGATGAGCGCGGGATGTTCCACCCGTCGGAGACCTCCTGAACGCGGCGTAACACCTTGGGATCCAGCCGCACCGGCGCCGAAGGCCACGGATCACGGTCGCTAAGCGGCGACGCCAGCCGATGATCCGCTGCACGGGCCAGAGCCTTGATCCAATAGGCCTGATCGTCAAGATAATCGGCCGACGCTTCGTACTCCGATTCGATGCGAACCAGATCCCGCAACGATCCGAAGAACCCCGGTGGAACACTGGCGCCGGAAACCATTGCCGCATACACGGTCGCGATCCGATGGGCCAGCAGCGTCATTCCGGTGCCATCGATGACGATGTGATGACCGCACGCGAAGAAATAGAACTCGTCGGACCACGTCTGGAACAGTGCGAATTTGAACAGCGGGCCCGGGAACGGTATCGGAGTGCGTTGAATCGACGCGGCCATCGCGCGGGCTTCCCGCACCGGTTGACGCGAGGAACTCAGGTCATGAAAATCCAGTTCGAGAATCGCGTCATCGATCGCCCGTTGGAAGACCTGGCCGTCCCGCTGGAAAATCGCGGCCCTTGCGGGTTCAGCTTCCAGCGCCACTTTCTGGATCGCCCGCTCGAGGATGGCACGGTCGATTGCGCCGTCGATCTTCACCAACAGGCCGAGCTGCCACTCCTCGCCGGCGAAGCCCGTCTCCTGCGCGAGCCATATGTCCAGCTGTCCGCGCGTTAGCGGAAACGACCGGTCATCTAGTTCCATCCGACTTAACCCAACCCCGCGCGGCCTGTGTAACCTCCGGCCTGCTTGCAGCCTGTCAGCAAGACTCTTCGGCTGTTATTGGGCCGGTTAAAGTCACCCTAGTTTTGTTAACGTTTGCAAACCATACCTGAGGTCAACGATATCGGTCCATAGCTTGAGTAAAGTTTGCAACGCGGCCGTAGCGGGTCGATCGGAAGCCGGTGCGGTGCCGATCTCAACTGATCGGTGAGCCGATAACTACTGGTCGGAAATGGTCGCCTGCACGGCAGGTTTCTTCGGCAAAAAGGCGGCGGGGATGACAGTGCCCAGCACCAGTACGACGCCCACGGCGAACACCATCGTGTAGGCGTGCGCATAGTCGTGCGCCACACTGCTCGCGAAGCCCGGGGCCAATGTCTGGTGCGGAATCGCCGCCGGATCGACCGGTACCCCGCGACTGGCGGCATCCTGTTGCATCTCCGCAAGCTTGTTCGCGGCGATCAAGTCATCGTGGCGATTGAATTGGTTGGTCAACAGCACCGCCATCAACGCGGCTCCGATGGAACCGCCAACCTGATCGTTGACGCCAAGCAGAGTCGTACCTCGGGCGACCTGCTCCGGCGCCAGCGACTGCATGCACGATGCCGACAGCGGCGCCGAGATGAAGCCGACGCCCAGGCCCATAATCACCAGGCCCGCCAGCAGTATCGGCGAATAGTTTGCTTGCTTGGCGACTCCGAAGGTGAAGACGCCGAGACCGGCAGCTGTCAGCGGGAGCCCGGCCAGCACCATCTTGCCGGGCCCGTATTTATCCATGAACAGCCCGGCCAGTGGAGTGGCCACGATGATCCCGATTCCCATCGGCACCAGGTGCATCCCGGATTCCATCGGCGTCTGGTGCAGCGCCACCTGGAAGTAGTTGGGAACGAGCAACCCGAAGCCGACGAAGGCGCAGGCGAATGCCAGCAGCGTGATGTTGACCTGGGTGACCGTACGGTTCCTGAACAGTCGCAGATCGATGAGCGGGTTATCCGCTCGGTACCAGGCGTGCAGAACAAACGCGATGATCAACGCCAAGCCGGTGATCGTCGGCACCCACACGTAGCGATCTGTAACCGTGTGCCGTCCCGGGATGGACGAGATTCCGGCCAGCAATATCGCCACGCCCGGAGACAACAGCAGCGCTCCGACGAAGTCGAGCGTGTCCGACGGGGTGGAACGGTCCTTCGGGAAGATGATCGCCACCAGCACGAAGGCGGCCAGCCCGATCGGAATGTTGAACAAAAAGATCCACTTCCAGCCATAGGCGCCGATCAGCCAGCCGCCCAGGATCGGTCCACCGATCGGCCCGATCAAGAAGGGGACCGCTCCGACCGCGACCAAGCGGCCGATCCGCTTCGGGCCCGCCTCACGCGTCAGGATCACAAAGCTCAGCGGCATCAGCATCCCGCCACCGGCGCCTTGTATCACCCGAAATACGATGAGCAGCAGAATGTTTGGCGCCATGGCGCACAGAAACGAGCCCAGGGTGAACAGGAAGATCGCGCCCATGAACAGCCGTTTGGTGCCGAACCGGTCGGCCGCCCACCCGGTTATCGGGATCACGGCGACGAACGCGAGCATGTAGCCGGCCACCGTCCAGGCCACCATCGTCTGGCTGGTCGCGAATTCGGTGACAAACGTTCGCTGGGCGACGGCGACCACGGTGCTGTCCAGAAACGCCATCACGCTGGCCAGGCCGCAGACCGCGGCGATCTGGAGCAGCCGGGCGTCCAGCTTGTCGGGATAATCCTGCTCACCGGCGCCCGACTGCCCTGCGGCAGCGGTGGACGCGGGAGCGGCAGAGGCCGCGGACGGCACGTTATCCATAGGCTGCCGAGCATATCGGCTTTCCCGCCGAGGCTTCGGCCCGTGTTACCGAGGGCGTTTTGTCAGGCGATTTCCAGCCCTTACACGGGGCAGCGGACTAACCTTGAAAGAGTGAACCCAAGGGCGCAACGATAGCTGCAATCGCTTTGGCGAGCGCAATCGCTGAAACCGCGATGAAGAAATTCGCAGCGATATTTCTGGCCGTCGGAGCTTTAATGCTCAGCGGGGCTGTCGCCTACCCGGAATCGCAGTCGCCGGGCCCGTCACCGCCGCCCTTTGGACCCAAATGCCTGTCATTCGACGGCGTCCAGTGGAATTACCTGCCGTGCGGATGGACAACGGACGGCAAGCGATGGACTCCCCCACCACCGCCGCCCGATCCCTAATCGGATGCGGTGCGCCGGGGTCACCCGTAGTGGCGTCGCCGGCAATCCCGTCCGCTTACCACGATGCCCAGTCGGAGAGCGCCGTTCGCGCGCTGTACGCCCTCGATGCACACCTCAACGGTTTCGCGCCGCGCCGGCGGGTTGCCGGGGTTTCGCGATGTTGCGTGGTTGTCAAAGGTGATCATCCTCGATCTCCTCTCTCACAAGGTCATTTACTAAGGGTGCGCCTTGCTTGGTGGTAATTAGAGGTGCGACACGATTACGGATTTGACACGAATTACGGAAGCACGGTGTGCATCAACATCACGTCGTACGCCGACCACAACGACAGGTTGAAATACAGGTCTCTGCCCGACGACCAGGGATGAATCATCGGCGCGTAAATACCGCCGGGCATCTGAAACGACGACACGAGCGGTTGTTCGGGACTCCACGGTCCTTGCGGCGTCGGCGCGGTCCTGGCCACGACGTCGTTGCTGCCGCCATCGGTGTAGAGCACCAGGTATTGCTTCAGATAGCTGTTGTATTGGGCGGACATTTCGCCGACCGGGCCCGGGAAAATAGGTGTCGCCGCCCCGGGATTGTTCGGCACCCAATGGCCACCGTCGTCGCCATTCCAATATTGGTACTTGGTGAGGTCGGGTAATTGGCTCGGTGGAACTCGCGACAGGAACGCCGCGCCGCCGCGTCCCGACGGGGTTCCGAATTGGTAGACGTAGCCGTCGTTGCCCTTCAGGAACGCACCCATCTGGAAATTCTCATTTCCCGGCGTGAACCCGGCGCCCGGGATCGCGTCCGCCGAGGCCGTGCGGATCGAGGTGGGGAAGATTCCCCAGTTCTGGCCGTTGTCGTTGGACCGGGCGATGGCCGAGTAGTTCGTCGACCATTCGCCGTCGCGACCCCACTGGCGGATCGACATGTAGCTCATGTACTGGGTTCGGCCCATCGACATCGCCGCGGTCGGAATGATGCCCGTCTCGTGCGCCGCCTTATGGATGGTGTTGACGACCTGTTTGGACAGTCCGGGCGCCCATACGGGTGAGCCAGAGTATGGGTTGTTTGGCGCCCCGTCGGCGATGTGGATTCCGTGAGACAGGTCGTGATCGTTGCTGCGGAACAGCGTGTTGTAGCGCCACTGCTGGCCGTGCACCTTGCAGTAGCCGAAGGTGTCACCGAACGCCATGAGGACCTGACGGTTGGCGGCATCGCCGTTGTCCCAGGCGATCCCGAGGTCGGTGCCGGAGATGCTGAAACGTTCCAGGGTCTTGTTGGGGCCGTTGGGTCCGGTCACCCAGTCCACGAGCGACGTCGGGGCTCCCGCGATCGACGGAGGTGGCGGCGCCGGCTCCGGCTGTGGCTGCGGGATCGGGGCCGCGTTCGGACGCAGCTGGTTGGCATTCGGCGGCGCGGGGATGCCCGGCGCGGGCGGGTTCGGCCCGGGAGGTAACACCTCCGCTTGCGGTCGCATCGGAGCGGACCGAGGGGTCGGCGCAGTCGGTCGCAGCAACGAGGAGATCAGCGGACCCAGTCTGGGCAGCGGCGCCTGGTCGTTCGTGTGAGTCGGCCTGCGGCCGGTCGGTGGCTGGACGACCGGCTGCGGCATGGGCATCGAAGGTGGCGCGGCCGGCGGGTCGATGTTGGCCTCAGGCGCGCCGCAGGGGGTGGCGTTCGCCACCGGCGTGGGACCCACGACGACGACCAGTCCGACAGCGGCCGCCGACGCCACCTTTAGCGACACACTTCGAAAAATCGCCGACATGTAACACCTTTCGAGGACGGTGACTCCGCATTGACGTCGGTAGCTGGCCCATGTGACGATAGTGACCAGCGCGGCTCCTGTGACCGGTGATGAGTCGATAGGTATCCATCCGTGACCGTGTCGCAACGCATCTCCTCCCCCGGCTTCGCGGGCCCTCGGCAGTTTGCTGAGTCCCGCTCTGTGTGCGGGCGCCGCTAACCGTCACCAGTTGTTCAGACAGACGCCCTCCGGTACGGCGGCCGGCCAGGTACGCTCCCCACGCCGGCACGCCCAACGCTTTCGCGGACTAGTAAGAAGCCGATTCAGGCAAACACAATCTGCTCGGCACCTCGGGTGGGCGGCCCGCCAAGGAGGGCGAAAAGATGAGTGTGGGTAACGACTCGCAAGGCAAGCTAACGGAGAGCAGAGCGTATCTTCGCCGGGTGGTCGCCGCGTCCATGGCCGGCACGGTGGTGGAATGGTACGAATTCTTCCTCTACGGGACCGCGGCCACGCTGGTCTTCAGCAAGGTCTTCTTCCCCCGGGGCGGCAACGAGCTCGACGCAATCCTGGCCGCCTTCGTGACCTACGCGGTCGGTTTCGCCGCCCGCCCGCTCGGCGGCATCGTCTTCGGCCAGCTCGGGGACCGGTACGGACGTAAGAAACTGCTGCAGTTCAGTTTGCTGCTGGTTGGTATCGCCACCTTCGCCATGGGTTGTCTGCCCACCTTCGCGCAGATCGGGTACTGGGCACCGACCCTGCTGGTGGTGCTGCGCTTCTTCCAGGGTTTCGCCGTCGGCGGCGAGTGGGGTGGAGCCGTTCTGCTGGTCGCCGAACACAGCCCGAAGTCCAGCCGGGGGTTCTGGGCCAGCTGGCCGCAGGCCGGTGTCCCGAGCGGAAACATGCTGGCCACCGCGGTGCTGCTGGTTCTCACCTCGACGCTCTCGGACGCGGCGTTCCTGAGCTGGGGCTGGCGCGTCGCCTTCTGGTTGTCCGCGATCGTCGTTCTCATCGGTTACTACATCCGCACCAAGGTGACGGACGCACCGATCTTCCGCGCCTCCCAGCAGGAGGCAGATCACCTCGAGAAGACCCGGATGGGTGTGGTCGAGGTGATAAAGCATTACCCGCGTGGCGTTTTCACCGCGATGGGCCTGCGATTCGGCGAGAACACCATGTACTACCTCGTCGTCACCTTCTCCATCACCTATCTCAAGGTGCAGGTGCACGCCAACACCAAGGTCATCCTGTGGTGGCTGCTGGCCGCGCACGCGGTGCACTTCGCGGTCATCCCGCTAACCGGCCATCTCAGTGACCGATTCGGTAGGCGCCCAATCTATTTCGTCGGCGCGATCTGCGCGTGCAGCTGGGGCTTCTTCGCCTTCCCGATGATGAACAGCGGCCGCGACGCGATCATCATGTCGGCGATCGTCATCGGACTGGTGTTCCACGGTCTGATGTACGCGGTCCAGCCCGCGGCGATGGCGGAGATGTTCCCGACCCGGATGCGGTATTCGGGGGTGTCGCTGGGCTATCAGGTCACCTCGATCGTGGCCGGCTCGCTGGCGCCGATCATTGCGGTGCGTTTGCTCGAGACCTACAAATCCGCGGTGCCCATCTCCTGGTATCTGGCGGCTACCGCGGCGGTGAGCGCGGTGTCCGTCCTGTTCGCCCGCGAGACGAAGGGCATCGACTTGGCCGCCGTCGACCGGGCCGATGTGCAACGTCGGGTCGTCCCGGCACGCCCGTCGGACGGGCCCGAGCCGACCGAGCTTGTCGAAAAAACCGTCTAGGCCAGTGCGACGACGGACGAAAAACCGCGAGGCTTACCCAAAAAGCTTTGACTGACCATGTTTGTTGAACGTCCCGCGTGGCAATGATGCAAAAGAGGCGTGCACGTCGGCCGGCCTTCGTGTTCGCCTAGGTCCCGTCGGTTCAGCCCGAGAGCCGACGGGGCCGCCCTTTTCCGGGACCCGGCGGAGTAGCGTGCGCTTATGGGCGGCTCGACCGGAGTGTGGATCCTCGGCGGTTTCCAAAGCGACTTTGCCCGCAACCTCACCAAGGAGGGCCGCGACTTCGCGGCCCTGACCGCTGAGGTCGTCGAGGGCACGCTCGCATCGGCCGGCGTGAACGCCGCCGCCATCGAAGTAGTCCACGTCGCGAATGCCTTCGGCGAGATGTTCGCCGGCCAAGGTCACCTCGGGGCGATGCCGGCCTCGGTGCGCGACGGCCTGTGGGACACCCCCGCTTCGCGACACGAGGCGGCATGCGCCTCCGGTAGCGTGGCGGCGCTGTCGGCGATGGCCGATCTACGGTCAGGCGCCTACGACTGTGCGCTCGTCGTGGGGGTCGAACTCGAGAAGACCGTGCCCGGCGACACCGCCGCCCAGCATCTCGGTGCGGCCGCGTGGACCGGACACGAGGGTCAAGGCGCTCGTTACCTGTGGCCGTCCATGTTCGCCGAGGTTGCCCACGAGTACGACCGCCGCTACGGACTGGACGACGCGCACCTGCGGGCCGTGGCGCAGCTCAACTTCGCCAACGCGCGCCGTAACCAGCGGCGCGGCGGGCGAGTATCAGGTCGAGGGCGCCCGGACCTTCGGCACTCTCAATTTCGGCGGGAGCACCGCCACCACGGTGAGTTTCGTCGTCGGCACTGCGTGAGGTACCTGACATGGATGTTGAGATCGTCGGCAAGTTCC
>NZ_JAFAUS010000289.1 GCF_019243155.1 Mycobacterium sp.
AGGTTGACGTCCGGGTCGAGAAAGTCGAAGTCGGCGGGAATGTTCGGGGGTGCCATGTAGAGTGCGCTCCTTTTACAACACTAATTGCAACGTGTTCTAGTGCCAGTAAAACACGCCTCCTGCGCAGATAAAAGGCAGGTCATCATCCTCGCTTGTCAGAGTAATGAAACGTGTTCTAGCCTGACGGAATGGGTAACCCGGTAATCGTCGAAGCCACTCGCAGCCCGATCGGCAAGCGCAATGGATGGCTGTCAGGCCTGCACGCCACCGAGCTGTTGGGTGCGGTGCAGAAGGCACTAGTTGAGAAGGCCGGAATCAACGCCGGCGACGTTGAGCAGGTTATCGGCGGCTGCGTCACGCAGTTCGCGGAGCAGTCCAACAACATCAGCCGCACGGCGTGGCTGACCGCGGGTTTGCCGGAGCACGTCGGCGCCACCACCGTGGACTGCCAGTGCGGCAGTGGGCAGCAGGCCAACCACCTGATCGCGGGTCTGATCGCGACCGGTGCGATCGACATCGGCATCGCGTGCGGCGTCGAGGCGATGAGTCGCGTCGGGCTGGGCGCCAACGCCGGCCCGGACCGCAACTGGCGGGCGGAGTCGTGGGACATCGACCTGCCCGACCAGTTCACCGCCGCCGAGCGAATCGCCAAGCGGCGCGGCATCACCCGCGAAGACATCGATGAATTCGGCCTCGCGTCTCAGGCCAAGGCCAAGCAGGCCTGGGATGAAGCCCGTTTCGACCGCGAGATCTCCCCGCTCGAGGCACCGGCCCTCGACGAGAACAAGCAGCCGACGTCCGAGCGTGTCACCATCAGCCGGGACCAGGGCCTGCGCGACACCACGCTGTCGGGGCTGAGCTCGCTGAAGCCTGTCCTCGATGGCGGGATCCACACGGCGGGAACGTCGTCGCAGATCTCCGATGGTGCAGCGGCCGTGCTGTGGATGGACGAGGACAAGGCCAAGGCACTCGGGCTGCGGCCGCGGGCGCGCATCGTCAGCCAGGCGCTGGTCGGGGCAGAGCCCTACTACCACCTGGACGGGCCGGTGCAGTCGACGGCGAAGGTGCTGGAGAAGGCCGGGATGAAGATGGGCGACATCGACCTGGTCGAGATCAACGAGGCCTTCGCCTCGGTGGTGCTGTCGTGGGCGCGGGTGCACGAGGCCGACATGGCCCGGGTCAACGTCAACGGCGGTGCGATCGCGCTCGGCCACCCGGTGGGTTGCACCGGCAGCCGGCTGATCACCACCGCGCTGCACGAACTGGAGCGCACCGACCAGAGCACCGCGCTGATCACCATGTGCGCGGGCGGCGCCCTGTCCACCGGCAGCATCATCGAGCGCATCTAACCTCGTCACCAGTGATCGTTTCGGCCGAGAGCCGCATCGCCGCGGCGCAGGCATATATCGACGCGCTCGTCAGCCATGACGGCGATTCCGTTCCGTTCGCGGCCGGTTGCACCCGGATCGAGCAGGGATTCAAGAACGGATTTTCGGGAAATCACCTGCGGCGCAGCCTCAATCGCGGGGTTCAATACCGGCTTCTGGCGGACACGACGCTGCCAGACTACCGCCTCGACGGTGACGAGGTGCATGCGATGTACCACGTGCTGACCAAAGCGGGACTCGGCGGCCGGCGACTGGGCGCGCGAGTCAACGAGAGTTTCGTGATCCCCGCCGAAAGTGCAAGCGGGAAAGCCGAAATCCAGCACATCAGAGTCCGTTTCCACCCATTCATTCAGCGCTAGGAAGCCATGCCGAAATCGAAACCGCGCGGTTTGAACGCGCCTTGGGTCGACACTTTCATGAAATGGATGGGCAAGGGCAACACGTGGATTTACCGGCGCACCAACGGAAAGATCGGCGGCAAGATGGGCGACGCTCCGATCGCGCTACTTACCACGACCGGCCGCAAGACCGGTGAGCCGCGGGTCAGCCCGCTGCTCTACCTGCGCGAGGGCAACCGCGTCGTACTCGGCGCGTCCCGGGGCGGCAGCGACAAGCATCCGCTGTGGTACCTCAACCTCAAGGCGAATCCCAAAGTGTCCGTGCAGATCAAGGACGAGGTGCTGTCGATGACGGCACGCGACGCCAACGACGCCGAGCGCGCGGAGTACTGGCCGAAGATGGTGGCCATGTACCCCACGTTCGAGGACTACAAATCGTGGACCGATCGGGTGATCCCGATCGTGATCTGCGATCCGGTCGGCTAGGCCCCGTAGACCGGGACCGCCGGCCGGGCCTTCGCCAGCAGATCGCTGACGACGGGCCCCAACTCGGCCGGGTCCCACTTGGCGCCCTTGTCGATCTGCGGGCCGTGCGCCCAGCCCTCGGCGACGCGGATCTTGCCGCCCTCGATTTCGAATACCTTGCCGGTGACGTCACGCGATTCGGCGCTGCCCAGCCACACCACCAGGGGCGAGATGTTCTCGGGCGCCATCGCGTCGAAATCCTGGTCCTGCGTTGACATCATCTCGGCGAAGACGGTCTCGGTCATGCGGGTGCGCGCCGACGGCGCTATCGCATTGACGGTCACGCCGTAGCGCCCCATCTCGGCGGCGGCGACGAGTGTCATCGCCGCGATGCCGGCCTTGGCCGCGCTGTAGTTGCCCTGCCCGACGCTGCCCTGCAGGCCCGCACCCGAACTCGTGTTGATGATCCGGGCGTCAACCGCTTTGCCCTCTTTGGACAGCCCGCGCCAGTACGACGCGGCATGGCGCATCGCGGCGAAGTGACCCTTGAG
>NZ_JAFAUS010000417.1 GCF_019243155.1 Mycobacterium sp.
GTCGCGGCGGCCTCCGATCGGGAAACCAACCGCCACATCAGAATTGGCGCTCATCGTGGACAGCAGTACGGCCAGGGCGGCCTGGGTGACCATGAAGGTGGTCGCGTTGTTCTCGCGGGCGACGGCGCGCATCCGCTCCTGCACCTCGGCCGGCCAGTCGACCTCCACGGTGGCGCCGCGCTGGTCAGCCACCAGCGGGTAGGGCCGATCGGTGGGCAGCTGCAGCCGCTCCGGCAACCCGGCCAAGGCGTCTTCCCAGTAGCCCAGCTGCGCCGCGATGGCGCTCTGCTTGTCGTCGAGATCACCGAATTGCGCACGCTGCCACAGCGTGTAGTCGACATACTGCACCGGCAGCGGCGTCCAATCGGGGACGCGCCCCGCGCAACGGCTGGCATAGGCGACCCCGAGATCGCGCACCAGCGGGGTGATCGACATGCCGTCGGCGGCGATGTGGTGGACCCCGGCAGCCAGAATGTGCTCGTCGTCGCCGATCCGAAAAAGCGTTGCCCGCAAAGGGATTTCGGCAGCCAGGTCAAAGGTGTGGCGGGCGGTGATGCCGATGGCCTCGTCGAGGTGGTCGGCCGACCAGTCACCGGCGTCAACGACCTGCCACCCGAAATCTGCACGGTCGACCGGGATCACGACCTGCTGAGGTGTCCCATCGGGCGCGGCGAACACGGTGCGCAGGCTCTCGTGGCGGGCGACCACGTCACCCAGCGCCGCGCCGAGCGCGTCCGCGTCGAGCCTGCCGCTCAGCCGCAATGCCGTCGCCATGTTGTAGACCGGGGACGGCCCCTGCAACTGATCCAGGAACCACAACCGGTTCTGCGCGAACGACAGTGGGATCACGGCCGGCCGCGCTCCCGCGATCAGCGGTTGCAGCCCGCTGCCACCCTCATCGATGCGTGGTGCGAGCTGGGCGACCGTGGGCGCCTCGAACACTGTGCGGACCGCGAGACCGGTTTCCAGGCTGCTGTTGATCATCGCGATCAGCCGCATCGCGGAAATGCTGTCGCCGCCAAGGTCGAAGAACGAGTCGTCGATCCCGACCCGGTCGAGTCCCAGGACCTGGGCGTAGATGCCGGCCAGGATCTCCTCGGTCGGGTTGGTCGGGGCGCGGTACTGGCCGGCGGCGTACTCCGGTGCCGGCAGGGCGCGAGCGTCGAGTTTGCCGTTGGGTGTGAGCGGCAGCGCGTCGAGTCCCATCACGGCCGCCGGAACCATGTACGCCGGAAGACGTTCGGCCAGCGCGGCACGCGCCTCGGCGGGATCGGCGGTGCCCGTGATGTAGGCGACCAGACGCTTATCGCCGGGACGTTCCTCGCGCGCGACCACGGCAGCCCGGTCGACGCCCGCGAATTCGGCCAGCGCGGCCTGGATTTCGCCGAGTTCGATGCGGTAACCGCGGACCTTGACCTGCTCGTCGGCGCGGCCCAGGTATTGCAGCTGGCCGTCGGCACGCCAGCGCACCAGGTCTCCGGTGCGATACATCCGCCGGCCGGGCGCCCCGAACGGACACGCCACGAACCGTGACGACGTCAGGTCGGACCGGCGCACATACCCGGCGGCCACCCCGGCGCCGGCCACGTACAACTCGCCGACGACCCCGATGGGCACCGGGCGCAGCCAGCCGTCCAGCACGAACAGTCCGGCGCCGGGCACCGGTGAACCGATCGGCACGGTGTCGTTCGACTGTGAGCCCGCTTGGAGCGGGGCGCTGATGGCCACACACATCGTTGTCTCGGTGGGGCCGTAGGCATTGACCATCACCCGGCCCGGAGCCCAGCGCTCCACCACCTCGAGTGGGCACGCCTCGCCGACCATCACCAACGACACCGACTCCAGGCCCTGCGGCGCGAGCGCGGCGACCGCGGACGGGGTCTGGGTCAACACGGTGACCTGCTCGGCGACCAGAGCCTTATGGAGGTCTTCGGGGTAACGCGCGACCGAGTCGGGCACCACCACCACGCGCCCGCCCCGCAGCAACGCGCCGAAGATCTCCCACACTGATACGTCGAACGCCAGCGAATGGCACTGCGTCCACACACCGGCCGACGGCAGCCCGCTGTCCAGCGACGCCAGCAGTTGGATGACGTTCTGGTGGGTAACCGCCACGCCCTTGGGGGTGCCAGTGGTACCCGAGGTGTAGATCAGGTAGGCGATGTCGCTCGCGTCCGGTGCCGACCCGACCGTGCGGGATTGCGCGTCGACGTCCGGGGCCCAGATGTCACCGATGTCGATGACGGCAAGGTCGAATCCGTCCAGCCGGTCGGCCAGGTCGGCGGTGGTGACCGCCGCGGTCGGTGCGGCATCACCCAGCACGAACTCGAGCCGGGCTGCCGGCAGCCCCGGGTCGATCGGCAGATATGCCGCTCCCGTTTTGAGCACCGCCAGAATGGCCGCGACGGCCTCGGCCGAGCGCGAAACAACCAGCGCGACAGTCTCACCCGGGCCCGATCCACGGCCGGCCAACGAGTGGGCCAAGCGGTTCGCCGCCTCGTCGAGCTCCCGGTAGGTCAGCGACCGGCCCTCGCAGACCAGCGCGACCGCGTCGGGGGTGCGCGCCACGTGCTCGGCGAACAACGCCGGGATCGACATCGACGTGGGAACCGGCACGGTCAGTGCCGCCCGGTTACCGAGCTTGTCCAGACGGGCGTGCTCACGCTCGTCAAGCAGATCCACCGACGACAACGACCGGTCGGGGTCGGCGGTCATCGCGACCAGCACCCGCTCCAACCGTGCGACGAGCGCCTCGATGCTGCTCGCGTCGAACACATCGGTCCGGAATTCCACCCTCCCGCCGATCCCGGCGGGCTCGCCGGTTTCACCCCAGCGTTCGGCAAGAGAGAAGACCAGATCCATATGGGAGACCTGGGTCTCCACGGGAACCGATGTTGCCCGAAGGTCTTCCAAGGCCAAGCCCGCGGCCGGATCATCCAGCCCGGCGAAGTTCTGCCACGCCAGCATCACCTGCACGAGCGGGTGGTGGGTCAGATTGCGGGTCGGGTTGAGCCGCTCAACCAACAGCTCGAACGGCACGTCTTGGTGTTCGAAGGCGTCCAGGCTGCTTGCCTTGACCCGGGCCAACAGCTCGGCGAAGCTCGGGTCGCCTGCCACGTCCATCCGCAGCACCAAGGTGTTGACGAAGAACCCGACCAATTCGTCGAGTGCGGAGTCGCGCCGCCCAGCGATCGGAAAGCCCACGGCCACATCGGAACTCGCGCTGATCTTGGACAACAGCATCGCCAGCGCGGCCTGCATCACCATGAAGCTGGTCGCGTTGTGCTCGCGCGCCAGCCGTGCCACGCCTTCCTGCACCTCGGCCGGCCAGTCCACCACAACGGTGGCGCCGCGTTGATCGGCTACCCGCGGATAGGGCCGGTCCGTTGGCAACTGAATCCGCTCGGGCAGCCCGGCCAGGGCATCCTGCCAGTAGGCCAGCTGCGCAGAGATCCGGCTGTTGCTGTCGTCGAGATCGCCGAACTGCGCACGCTGCCACAGCGTGTAATCGGCGTATTGCGCGACCAATTCGGTCCACCCAGGAGCGTGCCCGGCACGGCGGCTGGCGTATGCCACACCCAGGTCGCGGACCAGTGGCGTCAGCGACCAGCCGTCCGCGGCGATGTGGTGCACCACGGCGACCAGCACGTGCTCGTCTGCGCCGACCCGGAGAAGTGTTGCCCTGAACGGAATCTCGGTTGCCAGGTCGAAGGGGTGACGCGCCGCGGCCCCGATCGCCTCTTCGAGCCTGTCCTTCGACCATCCGCCGGCATCGACTATCTGCCAACCGAAGTCGGCATGCTCGGCGGGCAGCACCACCTGCTGGGGCGTTCCCTCTCGCGCGGCGAACACCGTGCGCAGGCTTTCATGACGCCGCACGACGTCCGCCAACGCCTCCCCCAGCGCGTCGGCGTCGAGCGCACCACTGAGTCGCAGCGCCGCCGCCATGTTGTTCACCGGCGAGGGCCCCTGCAGCTGTTCGATGAACCACAACCGGTTCTGCGCGAACGACAACGGGATCTCCGCGGGCCGCTCACCGGCCACCAACGGCTCCAGCCGTCCCTCGCCCTCACCGACGCGCTGCGCCAGTTGGGCGACCGTGGGCGCCTCGAAGACGACGCGCACCGGCAGATCGGTGTCCAGGGACGTGTTGATCGCGGCGATCAGCCGCATCGTCAGCAGCGAGTCGCCACCCAGATCGAAGAACGAGTCGTCGACGCCGACACGCTCGATACCGAGCACGCGGGCGTAGATCCCCGCCAGCGTCTCTTCCGTCCTGCTGGTCGGCGCCCGGTAGCGACTGGCGTCCTGGTAGTCGGGCGCCGGCAGGGCGCGGGCGTCGAGCTTGCCGTTGACGGTCACCGGCAGCGCGTCAAGTACGACCACCGCGGTCGGCACCATGTAGCCGGGCAGCCGCCGGGCCAGCGCGGCACGCGCGTCCACCGGGTCGGCAGAACCGGTGATGTAGCCGACCAGGCGCTTGTCACCGGGTTTGTCCTCACGCGCGATCACCGCAGCCTGTTCGACCCCGTCGAACGCGCTCAGCGCCGCCTGGATCTCGCCGAGTTCGATTCGGTACCCGCGGATCTTGACCTGCTCGTCGGCGCGTCCCAGGTAGCGCAGCTGTCCGTCGGGGCCCCAGCAGACCAGGTCCCCGGTGCGATACATGCGCGCCCCGGGTTGCCCGAACGGGCACGCCATGAAGCGCGAAGCCGTCAAACCGGGACGGCGCCAATACCCCGCCCCGACCCCGGCGCCGGACAAGTACAACTCGCCGACCACGCCGGCCGGCACCGGACGCAACCAGCTGTCGAGCACGAAGAAGGCCGCCCGCGACGTCGGCGAGCCGATCGGGGGGAACCCCGAACCAGGCTTGAGCGGCGCACTCTTGGACAACCACATCGTGGTCTCGGTCGGGCCATAGACGTTGACCATCACCCGTCCGGGCGACCACCGATCCACCAACTCGGGCGGGCAGGGCTCGGCACCGATCACCAGCGCCGCGGATTCCAGTCCCTCCGGTGACAGCATCCCCACCGCCGACGGAGTCTGGGTCAGCACGGTGACGCCCTCGCGAACGAGCAAGGCGTGGAACTCGTTTGGTGAACGTGCCACCACGTCGGGCACCACCACGAGCCGCCCGCCGTGCAGCAGCGCGCCCCAGATCTCCCAGACCGAGAAGTCGAAGGAATAGGAGTGGAACTGCGTCCACACCTGATCCGGCGACAGCTCGATGCCGATTTCCAGCGCGTCGAACAGTTGCGCGACGTTATATTGAGTCACCGCAACACCTTTGGGAACACCGGTGGTGCCGGAGGTGTAGATGATGTGGGCGAGGTCGTCGGGGGCCGGCGCGGGTGGTGGCGTGCCGGGCTGGGTGGCGACGGCGGGGTCGTTGATGTCGATGACGGCGATGTCGAACTTGTCCAGCCGATCGGCCAGCCTCGCGGTGGTGACCGCGGCCATAGGGGCGGCGTCGGTGAGCATGAACTCCATCCGGGCCGCAGGCAGCGCCGGATCGATCGGCAGATAGGCCGCCCCGGACTTGAGCGCCGCGACGATCGCCACGATCGCCTCGGCCGATCGCGAAAACACCAGTGCGACAGACTTACCCGGGCCCGCCCCACGGTCGACCAGCATGCGCGCCAACCGGTTCGCCGCCTCATCGAGTTCCCGATAGGTCATGGAGCGGTCTTCGAAGGTCACCGCGACCGCATCCGGCGTGCGCGCGGCCTGCGCGGCGAACGACTCCGCGACCGACACCGGTTTCGCCGGCCGGGCCAGGACCGCCTCGTTGCCCCACCGCTGTAGTCGGGCGTGCTCGGTGGCATCCAGCAGATCCACCGACGACAGTCGCCGCTCCGGCTCCGCGGTGACCGCCGTCAGCACCCGCTGTAACCGGTCGATCAACGCCTCGATGGTCTCCGCGTCGAACACATCGGTGCGGTACTCCGCGGTCACGGAAATGCCGGCGCGCTGGCCGGTTTCGGTCCAGCGCTCGGCGAGCGAGAACGTCAGGTCCATGCGAGCGGTGTCGGTGTGCAACGGCATCGGCGTGACCTGCAGATCACCCAACGGCAACGTCGCGGCGGGGCTGTTGTCGTGCCCGGGGAAGTTCTCCCAGCCCAAGAGGACCTGAATCAACGGGTGATGCGTCAGGCTCCGGTTCGGGTTCAGCCGCTCCACCAGCAATTCGAAGGGCACGTCCTGGTGCTCGAAAGCGGCCAGGCTACGCCGCCGCACCTGGGCCAGCAGCTCGGCGAAGGTCGGATCACCCGCCACGTCGACACGCAACACCAGGGTGTTGACGAAGAAACCGATCAGCTCGTCGAGCGCGGGCTCGGGACGTCCCGCGATCGGGAAGCCCACCGCCACATCGGAACTGGCGCTGATCTTGGACAGCAGCGCCGCGAAGGCGGCCTGCACCACCATGAAGCTGGTCGCGTTGTGCTCCCGCGCCACCCGACGGAGCTGTTGTTGCAGCTCGGTCGGCCAGTCCATCGCCAGCCGGGCCCCGCGGTGGTCGGCGACCTGCGGGTAAGGCCGGTCCGTGGGTAGTTGCAGGCGTTCGGGCAGCCCGGACAGTGCATCCGCCCAAAAGTCCAGCTGCGCCGCGATACGACTGTCGCGATCGTCCGGGTCACCGAGATGCGCACGCTGCCACAGTGTGTAGTCGACATACTGCACCTCGAGTGGGGCCCAGTCGGGGGCCCGCCCCTCGCAGCGGCTGGCGTATGCAACCCCCAGATCGCGCGCGAACGGAGAGATCGACCAGCCGTCGGCGGCGATGTGGTGCACCGCGACCACCAGCATGTGTTCGTCGTCGCTGACAGCGAAAAGCTCAGTGTGTAGCGGGCTTTCGCGTGTCAGGTCGACCGTGTACCGCGCCGCTTCCGCCATCGCCGCATGCAGCCGGTCCTCCGACCATTCGCGGGCGTCCGTGACGGCGCAGGCGAAGCCGATCTGCTCGGCGGGAATCACGACCTGCTGCGGCACCCCGTCGGTTGACGTGAACACCGTGCGCAGGCTTTCGTGGCGGTCCACGACGTCACTCAGCGCCACGGTCAGCGCGTCGGTGTCCAGACGCCCGCGCAGGCGCAGTGCCACCGTGATGTTGTAAATCGGTGAGGGACCCTGCAATTGGTCGATGAACCAGAGCCGGTTCTGGGCGAAGGACAACGGGATGACCGCGGGCCGCGGGCCGGCCACCAACGGCTCCGGTCGGTCCGCTTCGCCGGTGGCCAGGCGCGCCAACTCGGCGACAGTGGGCGCGTCAAACACGCTGCGCACCCCGAGGTCGGCATTGAGGCTGGTGTTGACCGAGGCGATCAACCGCATCGCCGACAGCGAATCCCCACCCAGGTCGAAGAATGAGTCGTCGACCCCGACGCGCTCCAGGCCCAGCACCTGGGCGTAGATCCCGACGAGGATTTCCTCGACCGCATCAACCGGGGCGCGGTAACGATCGGCGTCCTGATAATCGGGCGCCGGCAGCGCCTTTCGGTCAAGCTTGCCCGAGGAGGTCAGCGGGAATTCCTCGAGCGCCACAATGTGTGCCGGCACCATGTACTCGGGCAACCACGCGCTCAACCGATCCCGCACCTCGCCGACCTTGGTGTTGGTCCGGGGGTCGTTGGCGTAGCTGGTGCGTTGCCGGACCCCGCCGGCGGGCAGGTACACGTCGGTAAGCCGCGGGGCGGGCACGCCGTCGAGTTCGGATGCAGCAAGGAAAACCGCACTCAGAGTGCCGGGTTGGGCACCCCAGGTCACGGCGACGTGGTAGCCGGCTTCCGCACCGATGCGATGCAGCTCTTCGGCGGCGACGCCGGAAGCGGCGTCGGACTGGGCCAGCGCGTCGGCAACGGGTAGCCCTGCGGCGAGCGCGGATTCGAGGTTGACGTCGGTGATCAGTCCGGTCCGCGGGATGTCGGTCACGCGGACGGCCGCGGGCCGCTGCGAGACCAATTCGTCGTGCAGCCCGCTCAGACCCGCCCACGCCCAGGTGGGCTCGGCGGCCACCGAACGTACGGGCCCGGCGGCCTTGTGGATGACGACGTCGTAGCGGTACTGGTTCAGTTCGTTGTCGGCCGACCCGCGTTTGATGCGGATGTCCAGTCCGCCCGCGGCGGGGCGGGCGTCGGCCCAGGTGGTGAAAAACTCTGGCGCCAAGAGCAATTCGGTCTCACCGAGCATGGCGTGGCGCACTCGCTGCCGGATCTCTGCGGTGTCGCCGCCGCCGCTGCGGGCGAGCGCGATCGCGGTTTGGAACGCACCTTGCAAGGCATGGTTACGGACGTCGCCGATGAACACCGCCCCGCCGGGGGCCAGCAGGTCCATCACGGTGTCGATCACCTCGGCCAGGTATCCGGCGTTGGGGAAGTACTGGACGACGGAGTTGACGATGATGGTGTCGAAGTGACCTTGTGGCAGCCCGTCCGCGACGTGCGCGGGCTGGGTCAGCAATTCGACCCGGTCCCGCCACGGCAGCTGCAACCGCTCCATCGAGCGGGCGAGGTTGTCGATCGCGACCGGCGAAAAGTCCGTGGCGACATACTGATCGCAACGCGGGGCGATCTCCGACAACAGCAGTCCCGAGCCCACGCCGATCTCCAGCACACGTCGCGGCTGCAGGGACACGATCCGATCCACTGTGGCCGAACGCCATTCGAGCATCTCCTCGAGCGGGATCGGATCTCCGGTGTAGCTGCTGTTCCAGCCGCGGAAGTCCATGCCGAAGCCCGAACCGGCTTCACCCCCGTACAAGTCGTCGTAGAGGTTCTGCCACTCTTCGACGTCGTCGGCGTCGTGGTCGGCGGTGGTGGCGTGGTCGAGCGTCACGTAGGCGACCAGGTGAGAGCCGGTCGCACTGTCCTGCACGGTGACGGCGGCCTGGGTGACCTGTGGGCAGGCCAGCAGGGTGTTCTCGATTTCGCCCAATTCGATGCGCTGGCCGCGCAGCTTGATCTGAGTGTCGGCGCGGCCGAGGTAATCCAGGGTTCCGTCGGGATTCCAGCGCACCAGGTCGCCGGTCCGATACAGCCTCGATCCGGGCTCCCCGATCTCGCCAAAGGGGTTGGCCACGAACCGTTCCGCAGTCAGCTCAACGCGGCCCACATAGCCGTGCCCGAGCGCGGGTCCGCTCAGATAGAGCTCACCCACCACCCCGACCGGGGTCGGATTCAGCCAGGCGTCGAGCACGACCGCGCGCACCCCTGAAATCGGAGCGCCGATTCGGATCGGCTGACCCGCCTGCAGCCGCGCGCAGGTGACCCAGATCGTCGTCTCGCTGGGGCCGTAGCCGTTGAACAGCTGCCGATCCGGCGCCCACGCGTCCACCAACTCCGGCAGGACGGCCTCGCCGACAGCGACCAGCGTTTCCACGCAGTCGAGTCGGCTGCGGTCCAGCGTCGACACCACCGTCGGGGTCAATATCGCCGCGCTGACCCGCTGGGCGGCCAGCAACGCGGTCAGAGCCTCGCCCGCGTACACCTGCGGCGGAGCCACCACCAGCGCCGCGCCCGATCCGGCCGCCAGCAACAACTCGCCGACCGACGCATCGAAGGTCGGTGCGGCCACCATCAGCACCCGCGCGTCGGCGCCCAATCCGAACATCTCGCGTTGGGCCGCGGCCCAGCCCAGCAGACCCGAATGGCTGACCGACACGCCCTTGGGGACGCCGGTTGAGCCGGACGTGAAGATCACGTACGCGGTGTCGTCCGTCCGCAGCGCCGACAATCGATCGGCGTCGGTGATCGGCTTCGCGGGTTGTCCGGACGCATCGAGGCCGTCGATGCGCACGATCGGGCGCTGGCCGGCACCGGCCACCTCGTCGGTGCCGCAGGCCAACACACACACCGCGCCAACGGCATCCAGCACCGAGGCGATGCGCTCGACGGGATGGGCCAGGTCGACCGGCGCATAGATGCCGCCGGCCTTGGCCACCGCCCACCACGCGACGACCAACTCCACGGACCGTTCGACCGCGACGCCCACGGCGCGTTCCGGGCCCACGCCGGCCTCGATCAGGGTCCGCGCCAACCGCGTCGAGGACTCGTCGAGCTCGCGGTACGACATCCGCCGCGCGCCGTCGAGAACCGCAGGTGCGTCCGGATCGGCGGCCACCGCCGCGGCCAACAATTGCGGCGCCACGCCGACGGGTGCCGTCACGCCCGCACCGGACATCCGCGACAACACCAGATCACGCTCATCGCGATCAAGCAGATCCACCGACGACAGCCGTCGGCTGGGATCGGCGGCCATCGCTACCAAGACGCGGCGCAGCCGGTCGATGAGCGCATCGACGCCCGCGGCGTTGAAGATGTCGGTGTCGTATTCGACGTGCAGGCCGAGTTCACGACCGGGTAAGGCCTCCACCGTCAGCGGATAGTGGTTGTACTCGCGGTTGGTGAACTCGGCGATGGCCAAACCGTCTGCGCCCAAAGGCACTTCCGTGTCGAGCGGGTAGTTCTCGTAAACGAATAGCGTGTCGAACAGGATCTCGTGCCCGGTGGCGCGGTGAACGTCGCTCAGCGCCAGGTGCTGGTGTTCGAGAGTGTCGTTGTGGCTGCTCTGCAGCTGGGTCAGCAGGTCCGCGGTGGTGGTCGTCACCGCGATGTTGGCGCGCACCGGCACCGTGTTGATCAGCAGCCCCACCATCGATTCCGCGCCGGACACTTCCAGCTGTCCGACCCGGGACCGCGGGGTGCCGAAGACGACGTCTTGCTGACCGGTCAGCGAAGTGAGCACCAGCGCCCAGGCAGCCTGTAGCACGGTGCTGAGCGTGGTGTGGCAGGACCGCGCCAGCTCACCGAGTTCCTGTGTGGTCTGTTCGGACAGCCGCGACGACGCGAAGCCCCTTTGGCCCTGGCCCAACCGATCCTCTGGGCCGACGAGCGTGGGGGTTTCGAAGTCGGCCAGCACCTCGCGCCACGCCTCTCGCGCGGCATCGAGATCGCGCGCGGCCAGCCAGGTGAGGAATCCCCGGTACGAGCCGGCGGCGGGCAGTCGCTGCCCGTAGTAGCTGCTGAACATCTCGCGCAGCAGGATCGGCAATGACCAACCGTCGAGCAGAATGTGGTGGTTGGTCAGCACGAACCGGTGCCGGTCCGGCGCAATGCGAATCAGCGCAGCGCGGAAGGCCGCCTGGTTCGCGAGGTCACACACCGCGGCGCGCTCGTCGGCGCAGAGCTGATCGATCAGCTCATCGGGTTCGGCCTCGGCGGCGAAGTCGACAGAGCGCCACGCCGCGACAGGATCGGCCGGAATGATCTGCACCGGCTCGTCGAATTGTTCGCAGAACAGTGCCGCCAGGTGAGGATGCCGGTCGACCACCGTATACACCGCATAGCGCAGGCGCTCGGCGTCAAGCGGGCCGGTAAGCGTGAAGTCGAGCTGCACCGCGTACATGTCGGCGCTTGCCTGTGCGGTGCTGGCATGGAAGAGCAGCCCCTGTTGCAGCGGGGTCAACGGCAAGATGTCGGCGACGTGGTGTTGTCGTTGCAGTTCGTCGATCTGCGGCTGCGTCAGTCGGGCCGGTGCGATATCCGACGGGGTCAGGCCACCTCCGCCGGCTCGCACGTGGGCGCAGATGCCGGCCAGGGCCTCGAACCACAGCCGGCTCAGCCGGGAGATCTGTGCTTCATCGAGAACCGATGGCGCCCAAGTCCATTCGGCGTGGAGCTGTGGGCCCGTCCCGGTGTCGACGGCACCGGCGTTGAGCTCGACGGCGTGCCCCAAGGGCATCGGCAACGCGGCGCTGGCACCGAGCACCGACGGGCCGTCGTGGCAGATCCGCCAGCCGCCGCCGGCAGCGTCGGCCACCGCACTCAGCCGACCCAGGTAGTTGAACGCGATCGACGGGTCCGGGCCCGCCAGGTCGACATCCCTGTTGAGGTAGCGCAGCAGCCCGTACGTCAGCGGGTCGGGCAGCGCGCGAAGCTGCTCCTTGGCGTGCTTGATCGCCGCACCCAGCGCCGTCTCACCGGCCACCACCTGCGACCAGCGCAGTCCGGGAACCGGAAGCGACACAGGGAATTTCGTCGTGAACCAGCCCACGGTGCGCGACAGGTCAACATCGGTGGCCAGCTCTTCGTGGCGGCCATGACCCTCGACGTCGATGCCTATCGGCGCGGCGGTGTCGCCCAAAAACTCCGCCCACGCCATTCCGAACGCGATCAGCAAAATGTCTTGGACCTTGGCGTGGAATGCCGTCGGCACCTCGGCGAGCAGCAACTCGGTGGTCTCGGAGTCCAGCTCCGCCGCCAGGCGCCCGGCGTTGGCGTAGGTATCCACCTCGGGACGCACCGCGGGCAGCGCTGCAGGGGTTGCCGCGACTTCCCTCCACGCGTCCGCCACGTCCACGACGTCCGGCCGGCCCGCGTGTTCGGCCAGCCTCGATGACCAACGGGCGAAAGACATCCCGGTCGCGGGCAACTCCACCGGCCGCCCGCCGAGATGCTGCAGCCAGGCGATGTTGAGGTCCTCCAACAAGATCCACCACGACACCGCGTCGACCGCCAAATGGTGAACGATCATGACGAGCTGACCGGTGGATTCGACCCACAGCGCGCTGAGCATCACCCCGGCCGCGGGATTCAACCGCGAACGCGCGGCCACCAGCGCGTCATCGGACAACGCGTCGACCGACCGCAGGCAATCCTCGGCCCGCATCTCCCCGGCTTCGGGCACCTGCAGCGACCAGCCGTCGGCGTCGTGGTCTACCCGCAGCCGCAACATCGCGTGCCGATTCACCAAGGCCTGCAACACAATCGCGACATCGGCCTCGGTCACGCCGGCGGGAGCCTGCAACAACACCGTCTGGTTGAACTGATCCACCGGACCGCCGGAGCTCTCTACGGCCTGCAGCCAGCGCATGATCGGGGTGGCCACCACCGGGCCCAGGCCCTCGTCAACCACATCCGCTTCGCCGTCGGCCACACTGACCGCCTGCGCAAGCCGCGCCACGGTCTGTTCGACGAAGACGTCCCGCGGCCGGCAGGTCAGTCCAGCCGCCCGCGCCCGCGTCACCACCTGCAGCGACAAGATGCTGTCGCCGCCCAACTCGAAGAACGAATCGTCGACTCCAACGCGCTCGACACCGAGCACCTCGGCGTAGATGCCGGCCAGGACCTCCTCGACGGCGCTGGCCGGGGCGCGGTACTGACTGGCATCCCGGTAATCCGGGGCGGGCAGGGCGCGAGTGTCGAGCTTGCCGTTCACGGTCAACGGCAGCGCTTCCAACGCCACCACCGCGACCGGAACCATGTACGCCGGCAGCCGTTCGGCCAGTGCGGCGCGCGCCTCGGCGGGATCGGCGGTACCGGTGATGTAGCCGACGAGGCGCTTGTCGCCAGGGCGATCCTCGCGGGCGATGACCACTGCCGCCTCTACGCCATCCAGTCCGGCGAGGGCCGCTTGGATCTCGCCGACTTCGATGCGGTATCCACGGATCTTGACCTGTTCATCAGCCCGGCCTAAGTACTGCAGCTGCCCATCGCGGCGCCAGCACACCAGGTCTCCGGTGCGATACATCCGGGTTCCCGGTTCGCCGAATGGGCAAGCGACGAACCGTGATCCGGTCAACCCGGTCCGGCCCACATAGCCGGTGGCCACGCTGTCACCGGCTACGTACAACTCACCGACCACCCCGGCCGGCACCGGGCGCAACCACGCGTCGAGAACGAACAACGCCGCCCCACCCACCGGCGAACCGATCGGCGGCACACCCGAACCCGCCGTCAGTGGCGCGCTGATAGCCACACACATCGTCGTCTCGCTGGGGCCGTAGGCATTGACCATCACCCGTCCGGGCGCCCACCGATCTACCACCTCGGGTGGACACGGCTCCGCGCCGACCACTAAAGCCGCGGACTCCAGCCCCTCCGACGACAACATCTGAACGCCCGACGGGGTTTGACCCAGGACGGTCACCTTCTCGGCGACCATTAAGCGGTGAAGGTCTTCCGGTGAGCGGGTTACCTCTTCGGGCACCACCACCAGACGCCCGCCACGCAGCAGGGCGCCGAATATCTCCCACATCGAGAAGTCGAAGGCATAGGAATGGCTTTGTGACCACACGCCCGGCGCCGGCAACCCGGCATCCAACGACGCAATCAGCTGGGTCACGTTGTGATGGGTGACCGCAACGCCTTTGGGCACACCGGTGGTGCCCGAGGTGTAGATCACGTACGCGATGTCAGCCGGGTCGGGTCCCGGCAAGGTCGTGCTGGGCTGGCCGGTCAGCGCGGGGTCTTCGAGGTCGTCGACCTTGATGCGCAGTCCGTCAAATGCGCCGAGCAGATCGGTCAACTCAGCGTTCGTGATCACCGCCGTCGGTGCACCGTCGGCCAACATGAACTCGATCCGGGCCGGTGGCAGCGCCGGGTCAATCGGCAAGTAGGCCGCACCGGTCTTGAGCACCGCAAAGATCGACACGACGGCCTCGGCAGACCGTGGCAGCATCAGCGCCACCCGCTCGCCCGGACCAGCACCGCATCCAACCAGCAAGTGCGCCAGACGATTAGCCGCTTCGTCAAGCTCGCGGTATGTCATGGACCGGCCTTCGAACGTCAGCGCCAGCGCGTCCGGGGTACGGGCTACGTGGCGGGAAAACATGTCCGGAACAGACAGCGGTGCGGTTGTCGGCTCGGTCAAGGTCGCGCGATGGCCCCAGCCCGCCAATCCGGCCTGCTCACCGGCGCTCATCAGGTCCACCGACAGCAACAGCCGCTCGGGATCGGCTGTCATTGCCGTCAACACCTGGTCTAGCCGCGCCACCCAATCGGAGACGTCAAAATCTGAAAAGGGCAGCCCGGCACCCACCGTGCTCAAGAATTGCTGATCACCGAATCCGAGGAAGTACAACCCGAAATCACCTATCGGGCCGAAGTTGGTGTATGTAGCCGTTCCCGGCGCGCCCGCGAAACTCAGACTCAGCCTGCCCGGGACAAAGTTGACGACTACTCGGCTACCCGCGCTGTCCGGGTCACGAAGTTCGCCTGAATTATCAAGGGTCTGCACCGGAAACCGTTGATGCTGCAACGCTTCTCGTGATCGAGTATCGACTTGCTTGCAGAATTCGGCGACCGTGGCCCCGGGAGCCGCGTGCAGCACCAGCGGGACGACCCCGGCAAACATGCCCGGGTGCACTTTCGATTCCGGATCCGTCCGCCTGCTCACCGGGAAGTCGAGCACAACGTCGTCCGAACCGTCAGCGCGCCAACCTCGTACCAGGAGCGCGCAGGCGGCGGTGAGCACCGATGTTCGCCGGACGCCTAGCTTCTTGGACAGCTCCTTGACCCGACCAACGACGGACAGATCCAATTGCACTGGCTCAGAAGGCAAAAACGGATCTCGTCCATCGGCGGAGCGGGGCGGCCGATATCCCGAGTCGTTGTCCGAGGGGATGTTTGCAGCCCAATAGGCCTGATCGTCCACGAAATCGGTGGACGCTTCGTACTCGAGCTCGCCAGCGACGAGGTCCTGCAACGAGCCGAAGAACGGAGGGGAAATGGGCGTGCCGGCGGCAAGCCCGGAGTAGACGGCTGCGATCCGCCGGCCGGCAAGCGCAATGCCCAGTCCGTCAATGGCTATGTGATGGGCACAGGCGAACCAGTAGAACTCGTCGGCCTGGGTCTGGAAGAGGGCGAACCTTACCGGCGGGTCGCTGAGCGGCATCGGCGTCCGCTGGATCGCCGACGCCATGGCCTGAACTTCCTGCATCGGATCGTGCGAACCACGCAAGTCATGAAATGGAAGGGCGACCTCGGGGCTAACGAGCGCCGTTTGGTATACCTGGCCATCCATCTCGAAGATGGACGTCCTCAGCGATTCCGCCTCGTCGACGACCTGACGAATCGCCTGATGAAGCAAACCCGGATCGATGATGCCTTCGATGCGCACAAGGACGCCGAGTTGCCACGCGGTGTCGAAGCGACCCGTTTGCTGTGCCAGCCAAATTTCATGCTGTCCCCGCGTGAGCGGGTGGGCTTGGTCAGCAACCCCCAATGCAGAGCACCCCCCGTGAAACCCTTTGTTCATCCCCCTCGCTGCTGAAGGAGTGAGGCGACCTCATGTGCGTCTCAAACAGCCAGCCCCACTTGACGTCTCACGCACTATATGAATTGCCAAGCGCCTATATACCACCGCAGGCTGTGAAAAATCCAGGCCGGAAACAAACTCGACAAGAGCGAACTACCCGCACCTGAAGCGCCAAAACCACGCTACACGAATTTGATCTTGAGCAACGGAGGCCGCCGGCCGTGTCGCACACCGGAAAACGAGTGAGCTCGACACGTGGCCGGTCAATCTTTATACCCCTGCGCCCAGCACATCGGCGCTGGTCAACGTTGCTGAGCGCCAAGCCGTCGACCACGTGTCGACACCAATTTACCTACGCGCCATTTAAAGCTATTGACGCACAGGATATTTAGAGACACTCGGCTCGAGGCTCCCCAATGACTCACAAAAAAAATTTCGGTCGACACCGTCGTGTGTCGCAACTATCGTGGACGTAGCTAGGCACGGGGGCCGAGACGTATCCGCATGCTCGGACACGAATTCATCTATCGGAGCGTCGATCTCGCTTGAGACAGCGTCTATTAGGCGCGTTTCTAATTTCTTCGCCATTCCCGCTCAACGCTTCCCAGTACGCGCGCGGCCGCCCCCACGGCGTCCGGATTGTTAGCTGCGGGTGAATCTGGCTACTGGCCACCCAACCGTTTGGCGGCAAGTTCGCGAAGCTCGCCCGCTTTGATTTTCGCGGTGCCCGTCAGCGCCACCTCGTGCTCATGGAAGAACAGCACATGGCGTGGCACCTTATAACTCGCCAGCCGTTCGCGCAGGTAGGCCAGGATTTGTTCCGTGTCCAGGATCACACCGTCGTGCGGCACGACACAGGAAACGACGACCTCTCCGAGGGTGTGGTGTGGAACACCGACGGTCTGGGCCACTTTGACACCGGAATGCTCGATCAGGGTCTCGTCAACTTCACGCGGTGAGACGTTGGCACCGCCCGTCTTGATGATGTCGGTGAGCCTGCCCTGCCAGTACAGTCGGCCGGCATTGTCGATATAGCCGCCGTCACCGGTGGGGAAATAGCCCTCCGCGTCGAGCGTCTCGTCCAGCGGGATGCCGATGTAACCGAGCATCAGCGTCGGCCCCTTGACACGGATCTCGCCGGCCTCACCGCGCGGAACAACCTGTCCAGCAAGCGGATCCACGATCTTGAGCGTCACCCCGGGCAGTGCCACCCCGGAGCTCTCCGCGTGGATGTCGGGTGGGGTGTTGGCCGGGTAACCCGTTGTGATGGTGAAGGTTTCGGTGTTGCCGTAGGCGTGGCCAGGCTCGTACCACTCGCTCGACACCGTGGGATGGTGGGCGATCGGTGTTTTGAAGTCCGCAAACGTCACACTGCTCAAGTCCACCGTGCGCCAGTTGGGTGCGCCTTCCAGCTGAGCCCACTGGTGGGGCCACGCGAACGGAAAGTTCACCCGCTCGGCCTGCATGAGCTCGAGCGCCTCGGCGCCATCGAAGGTCGATTGCAAGACCAGGGCCCCTCCGCTGGCCAGTGTCGAGCCGAGCACCATGGCGAAGTTGCCGGACCAGAAGAAGCCGTTGGCGGCCCAACCCCGGATGTTGTCGCCGGCGCTGAAGCCATACATGCGCCGAAACCGCCACAGCTGGATGCACACTCCGCGGTGTGCGCTGAGAATTCCCTTGGGCTTGCTCGTGGAGCCCGAGGAGAAGAACAGAACCGCGGCATCACTGGGCAGTACCGCCGAGGCAGACTGCTCGACCAACTCGCGCGGTTCCTGATCGCCGTTCCGCAGGAACTCATCCCATCCTCTGACGCCAGGGGTGGGCTCGCCCACCACCGCGAGTTCGCGCAGGAACGGATATCTCGGTGACCGCAGCGCAACCGAGTCGCGGATGGCCGGTTCCAGCTCGGTGAGGATGGCGGCGAAATCCTTTGTCAGCACCCTGCTTTCGAAGAGCAGCACCGACACCGCCGAGGCCCGGATCAAATAGTCCAACTCCGGCGGCGTGGAGAACGTGCTGAGGGTGACAGCCACCCCGCCGGCCAGCGACGTACCGAACACGGCGGCAAGCCATTCCGGACGATTTGTCATCAGGACCCCGACCCGGGTGTCCTTGCCCACGCCGCAGCCACGCAACGCCCGCGCCACCTCGAGCGCGCGTTCCCAGAGCTGGGTGTACGTCCAGCGCGTAACCCCGCCGTCGCCGTGCCACACCAGCGCCTCGCGCTCGCCATACATCTGCACCACTTCGCGCAGGAAGCCCGGCAGGGTGAGTGTCCCCAGCCCCGGCTCTTCCGACAGGGGCGGGCCTGCCACTATGGAAAGATGCTGCGCGGCTTCAGATCCCGTCTGGTCGCCCATGATTACAACGGCAGTTCGACCTCAGCCGTGCAGCCCACCAGCATTTCTCCGTTCTGGTTGGTGAGCCGCAGCTTTACTTGTACCAGGGGCACACCCCACGTCGATTCCGGTTGTTTGTCGATGATCTCGGCGTCGAAATACGTCACGTCGCCCTCGAAGGCGGGCGTGCGGAAGTCGGCCTTGGTGTGGCGCACCATGCCGTCGTGGCCGGCCCAGTACGCGAGATAGTCGGTGCACCAGGCGCCCATCGTCGCGCCGTAACCGTACGCGCGAGCCATGCCGACCTCGCTGGCCCGATCGGCGTCGATGTGCCCACGCGAAGGGCCGACGTACAGCCCGTCGCGTTTGCGCGGGTCGATCTTCGCGTCTTCCTCGTCGAAGGCGAAGTCCTTGCCCCAGCCGGGATCTTGATAGACCCACGGGTCCTCGATGCCAGGGGGCGCGACCCACTCGAAGGTGCCCCAGATATTGAACAGAAAAGCCCGGTATTCGGTGGTGAAGCTGGCGATGCTGTGCGGGCCGATGACCCGGCGCGGCAGCGTATCGCCGACCTTGACCTCATCGAAGCGCGGTGAGACACCCAGCCGGTTGGATTCGAGCCATTCCCGGCGGAGCCGTTCGACGGCCTCGAGTTCGGTTTGGGTCCAACGCTTTATCTCGCCGAGCTGGTTTTCGAACATCCCGCGCTTGGTCGCCTCCTCGTAGAGGTAGCGAATCGCTGTGGACCGTTCGCGAGCGACCAGGGTTCCGTGCTGGTTGGTGTGGATGGTGTCACCGCGCGAAAACATCGTCGGGCCGGCGAATTTCGTCTCGGTCACCTTGTAGTCGTGGAACCGGCGCTCTTGAAACAGCTTGTCCCCCGGCCGCACCGGACAGCCGTAGAACCACCATTCCTCGCCACCGAAGATCAAGTGGCTGTTCGGGATATGGCCGACACATGCGGGCGCCGCACCGTGCCCGTAGTCCAGGGCCACGGCGATCGACTGCGGCGCAATGATGCCACCGTACTTCGAATCGTGAGCGAACTGCTGATCCCAGTGCACCGGATTCGGGTAATCCATCGCCATCACCCAGCGCCGGATGTCGGACGAACTGCACGGATCCCACAACTGGCCGCCGCCCACCGGCTTGCCCACCCGGTGATCGACGTCGGACAGATCCAGTTGCGGGCCTGACGATTTGGTTGTCTTGTTGGCCATCAGCGCTCCTGTCAGCGGTTGACGTCGACGACGATGCGGCCCCGCACCTGGGAGTCCATGAGTTTCTTGGCCGCGGCGATCGAATCGCCTAGCGAGACCTCTTGGGCGACCGAATCCAGCGCACCGGCATCCAGATCGCGCGAGAGGCGCTTCCACGCGGCCAGGCGACGGTCTTTGGGTGCCATCACACTGTCGATGCCGAGCAGGGAGACGCCGCGCAAGATGAACGGCGCAACCGTCGCGGGGAAGTCCATGCCCTGAGCCAGCCCGCAGGCGGCGACCGCCCCGCCATACCGGGTCTGCGCGCAGGCGTTGACCAGCGTGTTGCTGCCGGCGGCGTCGACGACGCCGGCCCACCGCTCCTTCTGCAACGGTTTACCCGCCTCGCCGAACTCGGCGCGGTCCAGCACGGTCACCGCGCCGAGTTGCTTCAGGTAGTCCTCTTCCGACGCCTTGCCGGTCGCGGCGACGACTTTGAACCCGGCCGCGGTCAGCAGCACGATCGCGACGCTTCCGACGCCGCCCGTCGCACCGGTGACCAGGACCTCCCCTTGGTCGGGCGACACCCCGTGCTGCAGTAGGGCATCCACGCAAAGGCTGGCCGTGTAGCCGGCGGTACCGATCGCCATCGCCTGGTGCGTGCTGAACTCGGAAGGAAGCGGAACCAGCCAGTCACCGTTGAGGCGGGCACGCTGAGACAGTCCGCCCCAATGCGTTTCGCCGACGCCCCAGCCGTTGAGGACCACGCGGTCGCCCTCGTTCCAGTCGCTGTGACTACTTTCCGTCACCACGCCGGCCAGATCGATGCCCGGAACCATGGGAAACTTGCGGACGACGGGCGACTTGCCCGTAATCGCCAGACCGTCCTTGTAATTCAGCGTGGAGTACTCGACCTCAACGCTCACATCCCCTTCGGGCAGTTGCGCTTCGTCCAGTTCGGTCACCCCGACCGTCTGTCCCGCGTCGCCCTTCTCGATCAAAACTGCCGAAAACATTTCATCCCTTCTCAATCGACTGAAGCCATTGCGCGGCCTATTCCGGTGCGTAGCCCAACGTGCTCTTGACTTCCAGGTACTCGTGGAAGCCGAACTCGCTCCACTCTCGACCGTTGCCGCTGCGCTTGTAGCCGCCGAACGCCGCATTCATGTCGAATGCGTGGTTGATCGTCACCCAGCCGGCCCGGATCCTGCGGGCCACCGCTCGGGCCTTATCGAGGTCGGCCCCCGAGACGTACCCGGCGAGGCCGTATTCGGTGTCGTTGGCGATGTCGACGGCGTGGTCGATGTCGTCGTAGCCGAGGATGCACAGCACCGGCCCGAAGATCTCCTCGCGGGCGATCGTCATGTCGTTGGTGACGTTGGCGAAGACCGTGGGCTTCACGTAGTAGCCCTTGTCCAGCCCGGCCGGGCGGCCCGGGCCGCCGGCGACGACGGTCGCGCCCTCGTCGACGCCCCGCTGGATCAGGCGCTGCACCTTTTCGAACTGCGTCCTGGACGCCACCGGCCCGATCGCCCTCGCATCGTCGGGGCTGCCGACGTTGACCTGCTCGGTGACCTCACGTGCGATCGTAATCGCCTCATCCATCCGTGATTTCGGAACCAGCATGCGAGATGGCGCGTTACAACTCTGACCGGAGTTCGGCATCATGTTGGCTACGCCCGCGCGGACACTGTCGGCGAAGCCCGCATCGTCAAGGACGACGTTGGGACTCTTGCCGCCGAGTTCCTGAGTTACCCGCTTGACCGTCGGGGCGGCGTTGGTGGCGACTTCGACGCCCGCACGCGTGGAACCGGTGAACGACACCATGTCGATGCCGGGGTGGCTCGCCAGAGCGACACCGACGCCAGAGCCGTCGCCGTTGACCACGTTGAACACCCCGGCCGGCACGCCCGCCGCGTCCAGGATCTCGGTGAAGATGTGAGCCGAGAATGGCGCGACCTCAGACGGTTTCAAGATCATTGTGCATCCCGTCGCCAACGCGGGATACACCTTGACCGCGATCTGGTTCAGCGGCCAGTTCCACGGCGTGATCAGCCCGCATACGCCGATGGGCTCCTTGGCGATCAGCGTCGCCCCGTGCTGTTCTTCGAAGGGGAAGTTCTTCAGCACGTCGATCGCCGTGACCAGGTGGCCGAGCCCGAGCTGCGCCTGGGGGCCCGCAGCCAGCGATGGCGGAGCACCCATTTCCTCCGTGACGGCGTCGGCCAGATCCCCCATACGCTTCTGATATTCGGCGAGGATGGCCGCCAGAAGATCGAGTCGCTGTTCGCGGCTGCTTTGCGACCAGCTGGCGAAAGCGCGGCGCGCTGCGTTGACCGCCACATCGACGTCGGCGGCCGAACCGAGCGAGATCTTCCCGGAG
>NZ_JAFAUS010000386.1 GCF_019243155.1 Mycobacterium sp.
GGAGCGGACGACACGATCTCCCCGGAGGTCATCGATCGCATCCTGATCGGGTCGTGTGCCGCCGTCTGGCTGGTGTTGTTGGGCGTGAGCGTGGCCGCGGCCGTCGCACTGGCCGATCTGGGCCGCGGTTTTCACAAGGCGGCGAGCAGCAGTCCCCATACCAACTGGGTGCTGTATACCGTCATCATTGTTTCCGCGCTGATCATCGCGGGGGCTATCCCGATCCTGTTGCGGGCGCGCCGGATGGCGCAGTCCGAGCCCGCCGCACGGGGGATGACCGCACCCGACCGGCCCCCGGTGCGCCTGATGTCTCAGAAGCCGCGCACCCCGGCCGACCGGGTGCCGCCGGTGCGCGAGCAGCGGGTCGCGGCCTCGGGCACCGATTGGTCAGGCGAGTCGGTGGACCGGGTCTGGTTGCGCGGCACGGTCCTGCTGACCGGGACCATGGGCGCGGCCCTGATCGCGGTGGCGACGGCGACCTACCTGATGGCGGTCGGTCACGACGGCCCGTCCTGGGTCGGATACGCGCTGGCCGGCGTCGTCACCGCGGCGATGCCGGTGGTCGAGTGGCTACACGTCCGCCAGCTGCGTCGCGTGGTGGACGAGCCCTAGCGGCGACGCACCCACCGGTGAGCCCAGACGCTCAGCGGCTCATAGGCTTCCAACAACCGCTGACCTTCGCGGGAGAGCTGGTAGCCATTGGCGCCGTTCTCGATGATGCCCGCGTCGCGAAGTTCGTGCAGTCTGCTGTTGAGCGCGGTGGCCGAGACGCCCTCGCAACGTTGCTGCAATTGCCGGAACGTCAACTCGTCCGACCGCAGCTCCCAGATCACGCGCATCGCCCAGCGCCGCCCGAGTAGATCGAGCAGGACCATGATGGGTTCCTTGTGCGGTGCAGGCACACTCGCAGACTAGTCGACCGGGCGAGTGGCTTGTGCTCCGATTCGCAGAGCGCTAAAGTCAATGCTCTGATAACCAGAGCGTCAGGAGGTTGACCGTGCCCCGCATCGCGCCCCTGGAACCTCCGTACGATCCGAAAATCGGCGAACTGCTGGCCAAGTGGATGCCGCCGGGCTCGGGTGTCCCACCGCTGGCGCTGTTTCGCACTCTGGCCGTGCATGACGAGTTGGCCTCGCGCATGCGTCCGCTCGGCGCGGGCATACTAGGCAGCCGCATCGTCGATCCGCTGTCGCGTGAGGTGATGATCGCCCGGACCACCGCACAGTGCTCCGCCGAATACGAGTGGGGAGTGCACGCCGTCGCGTTCGGCAAGCCGCTCGGGCTCACCGACGCCCAGTTGTACTCCACCGTGCACGGCGGATCCGACGACCCCTGCTGGGATCGCAAGCAGCGCAACATTATTCGGCTCGCCGATCGCCTGCACCACAACAGCGCGATTTCCGATGAACTGTTCGCCGACCTGTGCGCTGATTTCGACCACCGGCAGATCCTGGAATTGACGACGACGGCGGGTTGGTACCACACCATCGCCTACCTCATCGGCGTCGCCGATGTCGCTCCCGAACCGTGGGCGGTGCAGTTCCCGCCCACGGCATAGGTGCGTTGGATCGCCGGCTAGTGGTGCCCGTTCGTCTCGCCGTTGGGGGAGCCGTTGGACGAACCGTTGGAGCTCTCGGCTTGGTGCTCGCGGAGAGCGGTCAGGGCCCGGTGCTCCGAGGCGTGCGAGGCCTCGCGCAACGCCGCGTCCTCGGATGCCGGGTCGGCGAACAGGAAGCTACCGGTACCCGGCGAACCGGCCGAGCCCAGCTTGTTCATCTTGACCGGCACAGGTGCGCCCTGGTACGCCAGCGGAATCGGATGGCCGTGGCTGTCGACGGGGCCGAGCGGCTGGTGCAGCTCGATGTAGGCACCGTGCGGTAGCCGCTTGATGATGCCGGTCTCGATGCCGTGCTCGAGAACCGCACGGTCGCTGCGCTGCAGCCCGATGCACCACCGGTAGGTGATGAAGAAGACGATCGGCGGAACGATCACCATGCCGATACGCCCGATCCACGTCGTCGCGTTCAGCGAGATGTCGAACTTGAACGCGATAATGTCGTTCATCGCGCTCAAGGTGAGCACCATGTAGAACGAGATCGCCATCGCGCCGATCGACGTGCGCACCGGCACGTCGCGAGGACGCTGTAGCAGGTTGTGGTGCGCGTAGTCACCGCTGAACCGCTTTTCCAGGAACGGGTAGGCGATGAGCAGCATGAAGATGCCGCCCATGAGCAGTGCGACCCACACCACCGCGGGAATCGTGTGGTGGAAGAAGTAGAACTCCCACGGCGGCCAGATGCGCGCCAGGCCTTCGGTCCACATCATGTAGAAGTCGGGCTGTGAGCCGGCCGAGACGTGGGATGGCTTGTAGGGACCCAGGTTCCAGATCGGGTTGATCTGCAGCAGGCCGCCGAGCAGGCCGAGCACGCCGACGATGGTGGCGAAGAACGCGCCGGACTTCACGGCGAACACCGGCATCACTCGCACGCCGACGACGTTGTGCTCGGTGCGGCCGGGGCCGGGGAACTGGGTGTGCTTCTGGAACCAGACCATCGCCAGGTGCAGTCCGATCAGCGCCAGGATGATCCCGGGCAGCAGCAGGATGTGCAGGGCGTACATGCGCGGGATGATGTAACCCGCCGTCGCGCACTCGTTACCCACACCGCCGCAGGGGAAGTCGCCGCCGAACAGCGCCCAGTGCAGCCAGGTGCCGATCACCGGCATTCCCAACGTGATCGAGGACAGCGCGGCGCGCAGCCCGATGCCCGACAACAGGTCGTCGGGCAGGGAGTAGCCGAAGTAGCCCTCGAACATGGCCAGGATCAGCAGCAGCGAGCCGATGACCCAGTTGGCCTCACGGGGCCGCCGGAACGCACCCGTGAAGAAGATGCGTGCCAGGTGCACCATGATCGATGCCGAGAAGATCAGGGCCGCCCAGTGGTGGACCTGACGGACGAACAGGCCGCCCCGCACCTCGAAGGAGATGTCGAGGGTCGACGCGAAGGCCTTCGACATGTCCACGCCGCGCAGCGGCTGATACGCACCGTTGTAGGTGATCTCGGCCATGGACGGGTCGAAGAACAGCGTCAGGTACACGCCGGTGAGCAGCAGCACGATGAAGCTGTACATCGCGATCTCGCCCAGCAGGAACGACCAGTGGGTGGGGAAGACTTTGTTCAGCTGTCTGCGTACGGCCGCCGACGGGTGATAACGCGTATCGATGTCCTCGCCCTGGCGGGCAAGGACATCGCCGATTTTCGGGGGACTCAGTTTCGGACTCATGTTGTCGTCCTCTCCCAGAATGCCGGGCCGACGGGTTCGACGAAGTCGCCGTTGGCAACCAAGTACCCGTTGGTGTCTATGGTGATCGGCAATTGCGCCAACGCACGCGCGGCCGGCCCGAATATCGGCTTGGCGAAGTGCAAGGCGTCGAACTGCGACTGGTGGCAGGGGCACAAGATTCGGTAGGACTGCTCCTCGTAAAGCGATGCGGGGCAACCAAGGTGCGAGCAGACCTTCGTGTAGGCGAACAGCTCACCGAAGTTGAAGCTCTCCTGGCCCTGCCGCTTGACCACCCGGCCCATGTCGGTGGGCCGGACTCGGATGAGCATCACGGGATTGCGCACACCTTGGTTGATCGCGCGGAGCTTCTCCTGCGATTCCGGGGTGGTGCCGTCACCGTCGGACTCCCGCCAGGGGAAGACGGTTTCCATGCCGCCGGCGTCGATGTCCTCGGGGCGCATCTTCACGAACGGCGATGTGGAGGCGGAGCCCGTCGCGCGTGCCAGGTAGATGGTCTCGCCGTGGTAGGTCGGGGTCCACCCGGAGGTGAACAGCACGGCCTTCTTGCCGTCGGCCGTGGGCACCACCGGCTTCCACGGATTCTTGATCAGACCACCGAGGAAGGCGACCAGGGTGCCGGCGCCGAAGGCTCCCAGCCCCACGCCCATCGACAGGCCGACCATCTTGCGCCGCCCGATCGTGGAGGTCTGGAAGGCATCGCCCAGGTTCGCCGCGACCGTCTTGCGATCGATGTCGCGTGAAACGCCGTCATGGCGGTCCTGGATCGAAATCTCTTCGGGGATAAAGCGTTTCTGGTACAGGACGGTGCCGATTCCGATCGCCAGGATCGACATCCCGAAGGTCAGCCCGTACAGCGGGGTGGTGAGGTCGTAGATGAAGCTGCCCGGGGCCTCTTTCGGCTTGTACTCCCACGGCCAGAACAAGAAGATCAGCAGCAGCGCCAGCCCGAATCCGCCGCCCGCCAGAAGCCACAGGGCAACGCCGCGCTCGGCGCGCTTCTCGGCTTTGGTGCCCTCGACCGGCCAGCGCGGTTCCTTGAAAACCGTCTCGACGCCGTCGAGCCTGCCGCCCAGCGTCAACAGTTCCTGCTGCGACATCTCGGCTAGCGCCGCTTCGCTGGGCTCGTTGGGGTCCCCGGCGCCCTTGTCGGTGTCAGAGCCGCGAACGTCGTGGTCGCTCATGCTCGTGCCCCAATCCACAGTGCCAGCCCGATGGCGGCCACCATCCCGATGATCCACGCCGCCATGCCCTCGGGTGCGGGTCCGAATCCGCCGAGGCCGTAACCGCCCGGCTGACGCTCCTCGGTGACTGCCTTCACGTAACCGATGATGTCCTTCTTGGCCTCGAAGGACAGTTGGCGGTCGGAGAACTTCGGCATGTTCTGCGGGCCGGTCCGCATCGCCGCGAGGATCTGCTGCTCGTTGGCGGGCTCCAGGTCCGGCGCGAACTTACCGGAGGACAGCGCGCCGCCCTTACCGGTGAAGTTGTGGCACGACGAGCAGTTGAGCCGGAACAGGTCTCCGCCTCGGCCCAGGTCCTCGCCGCGCAGCGAGCGCATCGCCAAGCTGCCGTCCGGATTGCGCACCACGGTGGGTCCGCCGCCGTTGGCCTGCACGTACGCGCCCAGCGCGTCGACCTGCGCCTCGTCGAAGATGGGCTCCTTGCGCGGCGCCTGGGCCTCGCCGGTCATCGCGGGCATCCGGCCGGTGGACACCTGGAAGTACACGGCCTCCTCGCCGACGCCGATCAGGCTCGGACCGCGGTCGGGCACACCCTGCAGGTTGGCGCCGTGGCAGGACACGCACGACGTGTCGAACAGCTGCTTGCCGGTGCGCAGCAGGGCCGAGGCCGACTCGTCGGCGACAGCCACCTGCGGCTTGGGCGTCAGCACCGCGGCGAGGCCGCCGGCGATGGTCAGCGCGATCAGCAGCAGCAGGCCACCCGACAACCGGCGGCGCAAGCGCCGTCGGGAGCGATCGTTCTGCCCTTTGAGCGATTTACCCAGCCGCATGCCGCGACCGAATCGGGTAGACCCCAGTTTCTTCAACCGAGCACTCCTGTTCGTCTAGGGCCGGGTCATCGGATGAAATAGATCACGGTGAACAGCGCGATCCACACGATGTCGACGAAATGCCAGTAATAGGACACGACGATGCTGGCCGTAGCCTGCGCCGGCGTGAACTTGCTCATCGCGGTGCGGGCCAGCAGGAAGATGAAGGCGATCAGACCGCCGGTGACGTGTAGGCCGTGGAAGCCGGTGGCCAGGTAGAACACACTCCCGTAGGCGCTGCCGGGAATGGTGGTGCCGTGCGTCGCGAGGTGGAAGTACTCGTAGCCCTGCCCGCAGACGAAGAACAGCCCCATCAGGAAGGTGACCACGTACCAGCGGCGCAGCCCGAACACGTCGCCGCGCTCGGCCGCGAACACCCCCATCTGGCAGGTGAACGACGACGCGATCAGCACCAGCGTCACGGGGACGGCCTGATACAGATTGAGCTCGGTCGGCGGCGGCGGCCACTTCCCGCCGGCCTGGGCGCGGGCGGTGAAGTACATCGCGAACAGGCCAGCAAAGAACATGAGTTCGCTGGAAAGCCAAACTATGGTGCCGACACTGACCATGTTGGGGCGATTCAGCGAATGCACCCGCGACGTAATTGCTGTACCTGAGGTCCCGGCAGCACTGGTCACATCCGCAAGTATGACGCTTTGTAGTTGTTGAACTCCACCCGGGGCGGCATTTGATGTTGCGCGCGTCGCGCGGGAGTCGCCCCCGGGCCCCTCGCGGCGACGGTTGGGCGAGCTTCGGTCCTCGTGGGACCATCGGCGCGTGGCTCTGTCGTCCGACGCTTCGTCCATCGCGGGTTCTCCCGCGCGCGGTCCCGCGCCGTCGTGGCCGCTCGTCCTTGGCCGGCTGACGGAGGGGCAGGACCTGGACCGCGGTCAGGCCGCCTGGGCGATGGATGAGATCATGGCGGGCAACGCGAGCCAGGCCCAGATCGCCGCCTTTGCGGTCGCGATGAAGGTGAAGGTCCCGACGTCGGCCGAGGTCAGCGAGCTGGCCGATGTCATGTTGAGCCACGCGCGCCAGATGCCCGCCGGCGCGATCCGCGACGACACCGTCGACATCGTCGGCACCGGCGGCGACGGCGTGAACACCGTCAACCTGTCCACGATGGCCTCGATCGTGGTCGTGGCCGCCGGCGTGCCGGTGGTCAAGCACGGCAACCGGGCCGCCTCGTCGTTGTCCGGCGGCGCCGACACGCTGGAGGCGCTCGGGGTGCGCATCGACCTCGACCCCGACCAGGTCGCGAGCAGCCTCGCCGAGGTCGGCATCGGGTTCTGCTTCGCGCCGCTGTTTCACCCGTCGTACCGGCACGCGTCCGCGGTCCGTCGCGAAATCGGCGTGCCGACCGTCTTCAATCTCCTTGGGCCGCTTACCAATCCGGCCAAACCCCGGGCCGGATTGATCGGCTGCGCGTTCGCCAACCTGGCCGGGGTGATGGCGGGCGTGTTCGCGGCACGGCGGTCCAGCGTGCTGGTCGTGCATGGCGACGACGGACTCGACGAGTTGACGACCACCACCACCAGCACGATTTGGCGGGTGCAGGCCGGAACGGTGGACAAGCTGACATTCGATCCGGCCGGATTCGGGTTTCCCCGGGCCGACATCGGGGACCTGTTGGGCGGTGACGCGCAGGCCAACGCCGCGGAGGTGCGTGCCGTGCTGGCCGGCGCCAACGGCCCGGTCCGCGACGCCGTCGTGCTCAACGCAGCAGGCGCGATCGTCGCCCACGCCGGCCTATCCAGCCGCGCCGAATGGCTGCCGGCGTGGGAGGACGGGTTGCAGCGTGCCGCGGCCGCGATCGACTCCGGCGCCGCCGAACAACTGCTCTCGCGTTGGGTGCGGTTCAGCCAGCAGGTCTGAATCCCACTGGCGCGCCGCCTCGCGCGCCGAGCGCGCCGTCGCCGCCCAGGCCGCCCACGCGCCGGCCGAGCGCAGCGGTGACGCCCATCCGTCCTCGGCGACCCGCACGATGCGCACTCCAGGTCCGGTCAACCAGCGCGCGATGAGAGCGGTCTCCTCGACCAGCGCGCCGCCCAGCGGCGCGGCCGACGGCAGAATCGCTTGTGCCGCAGCGGTAATCGCGTCGACGACCGGCATCGGTGGCACCCCGCGTTTGGCGTTGCCCGCGGCGGCGAGCTGGCCGTGCCGGACGATCGCGAGCTGGTAGCCGCCGGCGCCGTCGGGTGCGGCGGCGACCAGTTCCGGCAGCACCGCCAGGGACCGCAACCGCTGACCGCGCCACAAAGTCTCGACGGCAGCGCCGATGCGGTCTCGCAGCCGCCTGGCGCTCTCGAAATGACATCGCCCGGCGAGCGCGGCGACCTGGTCCACGGCGGCCGCAAGGGCGGTGTCGTCCTCGCCGTCGATCAGGCCCGCGACGCGCGCCACGGCCCCCGCGTACTGGGTGGCGGTGACGTCACGCGCGGCGGGGCAGGGCGAGACCTCCGCCTCGACGCACAGCGGCCCGTGCCACGCCGAGCGCCCCAAGCGGTTGGTGCACGTTCGCAGGCCGGTGAAGCGGGCCAGCAGGGCGGCGGTGTCGGCGGCGTCGGCGCGCGACCGGAAGGGGCCGACGGCCCGGTCATGCTTCGGCGCGCGCACCGCCGCCAGCCGCGGGAACGCCTCGTCCGTCAGCGCCACCCACCACCAGCGTTGCGGAAACCTCGACCGGCGGTTGTAGGGCGGCGCGTGCGCGGCCAGCATCCGCAACTCGCGCACGCCGGCCTCGAGGGCATGCGCACATTCGACGTGGTCGACCGCGCTGGCCAGCGCGACCATCTCCTTCATCCGGCCGCGGGGATCGGCGCCGGTGAAGTACTGGCCCACCCGGCGGCGCAAGTCGACGGCCGTGCCGACGTACAGCACCTCGCCGGCCGGCCCGCGGAACAGGTAGACGCCCGGCCGGTGCGGCAGGCCGTCGGCGAGCACCCGCTTGCGGCGCTGGGCCGGTGTCACGTCGGGCAGATACGAGCGCAGGTCGGAATAGGTGTGCACGCCCTGGTTGCCGACGCGCTCGATGAGCGCGTGCAGCACGTCGACGGTGGCGCGGGCGTCGTCGAGGGCGCGGTGGGTGGGTTGGGTGGCCACGGCGAACAGCCGCGCCAGGGAAGCCAGCCGCACGCTGGGCGCTTCCTCGCGGCTCAGCACCCGGCGGGCCAGCCGAACCGTGCACAGCACCTGAGGCCGGTGCCAGGTGATGTCGCAGCGCTGCGCGGCCGCGCGCAGGAATCCGATGTCGAACCCGGCGTTGTGAGCGACCAAGACCGCGCCACGGGCGAACTCCAGAAACATCGGCAGCACGGAGTCGATGGTCGGCGCGTCGGACACCATCGCCGTGGTGATGCCGGTCAGCTGCACGATTTGGGGCGGGATGCTGCGCTCCGGGTCGACCAGGGTGGCGAACTCGCCGAGTACGACGCCGCCGCGCACCTTGACCGCCCCGATCTCGGTGATGGCATCGGCGGGTGCGGTTTCGGTGCTTTTCGTGCGCCCGCCGGTGGTCTCCAGGTCCACCACGACGAAGGTGGTCTCGCGCAGCGAGACCTCTTCGGCCGCGAACGAGCCCACGTCGGCAAAACTCAGCTGAGTCGCACCAGCCACACCCGTCGCAGCCACGGCCGTGACGTTAAGCGTGAGCACCGACACCGGGCTGGCTTCCACGCCGGTCGGGTCCGGATCGGTTGGCCGGCGAAATCTCAGCGTGGGTGGATGTCGGTGCCTGCCGTTAGCGTGCGGATAGATCGACTTGACGTTCGGCACTCAGACCGGAGAGGACCGCCCCCGATGGCACCACCTAGTTCCAGAATTCAGGGCCCCGACAGCGACGGAACGAGCGTGCCGGGAGCCGGGGCGCCGGTGGTGATCGACTGTGATGATTGCGCGGTGCGCGGTCCCGGATGCCGCGACTGTGTAGTCAGCGTGATACTCGGGGTCCCAGAAACTTTGTTGAGCGACGAACGGGCCGCATTGGAGGTTTTGGCCGAAGTTGGCTTGGCACCACGATTGCGGTTAGTGCCTATCCGGCGCGAGCGCAGTTCGGGCGTCGCTTAAGATGCCTTGCGTGCCAAACGTTTCCGAAGCAGTCCACGTCATCCACATAATAATGACAGAATTCTTTCCAATTTCTTAACCATCTGCTTTGGACAAACGTCGATATCGTTTCGTAACCTGTTTGAGACCTAAACCAGCTCGACGCCCAACCGTCGATGGCCGTTTAAGGATGCAAATCTTGAAGCTTGTTCCTAGATACCCGGTTGCGCGCGTCGTAACACGTTCGGCTATCGGGACGCTAGCGGGCTTTGCGGTGTTGTCGGGTGTCATCGCCCCACGGGTGGCTGCCGATCCGGCTCAGGATGCGGTGGCAAAGCTCAATGAGCTTTCCCGCCAGGCCGAGCAGACCACCGAAGCCATGCACAGCGCTCAGCTGGACCTGAACCAGAAGGTGGCGGCCCAGCGCGCCGCGGACCAAAAGCACACCGATGCCGAGGCCGCGGTGGACGCCGCGAAGGCCAAGTTGGCGTCGTACCAGGGTGCCGTCAACAACCTCGCCGCCGCGACGTACATGGGCGGCCGGGTCGACGGCATGCAAGCCATCCTGACCGCCGGATCACCGCAGGGCCTGATCGACAAGCTGGCCGTGCAGCGGGTGATGGCGACCGAGATGGCCGACCAGATGGCCAGCTTCCGCAACGCGGGTGAGCAGGCTGCCAAGGCCGAGCGGGAATCCGCCAAGTCCGCCGCCGACGCGAAGAGCGCAGCCGAGCAGGCTGCCGCGGTGCGGGCCAGCCTGCAGTCCAAGCAGAGTCAGCTGCAGGTCCAGATCGCGGTCGTGAAGTCGCAGTACGTCACCCTGTCTCCCGATCAGCGCACCGCGCTGGCCGCCCCCGGACCGGCCGCGCCGGCGCCCGGTGCGCCGGCCCCCGATGCCGCTCCGCCCGGTGCGCCACCGCCCGCCGGCCAGGCGCCGGGTGAGGCGCCGCCTCCTGGTGGGCTGCCCGGACAGGCTCCCTTCGGCGGCGGCGGTGACCGCGGGACCGTCGTGCAGGCAGCGCTGACCCAGGTCGGGTCATCCTACGTGTGGGGCGGCGCAAGCCCCGGTGCGTTCGATTGCTCGGGCCTGGTGATGTGGGCGTTCCAGCAGGCCGGTATCTCGCTGCCGCACTCCAGCCAGGCGCAAGCTCAAGGCGGTCAGCCGGTTTCCCTATCGGATCTGCAGCCCGGCGACGTGCTGACCTTCTATTCCGACGCGTCACACAGTGGCATCTATGTCGGTGACGGCATGGTGATCCATTCCTCCACCTACGGCGTGCCGGTGCGGGTCGTGCCGATGAATTCCGCCGGCCCGATCCACGACGCCCGTCGCTACTAAGCGTCCTGCTCCGCAGCGTCGGCGGCTGCCGATACTGCTGGCCTGGGTGTTCGTTGTCGAGCTGATCGTCGCCGCGGCCGTGCCGTTCGACGCGGCCAGCGACAGCCGCGCCAGGCCCCCACAATTGATCACGCCGGCCCGTAGCCAGGTCAACGCCGCGACGAAGTCATTGGAGATCGGTGACCGCACCGTCCGGTTGCTGGGTCTTGGCGGCGCGTCCAGCGACCGCCTCGTCTCGCGGGTGACGTCCTACATGGGTGCCGCGATCACCGCGGTGGAGACGTTCTGGGGCGTCGATTGGTCGCGCCTCATCTCGGTGGTGGTAGCCGGCTCGGACGAGGAGTTTCGCGCCGCCGCCGGCGGGGGGCCGCCGTCGCAGTGGGCCGACATCGCGGCCGTGACGGTCGTCGACCGGGTCGATCCCGCTCACCGGGTCGCGGTCGGCCAGCGGATGGTGTTCGCGCCGGCCGCGGCCAACATGAGCGACGCGTCACTACGAATCGTGTTGACGCACGAGCTTTTTCACTACGCTTCGCGCGCCGACACCCTGTTGGACGCACCCCGATGGATCCAGGAAGGGGTCGCCGACTTTGTCGGCCGCCCGCCGACGCGGGTGCCGCCGAACGCGGTGCCGGTACCTCTGACGTTGCCGTCGGACGCCGACCTCGATACGCCCGGTCCGCAACGCTCCCTGGCCTACGACCGCGCGTGGTGGTTCGCCCGGTTCGTTGCCGACACCTACGGCGCGGCGAAGTTGCGCGACTTCTATCTGATCACCTGCGGCATCAGGCACGCCGACATGCCCACCGCGGCCCAAGAGATCTTCCAGACCAGCCCGACGGGCTTGCTCGCGGGCTGGCATCAGTGGCTGACCCGCTAGGGTTGCAGCGCCTACAGTCACGCTAGCCTGACGACGATGAGTCGGGTCCTGCTGGTTACCAACGACTTTCCGCCCCGCCCGGGCGGCATTCAGTCGTACCTGGGTGAGTTCGTCGGCCGGTTGGCGGCGGCCGGGTCGCACTCGTTGACGGTGTATGCGCCGCAATGGAAGGGCGCCGACGCCTTCGACGAGAAAGCAGCTGTTTCCGGATACCGGGTCGTGCGTCATCCCGGCACCCTGATGCTGCCCGGCCCCGCGGTGGACGGCCGAATGCGCCGGCTGATCGGCGAGCACGGCATCGACACCGTCTGGTTCGGTGCGGCCGCGCCGCTGGCATTGCTGGCACAGCGCGCGCGTGGGGCTGGGGCGACCCGGGTGCTGGCCAGCACGCACGGCCACGAGGTGGGCTGGTCGATGCTCCCCGTGGCGCGCTCGGTGCTGCGCCGCATCGGCGATCACACCGACGTCGTCACCTTTGTCAGCCGCTACACTCGCTCGCGGTTCGCCCCGGCCTTCGGGCCCAGGGCCTGTCTGGAATACCTGCCACCCGGTGTGGACACCGAGCGGTTCCGCCCCGATCCGGCGGCCCGTGACGAACTGCGCGAACGCTACGGGCTCGGCGAGCGGCCAACCGTCGTCTGCCTGTCGCGGCTGGTGCCGCGCAAGGGCCAGGACATGCTGATCAAGGCGTTGCCGTCGGTCCGCCAACACGTCGACGGCGCGGCCCTGGTCGTCGTCGGCGGTGGCCCCTACCTGGACTCGTTGCGCAAGCTGGCTCGCGACCACGGGGTGGATGAGCATGTGACGTTCACCGGCGGCGTACCGTCCGCCGAGCTGCCCGCGCACCACGCGCTGGCGGACGTCTTCGCGATGCCGTGCCGCACGCGGGGCGCCGGCATGGACGTCGAGGGCCTGGGCATCGTGTTCCTGGAGGCGTCGGCGACGGGCGTGCCGGTGATCGCCGGTCAATCCGGCGGAGCTCCGGAAGCCGTGCAGCAAAACAAGACTGGATTGGTGATCGACGGAACATCGGTGAACGAGATCGCCGAGGCCGTTACCGAGCTGCTCAGCGATCGCGACCGCGCCGCCAAGATGGGCGCGGCCGGGCGCGAATGGGTGACGTCCCAGTGGCGCTGGGACACGCTGGCCGCTCGACTGTCGGACCTGCTGGGCTAGTCCTTGGAGTAGATCGCCTCGATGTCGGAGGCGAACTTCTCGGCTACCACGTTGCGCTTGACCTTCATCGTGGGCGTCAATTCGCCGGTGTCCTCGGTGAAGTCGACGGGCAGGATGCGGAACTTGCGGATCGACTCCGCGTGCGAGACAGCCTGATTGGCGTCCTTGACGGCCGCGTCCACTTCGGCGACCAGGTCGGGGTCGGCGGTCAGATCGCCCACCGACGCGCCGGCCGACTTCTGGTTACGCTGCTTCCAGCCGTCGAACGACTCGGGATCGATCGTGATCAGCACGCCGATGAACGGCTTGTTGTCCCCGACGACCATCGCCTGACTGATCAGCGGATGCGCCCGCAGCCGGTCTTCGAGCACCGCGGGCGCGACGTTCTTTCCGCCCGCCGTGACGATGAGTTCCTTCTTGCGGCCGGTGATCTTTAAAAAGCCGTCCTCGTCGAGGGAGCCGAGATCGCCTGTCCGGAACCAGCCGTCGGTGAACGCGTCGTTGGTGGCCTGCTCGTTGCGCCAGTAGCCGCTGAACACCACGCCGCCGCGCACCAGCAGCTCGCCGTCCTCGGCGATGCGCATGCTGTTGCCGGGCACCAGCGTTCCGACGGTTCCGATCTTGACGTTGCCGACCTGGTTGACCGTGATGGCCGAGCTGGTCTCGGTCAACCCGTAGCCCTCGTGGATGGTGAGTCCCACGCCGCGGTAGAAGTGGCCCAGCCGCGCGCCCAGGGGAGCGCCGCCCGAGACCGACGCGTGGCAGTCGCCGCCTAGCGCCGCGCGCAGCTTGTGGTAGACCAGCCGGTCGAACAGTGCGTGTTTGGCGCGCAGCACCAGCCCGGTCCTGCCGCGGTCCTGCGCCTCGCTCCAGTCGACCGCGGTCTGCACGGCCGCCGCGAAGATCTTCCCCTTGCCGTCGTTGGCGGCGTTCTGCTCGGCGGTGTTGTAGACCTTTTCGAATACCCGCGGGACCGATACCACCACCGTCGGCTTGAACACCGAGAACATCGGGACCAGGTTCTTGATGTCGCTGGTGAATCCGACGGTTACCTTGTTGGCGCACGCGGACAGGGTGAGCGAGCGCGCCAGCACGTGGGCCAGCGGCAGGAAGATCAGCAATCGCTGCCCCTCGTCGAGCAGCGAGGGGAGGCTTTCCTTCACGCCTTTGGTCTCGTGCAGCAGGTTGGAATGCGTCAGCTGGCAACCCTTGGGCCGCCCGGTGGTGCCAGAGGTGTAGATGAGGGTCGCGGCGTCGTCGGCGCGCAGCGCCTCCAGGCGTGCGGTCAGCTCGGCCGGGTCGGTCGAGGCGCCCTCGTCGACGAGCTGGTCGAGCGCTTTGGGGCCCGAGCCGTTGATGTGCAGCACGCGGCGCAGCGCAGGGAGTTCGGCGGTGAGTTCGGTGACCATCGAGGCATGCGCGTCGGTCTCGGCGAAGGCGAGCACCGCCTCCGAGTCCTGCAGCACCCAGCGCACCTGCTCGGCCGACGACGTCTCATAGATCGGAACGGTCACCGCGCCCACCGACAAGATCGCGAGGTCCAATATCGGCCACTCGTAGCAGGTCGCCGAGAAGATGGAGACCCGGTCACCGGCCTGCACCCCTAGCGCAATCAAACCCAGTGCGGCAGCACGGATTTGGCCTGCCGCTTCGGCGCACGTGACGTCGGTCCACTCGCCGTCCACCTGGCGTTGGTAGATGACGAAGTCGGGATCGTTGCGCTCGTGTTCGAACACCATGGCCGCGATGTTGTCGTGCTCGTCGACAGAGAAGCGGGCGGGGACGCTGTACTCACGCACTCTTGTGACCTCGATTGATCTAGTGACAATTCTAAAAGGAGCCGGCTTGCTGAACACCAGCCTAATCGAGCATTCGCGCAGCACGGGGCGGGTCGGTTGGACGGGCGCCTCGATTGCGAGCGCAACCGGCGGATTGACCCGCCCTCGCCGATGGCGGTGCGAGCCCGGTGTGTGAAGCTGAGATCCGTGAACAGCATCCAGATCGCGGATCAGACGTTTCTCGCCGCCGGCGGTGCGCGGGTCGCCGCCGCGATCGGCGATCAGTCCAGCTGGCGTCGCTGGTGGCCGGATCTGCGCCTGCAAGTCATCGAGGACCGTGCCGACAAAGGCATCCGCTGGGCGGTCACCGGCGCGCTGACCGGCACCATGGAGATTTGGCTGGAACCGTCGCTGGACGGGGTGGTGCTGCACTACTTCCTGCACGCCGAGCCGACGGGTGTCGCGGCCTGGCAGCTGGCCAAGTTGAATTTGCCGAAGATGACGCATCGCCGCCGAGTGGCCGGTAAGAAAATGGCGTTCGAGGTGAAGGCGACGGTGGAACGGTCACGTCCCGTCGGGGTTTCTCCGGTAGTTTAGCCGGGTCAGGTCTGCGCGGAGAGTAGCGTTTCGGACCGGAGGCCCGCGGTTGGTCCCGTAGCAGAAGAATTCCCGGAGCCGGGGTCGACCCGCTTGCGGAAGAAAGGGCAGCAACCAGGTGGCGGAGAAAACGACGCAAACCATCTACATCGAAGCCGACCCGGAAACCGTGATGCAGGTGATCGCGGACATCGATTCCTATCCGGAATGGATCTCGGAGTACAAGGAGGCCGAGGTCCAGGAGAAGGACGCCGACGGCAACCCGAAGATTGCGCGTCTGGTGCTCGACGCCGCGGTCCTCAAGGACACGATGGTCATGGCCTACACGTGGCCGGCGGATCGGCAATCGGTCAGCTGGACATTGACCTCCAGCTCGCTGCTCCGTTCCCTCGAAGGCTCATACCGCTTGGCGCCCAAGGGATCTGGCACCGAAGTCACCTACGAGCTCGCCGTCGACCTCGCCGTCCCGATGCTTGGTCTGCTCAAGCGCAAGGCCGAGCGCCGGTTGATCGACACCGCTTTGAAGGATCTCAAGAAACGAGTCGAGGCTGAGTGAGTCCGCTGCATTCAGGGCACCCACCCCGGCCCGGATCAGTCTTTTCGTTGGCAAAGGCGGGGTAGGTAAATCCACCCTGGCCGCTGCGACCGCGGTCGGCGCCGCAAGCGCGGGACAGCGGGTCCTTGTGGTGTCCACCGACCAGGCGCACTCTTTGGGCGACGTGCTGGGTATCCCCGTCCCGCCGAGCCAGGATGAGCTGGTTCGGGTGCTCGCCGATCTCGAAACCGGCCAAGCGGAGGCGGGTGGCGGCTTCCTGGACGCGCTGGCGTTGGACACCCTGGCCCTGCTCGAGGTGCGCTGGCGTGACGTCGTCGAAACACTGGATCGGCGGTTCGCCGATTCCGAGCTGAGTACCATTGCACCCGAAGAACTTTCGGCGCTGCCGGGTGTTCAGGAAGTGCTCGGCCTGTACGCCGTCGGCGAGCTGGCCGACTCCGGGCGATGGGACCGCGTCGTCGTCGACTGCGCCTCTACCGCCGACGCGCTGCGGATGTTGACGTTGCCCGCGACCTTCGGCCTCTACGTGGAGCGCGCGTGGCCGCGGCATCGCAGGTTGTCGCTCACCGCCGACGACGCCCGCTCGGCGGCGATGGTCGAGTTGCTCGAGCGCATCAGCGGCAGCGTCGAGCGGCTCAGCGGACTGCTGACCGACGGCGAACTGGTCAGCGCGCATCTGGTGCTGACCCCCGAGCGGGTGGTCGCCGCCGAGGCCGTGCGGACGCTGGGCTCGCTGGCGTTGATGGGTGTGCGCGTCGAGGAGTTGATCGTCAACCAGGTTCTGGTCGAAGACGAGTCATACGAGTACCGCAATCTTCCCCAGCACCCGGCCTTTTACTGGTACACCGAACGCATCTCCGAACAACGCGGTGTTCTCGACGAACTCGACGCCACCATCGGCGAGGTGGCGCTGGTGTTGACCCCGCATCTGGCCGGCGAACCGATCGGCGCCAAGGCGCTGGGTGCACTGCTCGACAGCGCGCGCCGTCGGGGTGGGACCGCGCCGCCCGGGCCGCTGCGGCCGATCGTGGACTTGGAGTCCGGAACCGGGGTCGACGCGATCTACCGGATGCGGCTGGCGCTGCCGCAGCTCGACAAGTCGGCGCTGACGCTGGGGCGCGTCGATGACGACCTGATCGTCAGCGCGGGCGGATCCCGGCGCCGGGTTCGGCTAGCATCCGTACTTCGGCGTTGCACGGTGCTGGACGCACACCTGCGGGGTAGCGAGCTGACCGTGCGTTTCAGACCAGATCCGGAGGTGTGGCCTAGATGAGTGGGGCGCATTCCGATATCGGTCCGGAGCTGCGCAGGCTCGCCCAGGCGATCCTGGACGGAATCGACCCCGCCGTGCGTGCGGCGGCTGCGCTGACGGCCGGCGGGGGACCCGGGACCGGCAAGTGCCAGCAGGTGTGGTGCCCGGTATGCGCGCTGGCCGCCTTGGCGACCGGAGATCAGCACCCGTTGCTGACGATCATCGCCGATCACAGCATCGCCCTGCTCGACGTGATACGCGACATCGTCGCCGACATCGACCGGTCAGCCAAACCGACACCGGATCCGCCCGACGGCGGCCCCCCGGGCGGTGGCGGCGGCGACACGGGCGCGGGGGAGGCCGCAACGAAGACGCGCTATCAGCACATCCCGGTCACAGTCGAGGAGTGACCCGCCCTCGCGAAGGTGGTCCCTTCCGTCACGGATGGGTACAGTTGGCCGCGAACATCATTGGTGCGGGCGAGAGGGAGGGCCATGGCGTATTGGCTTTTCAAATACATTCTGCTGGGCCCGCTGCTGTCCCTGCTCGGTCGACCGAAAGTCGAAGGGCTGGAACACATTCCAAGTTCCGGACCGGTGATACTGGCCAGTAACCACCTGGCGGTGATGGACAGCTTCTACCTCCCGCTGGTGGTGCGACGCCGGATCACGTTTCTGGCGAAGTCAGAATATTTCACTGGCACGGGTTTAAAGGGCTGGTTTCAGCGGTGGTTCTTTAACGCCGTCGGCCAGGTTCCGATCGACCGCACCGATGCCGACAGCGCGCAGGCCGCGCTGAACACCGCGGAGCAGGTGCTGCATCAGGGCAAGTTGCTGGGGATGTACCCCGAAGGCACCCGCTCGCCCGACGGCCGGCTGTACAAGGGCAAGACGGGGCTCGCGCGACTTGCGCTGCAGACCGGGGTCCCGGTGATTCCGGTCGCGATGATCGGCACCAATGTCGTCAATCCGCCCGGCACCAGCATGTTGCGGTTCGGTCGGGTCACCGTCCGCTTCGGCAAGCCGATGGACTTCTCGCGATTCGAGGGGATGGCCGGCAACCGCTTCATCGAGCGGGCCGTCATTGACGAAGTGATCTACGAGCTGATGGAGCTGTCCGGTCAGGAGTACGTCGACATCTACGCCGCAACCCTCAAGGAACGTGGCAACGGCGCCCAGCCGACGAGCGGACAGGCCGACCGGATCCCCGAGACCGCAGCCGGCTAGCGCCGGTCAGCCGACGGCCGTCACCGGCGTCAGCTGCTGGGGCTGCGACTCCCGCGACGTTCCGCGGGCAGTGACCGTGGCGCCGACCGTGATGATCAGCGCCAGCGCCCACCAGACGTAGGACATCCCGATTAGTTGGCGCCACCAGTTCGCCGTCGACTCGTGATACTTCGGCAGCAGGTCGATGGGCGTCCAGCGCATCAGCGCCACCCCGACGACGCTAAGCACGGCCAGGGCGGAGTTGCGACGCCGCCAGGCCACTATCGCCGTCACCAGGATCGCCGGCAGCGCCCACACCCAGTGGTGTGACCAGGACACCGGTGAGACGACCAAGCCGAACAGCGCGACACAGATGATCGCGAGCATCGGCTCGCCGGCGCGCAGCACGCGGCGCATCGCCCAAACGGTGAGCGCCAGCACCGCCACGCTCCCGGCCACCCACAGCACGAAGCGTGGCTGCTCGCCGAGGCCGGCCCGGGCCAGGGCGCCCGCAATGTTCTGGTCGGTGTTCAGCGCCGCGCCGCCGATCCGATCGGTGTGGTGCACCGTTTCAGTCCAGTACTGCCAGGAGTCGTGCCATGCCAGCACGAAGCCCAACAGCGTCGCGGCCACGAAAGAGCCCATCGCGGTCAGCGCCGACCGGTTGTCCCGGCGCAGCACGAAGTAGAGCAGGAAGACCGCGGGGGTTAGTTTGAGCGCGATTCCCAGGCCCAGCAGCACCCCGCGAGGCCAGCGCGTCCGGCGCGGCATGCAGTCGGCGATCACCAAGGTCATCAGCACGACATTGATCTGGCCGAAGGCGAAGTTGGAGTTGATCGGTTCCATCCAGAGCGTTGCCGGCACCACGATGACTATGGCCAGCCACAACCGGCGCAACCAGGCCGGGCCGGCCAGCCTTGCCGAGGTCTCCCAGACGTCTAGGCGGGTCAGCACGATCGTGACGGACACGATCAGCAACACCGAGGTCAGCAGCGTGATCGCGATGCTGGCGGCCGGCATGTGCAACCAGGAGAACGGGCAGAAGACGACGGCCGCCAGCGGGGGATAGGTGAACGGCAGATCCAGCCCGATCGGCGTGTGGAACATGGTGTTGCCGTACAGCGGATGCCCGTCCAGCCAGGCCTGACCGCCCATCTGATAGATGTCGATGTCGATGCGGTACGGCGTCTGCGCGAACAGGTACCACGCCATGTATCCGAGCCCGGCCACGGCCACCGCCCAAAGCAGGAGCCACAGCAACGCCCGGAGGGGGCCATTCCTGCTAGGGAAGCCCACGCCGGGCGTCTGCGAACTAGTCATTTCGGACAACAGCGTAATCGGTGCCGATGTCTTCTCCGGTGCTGCAGCGCGGCTCCCGAGGTGTCGGCGCACACTGGCGTAGGTTTCAAGTGTGCTCCACTGGTTCGTACCAAGGCTTACGAGTTGGTTCGCTCACGACATCGTCGACCGTGGCCGGCTGCCTTTGCTGTGCTGCCTGACCGCTTTCATCCTGACCTTTTTCGTCACCCGAACGTTCGTGCGCGTCATCCGTCATCGCAGCGCGGCCGGTCGTCCGACTCGTTGGTGGCAGCCTCGCAACGTCCACATCGGGGGCGTGCACATCCACCATGTGACCTTCGGCGTCGTCCTGGTCATGCTCTCAGGGCTGACGCTGGTGACCCTGGCCGTCAACGGACAAGAGCCCGAATTCACCTTATCTGCAACGCTTTTCGGGATCGGCGCCGCCCTGGTGCTGGACGAGTACGCGTTGATCCTGCACCTGTCCGACGTCTACTGGGAAGAAGACGGCCGCACGTCGGTGGATGCCGTCTTCGCCGCGGTGGCGGTGGCCGGGCTGTTGATCATGGGGCTGCACCCGCTGATGTTTTTCCTGCCGATCTGGGACGGCACCGACTCGCTGGCGCTGCGGGCAGTGGTGGCCGGGGGAATGGTGCTGACGTTGCCGCTGGCCGTCGTGGTGGTACTCAAGGGCAAGGTGTGGACCGGTTTGCTAGGCATGTTCATCGTCGTGCTGCTGGTCATCGGCGCGATCCGGTTGTCGCGTCCGCACGCCCCATGGGCGCGGTGGCGCTACAGCACCCAGCCGGACAAGATGCGACGCGCGCTGCAGCGCGAACGCCTGCTGCGCCGCCCGGTAGTGCGGGCCAAGCTGTGGCTGCAGTGCGCGATCGCCGGCACCCCGAGCGTGCCCGACGAACGCGCGGTCGATGCGCAACTCGACCACGACGTGCATCCCGCACCGCCGCCGGAGGGGACCGAGCCCATTCTGATCGGCCCGATCAGCCGCGTGTAGCCCCATTACATCGATGGACCGGCTCCGTACTCGCGCCGTGTCGGCGCTCGTCGTCGCCGGTCTAGGCTCTCTCCGGTGCGGTACTTCTACGACACCGAATTCATCGAGGACGGCCGCACCATCGAGCTGATCTCGATCGGGGTGGTCGCCGAGGACGGTCGCGAGTACTACGCAGTGTCCACCGAGTTCGACCCCGAGCGCGCCGGCAGCTGGGTGCGGGCCAACGTGCTGCCCAAGCTGCCGTCCCCGTCGTCGCCGCTGTGGCGCTCGCGTCAGCGGATCCGTCAGGACCTCGAGGAGTTCTTCGGGGTGAACGGCGCCGAGCCGATCGAGCTCTGGGCCTGGGTGGCGGCATACGACCACGTCGCGCTATGCCAGTTGTGGGGCGCGATGCCGGCCCTGCCGCATGCGATACCCCGCTTCACGAGGGAATTGCGCCAGCTGTGGGAGGAGCACGGATCCCCGCGCATGCCGCCGCGGCCCAAAGATGCCCACGACGCCCTGGTCGACGCACGGGACCAGCTGCGCCGATTTCGGCTGATCACCTCCGGAGAGCGGGGTGCGGGCGCCTGAGCACCGTCTGGGCGGCGTTCGCCCTGATCAGCCATGATCAGGCGGGGGCCTGAGCCCGGTTACCATGGTGCGATGAACTGGACCGTCGACATTCCGATCGACCAGCTGCCGGACCTGCCGCCGCTGCCCGCCGATCTGCGGGCCCGGCTGGACGCCGCGCTGGCCAAACCGGCTGCTCAGCAGCCCAGTTGGCCCTCCGAACAAGCGGCTGCGATGCGGACGGTTCTGGAAAGCGTGCCGCCGGTGACGGTGCCGTCGGAAATCCTGCGGCTGCAAGAACACCTGGCTCAGGTCGCCAAGGGCGAGGCTTTTCTGCTGCAGGGCGGCGACTGTGCGGAGACCTTCACCGAGAACACCGAACCCCACATCCGGGGCAACATCCGCGCTCTGCTGCAGATGGCCGTGGTGCTGACCTACGGCGCCAGCATGCCGGTGGTCAAGGTGGCCCGCATCGCCGGTCAGTACGCCAAACCGCGCTCGGCGGACATCGACGCGCTGGGGCTGAAGTCCTACCGCGGCGACATGATCAACGGCTTCGCCCCGGACGCCGCCGTGCGCGAGCACGACGCGTCGCGGCTGGTGCGCGCCTACGCCAACGCCAGCGCGGCCATGAATCTGGTGCGCGCGCTGACGTCGTCGGGGCTGGCTTCGCTGCACCTGGTCCACGACTGGAACCGGGAATTCGTGCGGACCTCACCGGCGGGTGCCCGGTACGAGGCGCTGGCCACCGAGATCGACCGCGGCCTGCGGTTCATGAGCGCGTGCGGCGTGGCGGACCGCAACCTGCAGACCGCCGAAATCTACGCCAGCCATGAGGCTTTGGTGCTCGACTACGAGCGGGCCATGCTGCGGCTGTCGCACAGCGATGAGGGCGAGCCGCAGCTGTTCGACCTGTCGGCGCACACCGTGTGGATCGGCGAGCGGACGCGTCAGCTCGACGGCGCGCACGTCGCGTTCGCGGAGGTGATCGCCAACCCGATCGGCGTCAAGATCGGCCCCACGATCACTCCGGAGCTGGCCGTCGAATACGTCGAGCGGCTCGACCCGCACAACAAGGCCGGCCGGCTGACGCTGGTGAGCAGGATGGGCAACAACAAGGTGCGCGACCTGCTGCCGCCCATCGTCGAAAAGGTCCAGGCCACCGGTCATCAGGTGGTGTGGCAGTGCGACCCCATGCACGGCAACACCCACGAGTCGTCGAACGGCTACAAGACCCGGCACTTCGACCGAATCGTCGACGAGGTGCAAGGCTTCTTCGAGGTGCACCGCGCGTTGGGCACGCATCCCGGCGGCATCCACGTCGAGATCACCGGCGAGAACGTCACCGAATGCCTCGGTGGCGCGCAAGACATTTCGGACACGGACCTGGTGGGCCGCTACGAGACGGCGTGTGATCCGCGGCTGAACACCCAACAGTCGCTGGAACTGGCGTTCCTGGTCGCGGAGATGCTTCGGGACTAGGGTGGCGACCCGCCTCGCCCGGCTCCGCCGCGCTCGCGATCGCCACGGCGACTAGAGGCGACTAGAGCAGCCCCGTCAGGTTGCTGCCGACCGTCCATGCGGCGGTCGCGACCAGCCCGGTGAGCGCCAGCACGAGCGCTACCCAGATCAGCACCATGCGCCGGCCGCGCTGGCGGGCCCACATGAACTCGCTGATCGGGATACCGGCGAATGCACCTGTGACGGGCTCGTATTCGTAGTCTTCGTCGG